>JBBRED010000029.1:0-41580 GCA_038203335.1 Haliangiales bacterium | reverse complement strand
CGTGTTCTACCAGACCGACGTGAAGTACGACGGCCGCTGGATCGACAAGGGCCACATGGTGATGACCGGCGCCGACGCAGCGGGAAGCCACGCGCTGTTTCACCGCGTGGTGTGCCGCGTGCCCGCCGGCATGGTCACGTTCGGTCGGCCCGCGTACGCACACGTCATCGCCGTGAGCCGCGAGCGCCGCCTGTTACCGGGGGCGGCGACGGCGGATGTGCTGCCGGCGCTCGGCAAGATGAGCTGGGCGCGCGCGATGGGCAGCGCCGCGTGCGAGATGGCGATCGCGTACATCGCCTCGACGGGCGCGCGCACCGTGGTGGATCCATTCTGCGGCCAAGGCACGGCGCTCGCCGCGGCGAACGCGGCGGGGCTCGATGCGATCGGCGTCGAGCTCTCGAAGCGCCGAGCGGCGAAGGCTCGGACCGCCTAGAGCGGACGCCAGCTCGCCACGATCTGGGCGAGCAGCGCCAGGCGAAGACCGCCGCGGCCACCGGCGAGCGCCGCGGGAACCGGGCCACGTGATGCGGCGTACTCGTCGAGGGTGCCGATCTTCGCGTTGTGGAATCGATAGGCCGCCGCGCGCAGATCGATGCACGGCATGGGGAGCGTGCCCCCGGCATCGCGCACGAGCGACGTGCCGAAGTGGCCCCAGGCCGCGACGATGTCGGTCGGCCGCAGCCAGCTCGCGAGATCGGCGATCGCGTCGGCGCGGGTTCCGCCGGCGCGCAGCTCGTCCTCGGAGAGGCCGGTATGGTGCGTGGCGGTGGGCGAGAGCGGGCGCTCCGGCGCGATCACGCGCTCGAACGTCTCGCCGGTCGCGGGGCGGTGGAGCATGAGGTGGACGAGCTCGTCGCGCGGGCTCGCGCCCTCGGTGGAGTACGGCCACGCGTTCGCCTCGCCGACGAGCAGGACCACGTCGTCCCAGCGCGTCAGCTCGGGGAGCGGGCGGCGCGGCGGACCGGTGCGCGGCTGGCGCGGCGTGGAGCGACGCGGTGAGTGCGCCTGGCAGGCGATCTGCGAATCGATCATCCGCCGCATCGGATCGAGCAGCGAGCGGAATCGTGCCGGGTCGCCCTCGAGCGCGCCGAGCACGTGCATGAGCGCCTCGATCGTCGAGCAGTACTCGTCGCTCGGCTCCTTGCGGATTCGATAGATCGTGGGCTCCGGAGTGGTGAACGCGTAGCGCGGTAGCGCCTGCAGGATCGGGTTGTCGCGGATCACCGTGCGCGCCTGCGACCACGTGCCGTCGACGACGACGAGCGTGACCGGGCCGGCCGGCGGTTCCTTCAGGATGTCCTTCGCGTCTGGCCCCGGGTAGAGCAGGATCGGCGGGCGCGCCGGATCGACGAGCTGCGGGGCGAGCGCCGGGTTCTCCGCCCAGCGCATTCCGACGAGGAGCGTGGTCTGCGGCAGGCACAGCGACGCCATGCGCGCGGTGCCGATCGGCATGAACCGCTCGCGCGGATGCTGGAGGATCACGATCTTGGTCGTGGTCTCGATGCGCGGGAGCGCCGCGCAATAACAGACGGAGATGGGGCGCAGGCAACGCGTGCACAAGGCACGTGGCTCCCGCTGGGGTGCGAAACTCTGCACGCTAGTTCCTACCTCGATTCGGAGCGACTGGGGAATGTGGGTGGCATCACCTTGGCCCCGGCGGCGAGGCCCCGGGGAATCGCCGGGCTGCCCTCGCGCACCCGTGATCAGGGCGCGAGGTCTTCGCGCACGCGCACGGCGACCTTGATCGCATCCGGGTTGCGCGGGTCATCTCCAAACCCGCGCAGGAGATCCACGGTGTGCAGCACCTCGGCCCACGGCACGCCGTCGCCGAAGTCGATGAAGACCTGCTTCGAGGTGCGCACGCGCTCGGCGATCTTCGAGGCGAGATCCATGCCCGCGATGGTCTCGGCGTCATCGATGGTGACGGAGAGATCCGCGTTGATCTTGAGGACCACGGGCTCTTCCGCGGGGATCACGTCGGCGATCTTTGGAGGAACGTCGACGGTCTCCATGCGGACCATGATCGGCATCATGACCAGGAAGATGATCAAGAGGACGAGGAGCACGTCGATCAACGGCGTCACGTTGATCTCCGGCTTGCCCGCGCCCGACGTCATCCCCATGACCCGGTGATACGCGGTCGGCGTCTCCGCGGAAACGCGAGGCGCTAAACGCCGCGTGACAGGCCGCGCCGCGGCCGCGACGGCAGGTGTCGCACCCGGGCTAAAATAGATTCGCGGGGTCGGCGAGGAACGTGCGCTCCTCGCCGGTCGTCGCGCGCCCGAGGGCGGCGTTGCGCTGCGGAAACCGTCCGAATTTCTCGATGATGTCGCGGTGGCGCTTCGCGTACTCGAGGTTGTTCTCGAACATCGGGCGGTCGGCGGGCGGAGCCGCTTCGACGAGTGCTTCGTACGCCGCGATCGACTCGGCCTGCGTGGCCTTGTCCTCGGCGTGTTGGTACGGCATCAGCGCGACCACCTGCTGGATCGGCGTGAGCTGCTGAGTGCGGCCGGAGGCGCGCATGCCCTTCGCGATGCCGAGCGCGGTGGCATCAGCCTCGAACGCGCGCGCGCTGTCGCGGAACAGATTTCGCGAGAACTGATCGAGCAGGATGATCAGGCCCAGCTCGCCCTTACCGGAGCTGCGCCAGGACAGACTACCGGCGACCGCCTGGTCGCGGAGCGCGGAGAAGCGCTCGCGGATCTGCTCGTCGAACGTGGGGTTCTTGGTGAACCAGCGCGCGGGGTCACGGAACCAGAACGAGAGGACTTCGTCGATGCGGGGATCCATGTCTAGCCTTCAGTATTCCGGAGAAAGTCGGCGACCTCGGCGAACCGACTGTCGAGGAACGTACGTACCTCACCTGTGATGCCGTGTCGCTGCATTGCCGCCGTCATACAGCGCAGCCAAGCATCTCTCATAGGCCCATTGACCGGTACCCGCCCGTGGCGCATGCGCAGGCGCGGGTGCCCGTTTTGCTGGATATAGTCCTCCGGGCCGCCCAGCCAGCCCACCAGGAAGAGGGCGAACCGGTCGCGCGGCGTGCGGGCGACCTTACCTTCGGGGTCGCAGGAATGGAGCTTCGCGAGCGCCGGCTCCTGCTCGCTCATGACGTCGTAGAACGTCTCGACGAGAGCCGTGACCTTGTCCGCGCCGCCCAGCATCTCGAACGGAGTCATGCGCGAACAATAAAGAACACGGCGAGGCCGATCGCAATCAGTGACAGCAAGATCAGGAACCGCCGGTTACTGACCATGTGCGCGTCGTGATGGCGCCGGCCATCATCGGCCCACGCACGGGTCTCCGACGCCTGCCCGGGGCGTTCGGGTCCGAGGTCAGCCATGGTCATGGTGCAAGCATGCCACGACAGACCGCCCCCGCCTGGCATACGTTGGTAGCCCATATGCACCGGTTTTTGCTGATCGCCGCCGCCCTGGCCATTGCTCCGAAAGCGGCCGCGGGTGACTGCGCTTCGATGCCACTCGAGGCGAACGTCGTCACGAAGGCGGGCGCCGAGATCCCGAGTGATGGCGGCATCGTCGTCGCCACCACGTGGACGAACGGGCCCAGGGCGGGCAAGAACGAAGATCCGGTTCACTCGGGTTGGCGCCTGCGCGGGAAGAAGCTGATGGCGCCGAAGATCGAGGTCTTGGCGCCCGGCCTCGCCGTGTACCGCGTCGCGTTCGACGGTCAGGCGGCCGCGGAGCTGGAGGACGACGACCACAAGGTCGTGGCGAGCGTCACGGCGAGCAAGGCGAAGGGGGCGATTCCCGGCCCGAAGGCGAAGTCGCTCGTGTTCGCGGCCACGATGTCGCGGCACTCCTCGCAGATCGCCACGGCGACGCTCTCCGCGGATCCGCCCGCGGGCGCGATGGCGATCGTGATCGTGAACGCCAAGGGTCAGGCGATCTCGTGGAGCAGCGTGGCGGCAGGCAGGGTGCAGACCCCGTACGCGCACAACGACTGCGCGATGCTGCCGAACGGATCGAGCGCGCCGGTCGTGGGCGAGACCGTCACGATGTTCTGGGTGATGGAGGATGGTCGCCGCTCGGAGCCGAGCAAGCCGATCAAGGTCGCCGGCAAGTTCGAGAAGCCAAACCCGTACTGAGTTTTAGTTCGTCTTCGGGCCGCGGATCTCGACGTTCGAGTGTGCGAGTAGCCAGCTGCGGAGCTGCGGTCCACCCTGCGGCGGCGTCTCGCGATCGAGACGCCAGATGCGTGCCATGTCGTCCTCGGAGCCCGAGACGAGCCGGCCGTCCTTCATGAAGGACACGGCCTTGACCGCGAAGCCATGGCCGCGGAATCGCCGGCCCTTGCCGCCGATGATCGGCCACACCCAGACCGAGCCATCGATGCCCGCCGACGCGACGAGCTGGCCATCACGGCTGATGTCGATGCCCTTCACGCCGGCGGTATTGCCCTCGAGCTCGACGAGCGGCCCGTCCGGGATCGAGTCGACGTGCACGAGGTCATCGCCGCCGGCGGAGACGAGGTGCTTTCCGTCGGGTGTGAACTCGAGGTCGCGCGTGACGTCGGTGTGGCCGGGGAGCGTGCGAACGCGCCGGCCATCGATCGTCCACAACGTGGCGATGCCATCCTCGTCGCCGGCGGCGAGGTACGTGCCGTCGGGAGAGACCACGATCGTACGCAGCTCGGCGCGGTGCGCTTGCTGCATCTCGCCCTTGCCCGTGGTCGGATCGAGGCGACCGATCTGGCCATCGTAGCCGCCGATGATCACGGTCTTGCCGTCGGGGGTCCACACCACGGGGCGGAGGCCGTGACGGTGATGGCGGATCTCCTTGCCGATGCCGCTCATCACGTCCCACATGAAGAGGGAGCCGTCCTCGCTCGTCGATGCGAGGCGCGTTCCATCGGGAGAGAACGCGACGCCGCGCACCGTGTTCGAGTGACCCTGGAGGCGCCGCTTGCCGCCGCCGTCGAGCTCCCACAGCCAGACGTCGTGATCCGTGCCGGCGGTCGCGAGGTACGTGCCGTCGCGCGACATCGCCATCGTCTCGATCGGGCCCACGTGCCCGCGAAACTCGACGAACGTGCCGTCGTCGACGTTCCACCATCGCACCGTGCCGTCGTCGCTGCCGGTGGCGACGTGAACGCCGTCGGGCGCGCTGATCACATGCTCGACGTCGTTCGTGTGGCCCTCGAGGACGCGCGCGAGGCCGAGCTCGGCGGCCTCGGAGGCGATCGCAAAGCTCTTCGGCTCCGCGAGTGCGCCATCGGAGGCCTTGCGCAGCCACGCGGCGGCCTTGCTCGGATCGATCTCGAGCATCGCGCGCGCCTGGTCGATGATCAGCGAGTCCTTCGCGCGCTCGGCCTTGAGCTGGGCGAGGAGGGCGTCGTCCTTCGCGTGCTCGGCCTCGGAGCGCTCCTCGCGCAGCTTGCGGAACGACAGCATCAGCGTGGCCGCGAGAACCACCACCGCGAACGCGGCGACGCTCGCCGTGATCCGGTGGCGCCACAGCCAGCGCGCGAGCAGCCGCCACAGGCTGTACTGGTGCGACGCCACGAGCTTGCCCGCGGCGAACTGGCGAAGCTCGTCGGCGAGCGTCTTCGCGCTCTGGTAGCGATCCGCGGGGGCGTGGGCCATCGCGTGCTCGACGATGGTGGCGAGCTCGGCCGGCACGCTCGGATCGCGCTCGGTGATCGGCGCGCGCTTGCCGGTGGCGACGGCATCGATCACCTCGGTGGTCGACTGTCCGCGATGCGGCGGGGCTCCGGTGAGCAGCGTGTAGAGCAGCGTGCCGAGCGCGTAGATGTCGCTGCGCTCGTCGGCGATCTCGCCGCGGGCCTGCTCGGGCGCCATGAACGAGGGGGTGCCCATCACCGATCCGACCTGGGTCAGCGATGCATCCGATGCGGCGCTCGGCTCGCTGATCGGCCGCGGGTGCGAGGTGCCCGACTCGGCGAGGCGCAGATCCTTCGCGAGCCCCCAGTCGATCACCACGGTCTCGCCGAACGGACCGACGAGCACGTTCGAGGGCTTGAGGTCGCGATGGAGCACGCCCTCGCTGTGCGCGTACGCGATCGCATCCGCGACGGCGATCGCGTGCGGGAGGAGAGCGAGGCGCTGCGCGATCGTGGTGGTGTCGTCGAGTACGACCTCGAGCGAGCGTCCGCGCACGCGCTCCATCGCGTAGAACGCGCGGCCATCGCCGAGGATGCCGGCCTCGTAGACCCGGACGATCGAGGGGTGCTGCAGGCGAGCGGTGATCAGCGCCTCGCGCTCGAACCGCGGATCGACGAGCTGGCCCTGCTCCCGCGTGACCTTGATGACCACGTCGCGCCGCAGCCGGCGATCGCGCGCCGACAGGATCTTGCCCATGCCGCCGCGGGCGATCTCGGGACCGATCGCGTAGCTCGCTGCATCCACGCGCGGCAGGTTGGGAAGATCGAGCGCGACGCCGGGGCCGGGCAGCGTGCCGGCGTGCGGATCTCGATCACCGCCGACGGTGTCGCTGTAGACATCGACCGTGGCGCCGACGGTCGCGCCGTGCGCGAGCGCGGGTGCGCCGTGACCACCGGCGAGCGTCGCCGCCTGGCCAACGTCCGGAGACGGTGGTGCGACCGTCGCGTCGAACGCGGCGTCCTGGCGGCGATCACCCTCGCTCATCCGTCGGCCCTAGCGTAACACCGTGATGCCTCCGTGAGTTGGGGGCGAGCGGGGAGCGCTCACCCGCAATGCGCGGGCTATTCAACGGGATGCGCTATCACGCGGTCGCCGCGGACTACGACGGGACCCTCGCTCACCACGGCGTGATCGACGAGCCAACGTGGACCGCACTGCGGACGCTGAAGGATTCGGGGCGCAAGCTCGTGATGGTCACCGGCCGCGAGCTCGACGAGTTGCTCGCGCTCTTGCCGCACCCCGAGGTGTTCGATCGGATCGTCGCGGAGAACGGGGCGCTGGTCTACACGCCGGCCACGAAGGACGCGAGGAACCTCGCGCCGGGCCCGCCGGCGGCGTTCGTGGCCGAGCTGCAGAAGCGCGGGGTCGAGCGGATCTCCGTGGGGCGCGTCATCGTCGCGACCTGGGAGCCGCACCAGGACACCGTGCTCGGCGTGATCCGCGACCAGGGTCTCGAGCTGCAGGTGATCTTCAACAAAGGCGCCGTGATGATCCTGCCGTCGGGGGTCAACAAGGCCACCGGCCTCGCGGCGGCGCTCGTCGAGCTCGGGCTCTCGCCGCACAACGTGGTGGGCGTGGGCGATGCGGAGAACGATCACGCGCTGCTCGCTTCGTGCGAGTGCGGAGTGGCGGTCGCGAACGCGCTGCCGTCGCTGAAGGAAGCCGCGGACCTCGTGACCGAGGGTGACCACGGTGCGGGGGTGGCCGAGCTCATCGCCCATCTGATCACCGATGACCTGTCGGCCACGGCGCGCCGGCTCAAGCGCCATCGCGTGCTGCTCGGGACCGCAGGCGAGCGCGAGGTCTCGCTCGATCCGTACGCGACGTGCGCGATGGTGTGCGGGACCTCGGGGAGCGGCAAGTCCACGCTGACCACCGGTTTGCTCGAGCGGCTGGGCGCCGCGGGCTATCAGTTCGCGGTGATCGATCCCGAGGGAGATTTCGGTGCGCTCGAGTCCGCGGTCGTGCTCGGTGCGCCGTCGCGCGCGCCGCTGATCGAGGAGGTCGTGGACGTCCTGAAGGATCCCACGCGGAACCTCGTGATCAACATGCTCGGGATCGCGGTCGATCATCGACCGGAGTTCTGCGCGCAGCTCCTGCCGGCGCTCGCCGATCTGCGCGCGCGCACCGGGCGGCCGCACTTCCTCGTGATCGACGAGGCGCACCACATGCTGCCCGCGAGCTGGGAGCCCGCGGCAGGATTGCCGATGCGCCCGCACGGCACGCTGTACGTCACGGTGCATCCGGCGAGCGTGGCGAAGCAGATCATCGGCACCATCGAGAGCGTGCTCGCGGTGGGAGAGCATCCCGAGGTCACGCTGGGCGAGCTCGCGGAGGCGGCGCGCACGGAGTTGCCGACGGTGACGCCGATCGCCAGGCTCGCCCCGGGCCACACGCTGTACTGGAAGCTGGGCGAGGATCCGGTGGAGGTCGCAACCGAGCGGCCGCGCACCGAGCGGACGCGGCACTCGCGCAAGTACATCGAGGGCAACCTCGGCAGCGATCGCGCGTTCTACTTCCGTGGGCGCGAGGGCAAGCTGAAGCTGAAGGCGCACAACCTGCTGCTGTTCCTGCACATCGGGGACGGGGTCGACGACGACACGTGGACCTATCACCTGCAGCGCAAGGACTACTCGCGCTGGCTGCGGACCGAGGTCAAGGACGCCGACCTCGCGGCTGCGATCGAGACGGTGGAGAGCGATCAGGCGCTGTCGCCGGAGGACAGTCGCGCGCAGATCCGTGCGGCCGTCGAGGCGAAGTACACGCTGCCGGCCGACAAGCCGAGCGGTCTGATCGACCGGCCTTCGGCGTGATGGTACACACCCCCGCGTGTGGACCCTCGGCGACGCCTGGCGCGACGAAGCGGCGCTGACGGCCGCGTGGCGCGCGGCACGACCGTTTCCGCACCTCGTGTTCGACGGCGTGGTGCCCGCGACGCCGGTGCTCGACGTGCTCGATGACGAGGGCGTGGTGCGCCAGGAGGGCGACATCTTCGCGTTCGAGGCCTCGGGCGACCTGACGGAGCTCGGCGCGCAGTTCGGTCGCGTGTTCGCACCGGCGCTCGCGCGGATCACCGGCAAGCCGGTCACGCGGGCGGAGCTGCGTGCGTATGCGTATCGCGTGGGGCACTTCTTGCTGCCGCACTCGGACCACCAGGACGGTCTCGAGCGGCGGCTCGCGTTCGCGTACTACCTGCCCACGCCCGAGCCGCCCGAGGGTGGCGAGCTCGAGCTGTTCCGGTGCACCGTCGAGGACGGCGCGATCACCGCGACCGACTCGGCGCTCCTGATCGCACCAATGCCGCATCGACTCGCCGTGTTCGACGTCAGCGACGTCTCGCTGCATCAGGTGCGCGAGGTCCTCGGCGGGCTGCGTCTCTCCCTCGCGGGCTGGTTCTACCCGTGATCCAGCTCTCGCGCGTTGCGATGATCTTCCCGGAGGCGCCGCGCGTGGTAGTGCCCGAGGTGTTTGCGCGGTACGGGCTCGTCGACCGTGGAAGCTACGAGTACGCCGACGGCGTGGTGCCGCGAGAGCTGGTGGCGATGGCGTGCGACGTGACCGAGCGGACGCTGCAGGTGGTCTCGGCGCGCGTGCTGCGGCTCTCGGCTGGCGACTACGTGCTCGCGCATCACGATCCGCTGCACGATGACCATCGCGTCGAGGTCATGGTCGACCTGTCGGCGACGCCGGTGGCCGCCGAGGTGCGCTATCAGCGGCGCGGGGCGACGTTCTTCCGGTTTCCATCCCAGCCCGGTGCGGCGTCGATCGTCGAGCGCGATCCGGCCACGCGATGCCATCACACGTACGTCAGCAAGCTGCACACGGGAGCGCCGGTGGTGCGGCTCGTCGTGCAGCTCGTCGACGTGCCTGGTTGATCGAGGCGCCCGTGAGGCGCTCGCCGATCTGGCACACGGCGGCCGTCCGCGCGCGTGGGATCGCGGACTTCCGCACGGGCATGCGCGCTGCAATCGGAGGCTCGCCATGTACTCCTGCCTTCCCTGGGCGTCCAACGTCCCGCATCCGTATCCGATCGCGCAGTCGGTCGTAACCACGGTCCTCGTCATTGCATTCGCGGTGTGGCTGCACGTGCGGCCGCTCTCGGTCGCAGTGCTGCGGATCCCCGCGATCGTGGCGGCGCTGGCCACCGGCATCGCGATGTTCGTGAGCGAGGTCGGCGCCGTGCGCGATGTGCGGAGTCCGTGCCTGCTCGCGTTGCAGGCGTCGATGATCCTGACGGCGTGCTTGATCGCGGAGATCGTCGCGCATGTGATGCGCGAGCGCGTTCCGCGTGCCGTCGTGATCGACTAGACGCTTCGCGTCCTCGATGCGCGCATGCCCCCCCGTCTACAGCAGCGGAGAGATCAACCGCGCGGCCGCCTGACCGAACCGCGTGCGGAGCCGGAGCTTCGCGATGTCGCCCTCGGTGAGCTCGCGGGCGCCCGTCAGATCGTGCGTGAACGCCTCGGCGAGCTTGTGATTGACCTCGGTGCCGTACGCGATCGCGATGACCTCGAAGTTGAGACGAAAGCTGCGGTTGTCGAGGTTCGCGGTGCCGATCACGCCGACATCCTCGTCGCACACCATCGTCTTCGCGTGGATGAAGCGCGCCTCGTACTCGTACACGCGCACCCCGGCCGCGAGGAGCTCGGGCAAGTAGCTGCGCGCGGCGAGATCCACGAGGCGGCTATCGCCCTTCTTCGGAATCAACAGGCGCACGTCCACGTCGCGCAAGCCCGCGGAGATCAGCGCGGTGAGCAGCGCATCGTCGGGAACGAAGTACGGCGACGTCAGCCACAGCCGCACGGTGGCCTGGTTGATCGCCGTGAACATCATCTTGTGAATCGCGAACGCGGCGGTGTCGGGCCCCGAGCCGATGACCTGCACGACGTGCTCGCCGGCCTTCTCGTGGGTCGGGAACGTATCGGCATCGATCGGGCACATCGTCCCGGCGGCGAAGTACCAGTCCTCGACGAACAGCCGCTGCAGCGGCCACACGGCGGCGCCCGTCATGCGCATGTGCGTGTCGCGCCAGTAGTCCTTGCAGCGCGACGCCGAGTGGTTGTCGGTGATGTTCATGCCGCCGGTGAACCCGACGCGCCCGTCGCACACCACGATCTTGCGATGCGTGCGGAAGTCCGGCCGGCGCAGCCGCAGCGAGCGCAGCTTGACCGGGTTGAACCACGCCATATCGATCCCCGCCTCGCGCAGTGGCGTGAGGAACGCTTTCTTCAGCTTGTTCGAGCCCGTCCAGTCCACGACCATGCGCACGGCAACGCCCGCCTTGCGCCGCTCGATCAGCGCATCGCGCAGCTCGACGCCGATCTTGTCGGGCTCCCAGATGTAGTACTCGAGGTGGATATGGTGCGTGGCCGCAGCCACGGCCGCGAGGATCGCCGCATACGCCGAGTCGCCGTCAAAATAGACGTCGACCTCGGCCGCCCGCAGCGGCGAGGCCTCGCCGAGCTCCATGCCCACGCGCGCGAGTTGCAGATGCTCGCCCCCGTGGTCATCGAGCGCCGCGAGCGCCTCGAGCGCCTCCTTGACCACGCGCTTGTTCGCGTTGCGCTTGATCTGCTTCCGCGCCAGGCGCAGCGGCCCGATGATCCGGTAGATGACCAGCCCGACCACGGGCAGAAACGTCAGCGCGAACAGCCACGCGACCGTGGCCGCCGCCGACCGGCGCTGCAAGATGATCACCACCGCGACGCTGGCCACCCAGATCGCCAGCCCGAGCGTGAGAAGCGGAACCCACACGGTCGCGCACCATAACGTGTCCGGCCCGGCCTGGGGCGCCGTCCGGCAAAGGGGACGGTTTCAACTTAGACAACCAACGATCCGCAACCGCGCGGATCCTCGTTCGCCCGAAAGGGGACGGTTTCAACTTAGACAACCAACGATCCGCAACCGCGCGGATCCTCGTCGTTACGTGCGGCGGAACAGCAGCGAGTGATTGTTCGCCGGCATCGCGACCGCACCGCGCATCACGAGCCCGTGCTCGCCGGCGGCGGCGCCGAGCTCGCGGACATCGCGCACGCCCCAGCGGGGATCGCGCGAGCGGAGCGACTGATCGAACTGCTCGTTCGACGGCGCCGTCGTGCCATCGAACCGATACGGCCCGTACAGAAACAGCAGCCCGCCCTCGGGGAGGCGTTGTCCGGCGGCGGCGAACAGCGCGAGCGCCGACTCCCACGGCGAGATGTGCACCATGTTGATGCACACGATCGCGGCGACCGCCTCGATCGGCCACGGCGCGATGACGTCGAGCTCGAGGGGCGGGGCGAGGTTCGCGAGTCCGGCTTCGGCGCGATAGGCCGCGATGCTCGCGCGCGCGGTCGCATCCGGATCGCTCGGCTGCCAGGTCAGGTCGGGAAAGGCCGCCGCGAAGTGCACGGCGTGCTGTCCGGTTCCACTCGCGATCTCGAGCACAATGCCGGCCGCCGGTAGCTCGCGTTCGAGTACCTCGCGGATCGCGTCGCGGTTGCGCTCGGTTGCCGGGGCGTGTTGCTTCATCGCGTACTTACCGATCGCACGTTGTCTATGTTGAAACCGTCCCCATTGCGGGGTTCACGAGTTTCGCGCAGTTGGCGATCGCAAACTCCGAAAATGCACCGCGTCCCCATTCGGGGACAGAGCTAGCCCTTGGAGGCGCGGTTCCGGCCGCTGTGCTTCGCGGCGTAGAGGGCGCGGTCGGCGCGCTCCACGATGGTCTCGGGCGCGTCTCCGTGGCGCCAGGCGGTGACGCCGACGCTCATGGTGAACCGGATCTTGCGAGTCGGATCGACGGACCAGTCGCTGTCGGCGAGCTGGTCGACGAGGGCTTTCGCCTTCGTGTACGCGACGCGAGCCGTGGCGCTCGGGAGCAAGACCGCGAACTCCTCGCCGCCCCAGCGCGCGATCATGTCGTCGCGGCGGACGCGATCGCGCAGGAACGTCACGAGGGCGTGGAGGACGCGGTCGCCGATCGGGTGACCGTAGGTGTCGTTGATCGACTTGAAGTGATCGATGTCGGCGAGCAGGAGCGCGAAGGTGACGCCGCCGCTGGAGGCGAGGGCGCAGCGGCGCGCGAGCTCTTCGTCGAACGCGCCGCGGTTTGCCGCGCCGGTCAACGCGTCGACGCGCGCGGCGTGATTCGCGACTTCGATCCTCGAGCGGAGCTGAGCGACCTCGGCGCGGAGCGACGCGGTGAGCTTCGTGTCGGCGGCCTGTCGCTCGGTGACGGCGCTGCGCAGCGAGCTGACCTCGGTGGTGATCGCGGCGCGCACGCGCTGAAGGTCGGAGAGGCGCGAGGCGGCCTCGAAGCGGGTGCCGGTGTCGAGGATCTGCCGGTGATAGGCGGCGCTGCCGGACGAGATCGCGGCAAGGCCGTCGGTCAGGATCTTGATGATGTCGCGGAGCTCGGCGTCGCGGTTCGCGAGGTGCTCGCGCTCGGCGTCCGCGAGCTCGAGGGTGAGGGAGCGCGCGGTCGCGAGGTGATCGGCGAGGTGCTCGGGCGCGCCGCCGCCGCTGATCCGGCCGCGGAGTCCGGCGAGGGATTCGCGTACGGTGGAGGCGCCGACCTCCTCGAGATCGAGGATCAGCGCCTGCACGCAGTCCAGGAGCGAGAGGGCGGTGTCCTCGAGGACCTGCACCCGCGAGCGCGAGGTCGTCAGCTCGATCGATAGCGCGCCGCGTTCACGGCGCTCTCGAAGACCGGCAAGCAGGCTCACGCCGATCGGGTCGACCGGTTCGGGGATCGATCAAGGGCCCACGAGGATCCGCGGGGTTGCGGATCGTTGGTTGTCTAAGTTGAAAGCGTCCCCTTTCGGACGAGGCCGGTTCAGAGCTGGATGCGGTAGCAGCGCTCGCGCGCGACGCCGAGCTCGGCGGCCCGACCCGAGTGGAGCTCGCCCTCGGCGAGGAGCTCGGCGGCGGGGTAGTAGGTCCGCACCTCGGGCTCGGGGACGCTGTGGGGCGGGCCGGACATCAGCTCCTGCGGGTACTCGATGGTCACGAGGAGGCCGGACGCCAGGGCGGGGACCAGCGTGCGGAGGTGCGCGACGTAGCGGGGCCGCAGGTCGGGGGGGAGGGCGACGAGGGCCGCGCGGTCGTAGAGCGCGTCGGTCGGGCCGACGTTCGCGGGCGTCACCGCGAAGATGTCGCCGGCGATGATCTGGATGTCGCCGGCGGTGTAGATCGCGAGATCGCCGCGGCGCTCGATCGTCGGGGTCGCCGAGTGCTCGGCGAAGAAGGCGCGGACGGCGTCCTCCACGAGCTCGATGCCGATGACGGGGTGGCCGTGCGCGGCGAGGAACGCGAGGTCCTCGGACTTCCCGCAGAGGGGGACGAGCACGCGGCGACCGGTCAGGTGCGAGAGGAACTGCGCGAGGAAGTTGTTCGGCTTGCCTTCGTGGAAGCCGATCTTGTTCTCGGCCCAGCGATCCTTCCAGAACTGCGGCTGCATCCGGCTAGCGTACGCGTGCAGTCACGATCGGTACCACCCAGAGGGCGTAGCGATTCGGATCGCGGATGCATTCGATGGTTGCGTCGAAGTGATCGCGGACCTTGTCGATCGGCCAGTCGAGGTGCGTCGCGAGGGACTCGGTGTAGCCGTCGCGCCAGGCCTCGAAGATTCCGGCGAAGGTCTCGCGGGGCACGCGCTGGGTGTCGACCATCGCGTAGTCGATGCGGATGTCATCGACCGGCAGGGCGCGCAGGTGCGCGAACGCGTGACGGCCGATGTGGAGATCGATGTTCGCGGCGCGCATGTAGGCCCGAGGTGCGGCGTGCCAGAACGCGCCGACGTCGAGGCGGGCGGGGCCCGCGTGGATCATGTCGTAGTCCTCGGGGATCAGATGGAGCGTGGCGCCCGGGCGCGCGACGCGGACCATCTCGGCCAGGATCGCCTCGGGGCGCGGCACGGCCTGGAGCAGGTGCCGGCACACGACGAGGTCGAACGACGCCGCGGCGAACGGCAGCTCGAACGCGTCGGCCTGCCGGAACGTCAGTCGATCGCCGAACGACGCGTAGCGCGCGCGCGCGAGGTCGAGGTGCGGCTCGAGCAGGTCGACGCCGGTGACGTGTGCGCGGGGGAACAGGTCGGCGAGCCGGGACGAGATCTCACCCGTGCCGCAACCGACATCGAGGATCGCCGCTGCATCGGGCAGCGCATGGCGTTCGAGGATCGGACGCTCCTGCGGCCAGATCGCATCGGCCTGCGCGGCGAGGTTCCGCACCATCGACTCGTCGGCCATCTCTTTGGCCTGCGGGTTTCGATCCATGGCGGGACCTTACCGCGCGAAATCGAGCGATCGGATCCAGGTGGCACCGCGAGCGGGCAGCACAGATGCGCCGCCACTCGGCGGGCGGAGAAATACGGACGCGAAGTCGAAGGACGCGGGCGCGGCGCCCGACGGCCTTACTCCTTGGTGTTCTTGATCTCGGTGACCTCGTTACGGACGGTCTGCGCGAAAGCCTTGAGCTCCTGCATCGCGCCACGCACGCGGGTACCGGCGGCCTTGTTGTTGTCGTTGTAGAACTTCTCGAAATCCGCCTTCATGTTGGCGACGAGCTGCATGAGCTCGTTGTAGCGACCGACCGTGGTGGTGGCCGAGGACTCCGACTGCGCGTTATCGTTTTGGGTCTCCATGAGGGGGGCTACCTTGCCCCATCTGTCTGACATCTGCACCTGAATCGTGTTCTTGTAATGATTCCAGTGCTTCACAGATCGCGTGTTTTACGGGGTACCGTCCACGGCTCGTGAAAACGCAGTCTGACGACCGTCCCGAGGAGGATCCCGAGGCCATCTGGCTGCGCGAGGTCTACCAGCCGAACGAAGCAAATCTGACGGTGCGCGCGGTGATCGGCGGCGCGTTGATCGGCGCCGTGATGTGTCTGTCGAACATCTACGTGTTCTTCAAGACCGGCTGGAGCCTCGGCGTCACGCTCACCGCCTGCATCCTCGCGTTCGCGCTGTTCCAGGGGCTCCAGGCGATCGGCGTGGTCCGAAGGCCGCTGAGCATCCTCGAGAACAATGCGCTGACCACGGTCGCCAGCGGCGCCGGCTACATGACGGCCGGCGGCAACATGGCGGCGTTCGGTGCGCTGATGATGGCGACGACGATCCGGCCCGACTCCGTGGGCATGATCGCCTGGTTCGGCGTGATCGCCGCGCTCGGCGTGTTCGCCGCGATCCCGATCAAGCGCCAGCTCATCAACAAGGAGTCGTTGCCGTTCCCGACCGGCACCGCGACCGCGGAGACCATCCGCTCGATCCACAACGCCGCGGCCGGCAAGGGCGCGAGCGCCGCGAAGGCGCTGCTCTACTCCGCGCTGTTCGGGGCCGCCCTCGCGTGGATCCGCGACGCGTGGAAGCTCATCCCGGGCGTGATCGCACCGGGCATCACGATCGCGGGCAGCACGCTCGCGAAGTGGACGATCGCCCTCAAGACCGAGGTCGTGCTGTTCGGCGCGGGCGCGCTGATGTCGTTCCGCACCGGCTGGTCGCTGCTGCTCGGCGGCGTGCTCACGTACGGCTTCCTCGGTCCGTCGCTGCTCGGCGAGGGGCTGATCACCGAGGCGAGCTACAAGGCGGTGGTCGCGTGGACGTTGTGGCCGGGCGCGGCGCTGCTCGTCGGCGCGGGCCTGACCTCGTTCATCCTCGACTGGCGCTCGCTCGCCCGCGCGTTCACCGGGTTGTCGAAGATGTTCAACAAGGCGAAGCGCCAGCAGGACGAGAGCCAGGGCATCGGCGCGGTCGAGAGTCCCGAGTGGTGGTTCCCCGCCGGCTTCATGGTCCTGACGCCGGTGATCGTGATCCTGATGTCGGTGATGTTCCACATCCCGGTGTGGGCCGCGATCATCGCGGTGCCGCTCGCCGTGCTGATGGGCTTCGTCGCCGCGCGCGTCACCGGCGAGACAGATGTCACGCCGACCAAGGCGCTCGGTCCGGTCACGCAGATGATGTACGGCGTGATCACACCGGGAAATCTCTCCGGCAACATCATGTCGGCGAACGTCACCGGCGGCATCGGCCTGCACGCCGCGGATCTGCTGACCACGCTGAAGACCGGCTGGCTCCTCGGCGCGAAGCCGCGCCACCAGCTCTACGCGCAGCTGTTCGGCGTGCTCGCGGGCGCGGCGATCGTGGTCCCCGCATTCAACCTCGTGATCCCGGATCCGTCGGTGCTCGGCGGCGACGAGTGGCCCGCTCCCTCGTGTGTAGTGTGGGCCGGCGTGTCGAAGGCGTTCGCCGGCGGCATCGGCTCGCTCGGCCACTCGCAGATCGTCGCGATCATGATCGGCGGCAGCCTCGGCGTGGGGATGGCGTGCGTCGAGAAGTTCGCGCCCGCACGCGCGAAGGCGTGGATCCCCTCGCCCTACGGCGTGGGTCTCGCGATGGTGGTGCCCGCGAGCAACAGCATCATGATGTTCCTCGGTGCCTCGGTCGCGGAGATCATTCGCCGCAAGGCTCCGAGCTATAACTCGTACGTCGTGCCGATCGCCTCGGGCCTGATCGCCGGCGAAGCGTTGATGGGCATCGCGATCTCCATGTTGACGGTGGCGGGCATCTCGCTCGCTCTGTGATACGCAGGCGACATGCGCAGCGTGCTCCTCGCCCTCGTCGCAATGTCCTGCGGCGGCTCCTCCAAACCGGCGCCGCAACCGGAGGCGCCGAAGCCCGCGCCCGCAGCGAAGATGGCGTCGTTCACGACCAACGGCTACACGCTGACCGGCGCCGAGTACTGGCCGTACGAGGGCAGCGAGGACATCAAGTATCCCGAGGCCGTGCTGTGGGGCTTCTATCCGCAGCAGGGCGTGGTGCCCGATGGCGAGACCGATCCGAACCCCGCGTCGGCGCGGCCCGAGGCAATCGCGTGCGCAGAGAAGGCGTTCACCGCGCTGCAGGCGTTCATCGCGTCCGATCCGCCGGTGCTCAAGAAGCTCGTCGTCGCGGGCGAGGCGGCCGGCACGATGGTCCCGCGGTTCTACCTGTGGACCAATGACTACGGCAGAGCGGCCACGCCGTATCCGCCGGGCGTCCGCGAGGCGCGGTTGTGGTGGTGGGCGCGCAAGCAGCCCGATCCACCGAAACCGCCGGGGTACTGGAAGTGGGAGTCGGTGGTTACCCAGAGCGGCGAGTGCGTGATCCCGCACCAGCCGCAGATCGATGAGTACCTCGCCGAGATGGCGAGCAAGCTGCCGTGACATGAGAGCGGTCCTCTGCGCGGTGCTCCTCGCCGTCGGGTGCAAAGGCAGCGCGCGCCCGCAGCTCGCTCCGATCAAGCACGACCCGCACTCGCTCGCGCACCCCGAGCGGATCGCAGTGAAGCACCTGTCGCTCGCGCTCGACGTGGACTTTGCCGCGCGCACGCTCACCGGCACCGCCACGCTCCAGCTCGATCGCAGGGATCCGGGCGCGACGCAGGTGGTGCTCGATACCGACGCGCTGACCATCCGCTCGGTCACCGACTGCGCCTCGAAGCAGCCGCTGCCCTACGACCTCGCGCCCGCCGTGAAGGTGCTCGGCCGCGGGCTCGCCGTGACGGTCGCGAGCGACTGCATCGTCGTCGCGTACCAGACCGCGCCCGACGCGCGGGCGCTGTTGTGGGTGGACCCGGCGGGCACCGCGGGCAAGCAGCACCCGATGCTGTTCACGCAGTCGCAGGCGATCCAGGGCCGCTCGTGGATCCCGATGCAAGACACGCCCGGCGTGCGCTTCACCTACGACGCCACGATCACCGTGCCGCGCGGGCAGTGGGCATTGATGAGCGCGCAGAATCCTCAGACGATCGCCGCCGACGGAGTGTTCCACTTCACGATGGAGCAGCCGATCCCGAGCTACCTGATGGCGCTCGCCGTGGGCGACTTCGCGTTCCGCCCGATCGGTCCCCGCACCGGCGTGTACGCGGAGCCGAGCGTGGTCGAGTCGGCGGCGAACGAGTTCGTCGAGGTCGACGCGATGATGGCCGCGGCCGAGGAGCTCTACGGCCCGTACCGCTGGGGTCGCTACGACATGCTCGTGCTGCCGCCGAGCTTTCCGTACGGAGGCATGGAGAACCCGCGGCTCACGTTCCTGACGCCCACGGTGATCGCGGGCGATCGCTCGCTCGTCTCCCTGATCGCGCACGAGCTCGCGCACTCGTGGTCCGGCAACCTGGTCACGAACGCGACGTGGAATGACTTCTGGCTCAACGAGGGCTTCACCACGTACGTCGAGCGACGCCTGATGGAGAAGCTGCGCGGCAAGGACAACGCCGACGTGCAGTGGGCGCTCGGCACGCAGGATCTGACGAAGACGCTCGCGGAGTACAAGGACACGGATCCGAAGACGTTCCTCGCGCGCACCGCCGGTCCCGACGAGGATCCCGACGATGCGCTCGGCGATGTCGCGTACGAGAAGGGCGCGCTGCTGCTGCGCGCGATGGAGATCGCGTTCGGCCGCGAGACGTTCGATGCATTCCTGCGCCGCCGCTTCGATCGCCGCGCGTTCCAGTCCACCGACACCGAGACGTTCGAGCTCGAGGCGAACGCCGAGCTGTTCGCGCCGCATCCGCAGCCGTGGAAGCTCGCGACCTGGCTCCACGCCGGCGGCATCCCGTCGCCCGCACCGCCCTCCGCGACGGTCACGAAGATCCAGCAGCTCGCCGCCACCGTCGCGATGCCGCCCGCGGGCTGGGACACCATCGACTGGGTCGTCTACCTGCGCGCCGTGCCGAGCACCGCGACCGCCGCGCAGCTCGAGGCGCTCGATTCCGCGTACCAGCTGAGCACGGGCAACGACGAGATCCTCATGCACTGGCTCCCACTCTTGATCACCGCGGACGTCGCGCGCGCCGCGCCGATCGTCGAGAGCTACCTGCTGCGCATCGGCCGTCGCCGCATGGTGCGCCCCGTCGTCGCCGCGATGATGGCGAAGTCGGAGACCTGGCGTGCTCTCGCTCGCGCATCGTTCGTGAAGGCGAAGGCCGGATACCACCCGCTCACGCGCGAGATGGTCGAGGAGATGGTGAAGTGACCGCTCACAGCACGCTGGAGCGGCGGATCCGGTAGCGCACCATCGTCTTCGTCGCGCGGTCCCACGTGGTCCGCTTGCCGGCGGAGCGGATCGACGCCCAGATCATCCCGAGCGGCGTCACCACGACGAACAGCACGGTGAGGATCACATCCACGAGGCCGATCGGCTCGAGGCCCCACCATCCCGCGATGAGCGTCGACCACATCCCGGTCAGCGGAAGTCCGAGCGGGATCAACGTGCGTACGATCGCCGCCCCGATCCGCGGCCGCGAGCCGGTGATGACATCCACGACCTCGATCTCGAGCAGCGCCTGACCCAGCGTGCGGCCCCAGCGCGCCGTGGCGATCACGATGTACACGGCGAGCACCGTGAAGATCAGCGGCCCCCCCTCGACGTTGTCGCCGAGCATTCCGAGCGCCGACGCGGCGAGCAGCAGCAGACCGCCGGCCACGGCCGCGATCACGAGATCTGCGAACCCCGCGAGCCCGCGCACCACCGTCCCGGCCGGCCGGGTGTGCGACTCCGACGCCAGCTCGAGCTCGCGGATCAGCTCGTCGTACGTCGCGAAGCGATCCGCGGGCAGCGGCGCCATCATCCGCGCGCACAGCGCATCGATCACCGTGATCTCCGTGCGCGCCTGGCCACTGCGCCGCCGCAGCGTGGGCCGCGCCGCGGTCTCGTGCAGCGAACGCAGCGCATCCGGCGAATCGGCCACGAACGGCGGCGCGCCCGAGACGAGCTGGAACAGCGTGACGCCGAGGGCGTAGATATCGGCGCGAAAATCGACGGCCTCGCCGCGCGCCTGCTCCGGCGCCATGTACAGCGGCGTGCCGGCGATCGACGTCTGCTCGACGGGCGCATCGCTCGCCATGTGCCCTCCTCCGCCGGAGGCGAGCCCGAAGTCCACGACCTTGAGCACGCCGTGCGCATCGAGCATGAGGTTCGATGGCTTGACGTCGCGATGCGTGAACCCGCTGCGCTGCGCCTCGCGGAGCCCGAGCGCGGCCGAGCGGATCAGCGCGAGCGCGTCGTGCATCGGCAGGGGACCGGCGGCGAGCTTGTCGCCGAGGGTCTGGCCGGCGATGTACTCCATCGCGAAGTACAGCCGGCTCTGCTCCTCGCCGATGAAGTAGATGTGCGCCACGTTCGGATGCGAGACCCGCGCCTGTGCGCGCGCTTCCTTGATCAGCCGCTCGCGCCGCGCCGGATCCGCGGCCACGCTCTCCGGAAGCACCTTGAGCGCGACCCGCCGATCGAGCGCGAGATCGGTGGCGAGATAGACCTCGCCCATCCCGCCCGCACCGAGCTGCTCTTCGACGCGGAAATGACCGAGCTGCATTCCCGCGGCGAGCGTGGGACTCGCCGTCGGTTCGCGGCGGCCAGGTACCGTCGCCGTGCGTGCGAGCGGCTCGGGCGCAGCGACCGTGTCTTCGAGCGCAGCCTTCACGATCCTCGTCAGCCGCCGGCTTCGGCGCGAACCGCGAGCGAGAAGCCCTTCGCGTCGGGCACGCTCGACGCGATCGCGGCCTCGAGCGCCTTCGCCCACGCCGCGGTATCGACCTTCGAGCTGCCGAGGTCGGCCCACACCTTGATGACGTCCACGTCATCACCCGAGGGCCGCACCTGGACCTCGCTGGCGGTGACGCCCGACGACGTGAACGTCGTCGCGAACGTCTCGATGGCGGCGACGGCACGGTTGATGTCCATGCGTCGATCCTAGCCGCTACGGCGTCTTCGTCGTGAGCGAATCGACGGCGTGAACCGGGGGATTCGCACCGTTGATCAGATGCTTGATCGCACCGAGGACCATGCGCTGCTGCTCGAGCATGCTCTTGCCCGCGAACGCCGTCGACACCACGCCGATGCTCCAGTGCCCGCCGCCACCCGCGACCTCGACCACGGCATCCGGGAGCTTCTCCTGGATCGACGTTTTGATCGCGTCGGGGATGGAGCCGCTGAAGTTGGTCGGGTGATCGCTCATGCCCCTCGTTGCCATGAAAGCCTCGGTGACACAAGCTCGGGTGGTGAGGCTCCCCCTCCTGGTCGTGCTCGCGGCGTGCTCCGGCAAGGCCGCCGATCCGAAGCCCGCGCCAGCACCTGCGCCGAAGCCCGCGGCGTCGGATCCATGGCAGGGCTCCGCCGATGTTCCGCCGCCCGCGCCGGAGCCTGCGCTCCTCGTCCAGACGACCGGGGCCGAGCCGCGCGCTCGCCTCCGCTTCGCGCTCCCCGCCTACCAGCGGACGTTCATGTACGCCGATCACGTGGTCACCAATGGCGAGGCGGGGCTGGACGTCGAGCTCACCGTCGTGTGGGCGTGCAAGGCAGGCGGAGCCTGTAGCTACCAGCTCGCGAAGTTCTTCATGCCCGGCGCGCCTCGCGAGCCCGCGTTCGAGACGGTGGCAAAGGCCACGACGGGCGAGGTCACGATCAAACCGGATGGCTCCGTGCTCGTCCAGCCGACGTCGTTCATGAAGACGACGCCGTCGCTCGTCGAGCTGCTGAAGCTCTCGTTCGTGCAGGTACCCGCCGAGCCGATCGGCGTCGGTGCGGTGTGGCGGATCGATGATGACGAGGCGAAGCGCACGTTCACGCTGAAGACGGTCACCGCTCCGGCCTTCTTTGTCGCCGTCGACCTCGTCTACGCGGATGGAATGACGACGCACGCGATCCTGACGTTCGATCGCGGCGAGCCACTCGCGCAGACTCTCGAGCTGGTGCAGACGGCCACGCATGACCTCGGTGGCGGACCGCCGCTCACCGTCGAGACCACGCTGTCTATCCGACCACCACGGGAATGAGCATCAGGAACGCGTAGCGGCCGATCCTCCCGAAGTAGACGATCGCCGTGAACGTCCAGAACGTCATCTTCATCAGCGGGTGCGCGATGAAGCCGAGCACCCACAGCGGCGGTAGCCCGATGGTGCCGGCGATCACCATGACGAGCTTCGGGTGCTTGTTCCACTTCTCGATCCGCGTGCGGACCTTCTCGACTCGCGGCTTGACCCACTTGTTCTCGAGCGCGCCCGCGCCGGCAACGTACGTCACCGTCTTCGCGATCTGATGGCCGGTCGCTGCGAGAAGCACGAGCAGCACGAAGCCGCCGGCGCCTGGCCGCGCCCACGTCATCACGCCGACCAGAAACAGCTCGATGCTGACCAGCGGGAACAGTCCGGCGACGAACGAGATCACGAGCGCGCCGCCGTAGAGCCCGAACGTCGACAGCAGGGTCTCGGTCACGCCTGCTCAGGATATCAGTGGCGCAACAGGTGGAGCACGACGCCGAGGCCGACACATCCGGCCATGAGCAGCGCGAGCCAACCCAGGAGACCCATCCACGCGGGGAGCAGCGTGGTGCCGCCGCGCTGTGCGCAGCCGAGGCAGACCGCGAACGTGGTCGCGCCGCCTTCGGTGAGCTCGCAGCAATCGCCGCACACGGGAGCCTTGCAGCGCGCGCACGGTCCCACCGCGGTGCGCTCGCAGATCTTGCACCGCGCGACGGGACCGTCACCGCCGACGGGTTGGAGACCACTCACGCAACGGTCGTAGCATGCGCGCACTGGCTAGTCGGGTGGCCTGGGCATCGTCTCCCAGGCGAGACCCCCAGCCGCACATGTCGTCCATCCTGCAGCCATACCTCGCGGTTTCGGGAGGTTCGCGCGCCGTCTGATGCAGCACGTCATGCCCTCGTCCTTGCACGATGACCTCGCATGGTTCGTCACCTGGTGCTCCTGGTCGCGTTGCTCGGTGCCTGCGTCGCGGACGACTCCGCGGAGCCAGGCGATCACGAGGAGACCTCGGACTTCGATCCCGTTCCGGGCGATGGCAAGGCGGATGGCGTCTCCAGCACGTTCAACCAGAACAACGTCGTGGACGACGCGCTGTTCACCGGCGACATGGAGGTGGCCGATGTTCAGGCGTTCCTCGACGAGTCGCCGTACGGCAATCGCTCGTGGCTCGCGACCTACACGATCGAGGGCGTCTCCGCCGCGCAGAAGATCGTCGACGCTGCGCGCGCCGAGCACATCCACCCGCTCATGTTGCTCGTGCGCATGCAGGTCGAGGCGTCCCTCGTCAGCAAGACCAGCACGCCATCGACGAAGATGATCAACCAGGCGCTCGGCTGCGGCTGCCCCGATGGCGGCAGCTGCAATGCCTCGTATCGCGGCTTGTCGGCGCAGCTGACCTGCGGTGCGCACACGCTGCGGCGCTGGTTCGATGGGTCCAAGGATGGCAGTGGTCAGTGGAAGCAGGGCCAGACGCGGCGCACGCTCGATCCGCGTAGCGTGACGCCGGCGAACCACGCCACCGCATCGCTCTATGCGTACACGCCGTGGGTCCTCGTCGGTCGCGGGGGCAACTGGCTCGTATGGAACATCAGCAAGAAGTACGTGCACCACGCCGAGGTGAACGGCCTCGTCCCGGCGACGCCGTAACTACTTCGTATAGGCCGGCGAGATCGTCGATTGACCGGTGTCGAGCAGATCCGTGTCGAGGCGGATCCGGCCCAGCCCTCCACCACCACCACCGCCACCTTGTGCCGGTGTCGGTGTCCCGAGTCCCGGCCTGCCATCGACGGCACCGGAGAGCGCGGTCGCGCCGTTGCCTCCGATATTGGCGAGGCCGGTCCCGCCGCCACCGGCCGCGGCATTCGTGCAGTTCGACATCAGGCCCTCGCCTCCCGGCTGGCTTCCTCCACCACCGCCGCCGTTCGCGCACAGCTTCGCGAGCATCAGCTTGATCTCCGCCGACTCGAGCAGCATTCCGCCCCCCGAACCACCACCACCGCCGCCGCCCTGACCACTGGCTGCTGACCCGGCGAGGCCGCCGCCGCCGTTTGCCTGCACGGTGCCGGACGTGATCCGGATCCGGGTCCGCGCGCTGATCTGGATCGCACCACCGGCCATTCCTCCGGTCATCGTGGAGCTTCCACCGTCGCCACCGCGACAGCCGCCGGCGAGCGGGGTCAGCAGGACCTGCGTGGGCGGTGTGCCGAAACGACCGCCGGCCTGCGCGGCACCGCTTGCCTTGCCGCCCGGACCGCCGTTCGCGCCGGGACCACCGAGCGAACCACCACCGCCGCCACCGCCGCCCTTCTGGCTTTGCAGCGGTACACCCACCAGTCCGTCGCACGCTGCGCTCGAGGCGGAGCTCACGGGGGCTGGCGTGACGATGATATCGCTCGTGATCACGGTGACGCCGTTAGAGAAGATGATCAGTGGTGTCGCGCCGCGCACCGTGAGTATGGCCTTGACGTCGACGTCGCCCGCCGAGATGACGAGCGCGTCGCCGCCGCTCATCTGCTGCAAGCGCTGCATCGTCACTCCGGACGGAAGGGGGGGCGTGATGATCTCGATGTCGGTATCGACGGATGTGGGGGTGTCGATCGTCCACGGCGTCGTGTTGTCATTGAACAGGTGGACGCAGACGTCGATGTTGGAGGTGACCCAGCCGCACGCGGAATCCGGCCTGGCGTCGATCGCGGCGTCGATGGTTTCGCCGCACGAGTCGCGGTTGCCGTTAGCGCACCAGTTCTCGGCGTTACAGGTGAGGTTGCTCGGGCAACCGCGATCCGACGTGCAGCGATACAGGCAACGATCGACCCCGGGCGAGTAGCACCCTGCGAGCACGGTCGCGATCAGCGCGGCGCGGATCAAAACTGATTTCCCCAGACCAGCGTCGCCCCGTCGTGGCTCGGGACCACGCCCACGGTCGCGGTCTCGCTGCTGCCCGATCGCCCGAGCATGTAGAGCACGACGCCCGTACCGATCAGCGCCACGCCGACGCCGAGCGAGATCTTGCCGTTGCGCGCGGCCGTCTCGCCGCGGGTCTCGATCGCCGGCGTCCAGGTGTCGCCCATGCGAGCATCCGTCGCGTCCTTCGAGGCGGCGCGCGCGCGCAGGCCGAAGAACACCGTCGCGCCGAGCGACACCACGCCGGCGCCGCCGATGATCACGCCAGCCACGCGCTTCGTCTTGCCGGGGTCCGCCGATGGGAGCGGTTTCGTGGTCTTGACGGGCTCGGTCTTGACGGGCTCGGTCTTCACGGGTTCGGTTGTGATTGGCTCGGTCTTGACGGGTTCGGTCTTGATTGGCTCGGTCTTGACGGGCTCGGTCTTGACGGGCTCGCTCTTCGCGCACTCGTCCATGTCGGTGATGAACTTGTCGACCTTGCCGATGTTCTTCTCCTTCGGGAAGTTGCGCTTGAACGTCTTGTAGAAGTTCGCGGCCTCGGCGCAATCGCCCTTGAGCCGGTACGACTGCGCGATGTTGAACAGCGACGGCGCATCCGGGCGGAGCCGGTACGCTTCTTTGAATCTCGCGATCGCGGCGTCCCATTCGCGCAGGTCGTAGAGGCGGCGGCCATCCTGGTAGGCGGCGTCGGCGGGATCTGGGCTTGGTGCCTGCGCGTGCGCGACGCCCGCGGAGGTGAGGGCCGCGATCAGGACGATGGATGCTCGGTTCACGTGGGTTTCCTCGTCGGGGGCGCGGGTCGCGGGTCAGTCGTCGGTCGTCGGTCGCTACATCGGTGCGTCGGGATCTTCGAGCGGCGTCGTTCCGGGCTTCGTTCCGGGCTTCGTTCCGGGCTTCGTTCCGGTCTTCGTTCCCTTGGTGTTCGACTTGGTTCGGGGCTTCGTCGACATCTTCGCTTCGTCGGGTTTCAGCGGGTCGATTGCGGTGTCGGTGGCCTTCGCGGTGTCGGTGGCCTTCGCGGTATCGCCGCCGGCGGTGTCGGTCGGCTTCGCGGTATCGACCGGCTTCGTCGTCTCGACAGCCGTTGCGGGCTCGCCGCTGCCGTGCTTTGCAGGCTCGTCGCTCCTGGTCACGCCCAGGTAGATGCCGACGCCGAGCCCGGCGGCGAGCAGCCCGGCGACCACGAACAGCGGCGTGCGCGACCGCTTCGTCGAGGGAGCGGAGGTCGCGGTCTGGTACGCGCTCCGCGCGCCGACCGGCGTCTGCGTGCCGGGCATCGGCGTGTGCTGCGCACTTATCGGGGTGTGCTGCGCCGCGACGGACGAGCTGACGTCGGACGCGCGCATCGGGCCGTGCGCACCGGTGGGGCCGGTGATCTGGAACCGATGGAAGAACGCGCGGAGCTCGGTGCGGACCTGCTCGAGGCTCGGCCGCTGATCCGCCTCCTTCGCCATCATCGCGATCAGCAGACGGTCGAGCTCGGGCGTGACCTGCGCGTTCCGTTCGCTCGCGCGCGGCGGTGCCTCGAACAGGTGCTTCGCGATCATGTCGGCGGCGTTATCCGACGGGAACGGCAGCCAGGCCGTCAGCATCTCGTACGCGAGGGCGCCGAGGGCGTAGACATCGGTGCGGTGATCGACGGCGTAGCCGCGCGCCTGCTCCGGGGAGATGTACGCGGGCGTGCCCATGAGGTTGCCGGTGCGCGTTCGCTCGGCGCGCATGTCGTCCTGGCCGAGCAGCTTCGCGATGCCGAAGTCGAGCAGCTTGACCTGCGGCCCGGCGCCTTTGACGTCGACGAGGAACACGTTGTCGGGCTTGAGATCGCGATGAACGATGCCCTTCTCGTGCGCGCCTTCGAGCGCGACGGAGATGGTGTCGAGGATCTGGAGCGTCTCGCTGACCGGCGGGATGCCGCGGCGGAGCCGATCGCGCAGGCTCTCGCCGCGCAACCACTCCATGACGAAGTAGCTACGGCCATCGGGCAGCGTGCCGAACGCGAAGATGTCGACGATGTTCGGGTGGCCGATCTGGTTGACCGACCGCGCCTCCTGGATGAACCGCTCGACGGCCTCGGTGTTCACGCTGAGCTCGAGGTGAAGAACTTTGATCGCGGCGCGCTTCGCGATCACCGGATGGGTCGCGGCGTAGACCGTGCCCATACCGCCGGCGCCGAGCTGCCCTTCCACGCGGAACTCGCCGACCATCGTGCCGGGCGCGAGCTCGTTGGAGCGCGGAACGGGCTTTCCGGCCCCACCCGTGCTGCTCTCCTCGCTGCCCATGCTGCGCAAATTCTAGCATCGGCGGGACGAGCGCTGCCCGATTCCCGGGTGGGCGCGGCGCCCACATCGTTGAGGTATCCTGCCGCCGACGTATGTCCTCTCCGAACCTGCCCCAGCGGGCCCGCGTGGTCGTCATCGGTGGCGGCATCATCGGCTGCTCCGTCGCCTATCACCTCGCTCACATGGGCTGGACCGACGTGGTGTTGCTCGAGCGCGACAAGCTGACCTCCGGCACCACGTGGCACGCCGCCGGCCTGATGGTCACGTTCGGCTCCACCTCCGAGACCTCGACCGAGATGCGCAAGTACAGCTGCGATCTCTACGAGAGGCTCGAGGCCGAGACCGGGCAGAACACGGGCTTTCGTCGCACCGGCTTCATCGAGGTCGCCGGTGACAAGGATCGGCTCGAGGAGTATCGCCGTGTCTCTGCGTTCAACCGGCTGATGGGCATCGATGTCCACGAGATCTCGCCGACGCAGGTCAAGGATCTGTTCCCTCTCGCGAACGTCGAGGATTTGCTCGCCGGCTTCTACGTGAAGGAGGACGGGCGCGCGGATCCCGTCGGGGTCACGATGGCGCTCGCGAAGGGCGCGCGGCAGCAGGGCGCGAAGCTGTTCGAGAATGTTCCTGCGATCGGCGTGAAGACGAAGCGCGGCGTCGCGACCGGCGTGATGACGCCGTACGGCGAGATCGAGTGCGAGTACGTCGTCAACTGCGCCGGCATGTGGGCGCGACAGCTCGGTTCGGATCTCGGCGTCGCGATCCCGAACCAGGCCGCCGAGCACTACTACCTGATCACCGAGCGGATCCCCGAGCTGTCGAAGGACTGGCCCGTCCTCGAGGATCCGGGCTCGTACGTCTACTTCCGCGAGGAGGTCGGCGGCCTGATGATCGGCCTGTTCGAGCCGATCTGCGCACCGTGGAACGTGGGCGGCATCCCCGAGGACTTCTCGTTCGGCGAGATCCAGCCCGACTGGGATCGGATGGGGCCGTACGTCGAGAAGGCGATGTCGCGCGTTCCGATCTCGATGACCGCGGGCGTGAAGAAGTTCTTCTGCGGTCCGGAGAGCTTCACGCCGGATCTGCGCCCGATCGTGGGCGAGGCGCCCGAGCTCAAGAACTACTTCGTGTGCGCCGGCCTCAACTCGATCGGCATCCTCACCGGCGGTGGTCTCGGGCGCGTGATGGCGCACTGGATCATCAACGGGCGTCCCGACGTCGACGTCACGGCGATGAACATCGATCGTCTACACCACTACCAGACCACACCCGACTACCGGCGCACGCGCACCGTCGAGTCGCTCGGCATGGTCTACAAGTGCCACTACCCGACGCACACGATGACCACGGCGCGCGGCGCGAAGCAGTCGCCGTTCTACGAGCGACTCGCCGCACGCGGTGCGTACTTCCGCGACGTCAGCGGCTGGGAAGGCGCGGACTGGTACAAGCCCGAGCACCCCACGATCGAGCAGCACTCGTGGGAGCGCCAGCACTGGTTCCCGACCTGGGAGGCCGAGCACCGGGCCGCGCGCGAGGGCGTGATCCTGATGGACATGTCGTTCATGTCGAAGTTCCTCGTCGAGGGACGCGATGCCGGCGCCGCGCTCGACTGGATCAGCGCGAACGGCGTCAACGGCGCGGCCAACCAGATCACGTACACGCAGTGGCTCGACGAGGCCGGCAAGCTCCAGGCGGATCTCACCGTCACGAAGCTCGGCGACGAGAAGTTCTGGGTCGTGGCCTCGGATACCGCGCATCGTCACGTCGAGACCTGGATGAAGCGTTCGATCGACGCGCGCGACGAACGCGCTCACGTCGCCGACATGACCGCCGCGTACGCGCAGCTCAACATCCAGGGCCCGCGCTCGCGCGAGCTGATGCAGCGCGTGACCAGCGCCGACCTGAGCGGCGAGGCGTTCCCGTTCCGCCACGCGCGCGAGATCGACATCGGCTACGCGAAGGTCCTCTGCATTCGCATCACGTACCTCGGCGAGCTCGGCTACGAGCTGTACATCCCCACCGAGCAGGCGCTGCACGTCTACGATCGCCTCGTCGCCGCGGGCGAGCACGTCGGCCTCGTGCACGCGGGGCTAAAGACCCTCGCGAGCTGCCGCATGGAGAAGGGCTATCGCGACTACGGCCACGACATCGACAACACCGATACGGTGCTCGAGGCCGGCCTCGGCTTCGCGGTCGATCTGAAGAAGCCGGGCGGCTTCCTCGGCACGGACGCGATCGTGGCGCAGAAGGCGGCGGGCCCGCTGAAGAAGCGGCTGCTCCAGATCTTCATCGAGGATCCGCAGCCGCTGCTGTTCCACGCCGAGATCGTGCGGCGCAACGGCGAGCCCGTCGGGTACATCCGCGCTGCGTCCTACGGTCATACCCTCGGCGGTGCCGTGGGACTCGCGATGATCGCCGCACCCGCCGATGGGCCGCTCGATCAGAAGTGGATCGATGCCGGCACGTGGGAGGTCGAGGTCGCGAACACGCGCTATCCCGCGCTCGCGTCGCTCAAGCCTTTATTCGATCCCGAGAACAAGAAGATCAAGGGCTGAGGCGTCGCTCGACCTGCTTACTCGCCGGCCTTGGTGTCGTCCATCATCTTGCCGAACACCGGGTCGTTGCTGCAGTCCATCATCGCCCCGACGACGGCCTTCTTGTTCGCGTTCATCACGTCGCCGTACTTGTCCTTGACGTCCTGCGGCGGGCCCTTCGGCCACGACTCGTTGAGCTTCGTGCGCATCTTCTTGTAGTCGGCGGAGTACTTGGTCCTCCACTCACCGGCGGTCTTGGCTTTGGCGACGCAGTCCTTGCCGCCTGCCGCGAAGGCCGCGGCCTTTTCGGTGTCCATCTTCATGAACGCGTCGACGTCGGCGCCACCGCCCTTGCTGCAGGCGCCGAGTGAGCCCGCGAGGAGGATGCCTGCTACCAGATGCTTGATCTTCATGTTGTTAGTTCCGGACGGAGGTTGGCGGATAGAGTCGCATCCCGGCGGCCGAAAAGGGACATCCACGTCAGGGGCCGGCTCGTACCCCTGACGTGTACAATTCCGGGAGGTGAGGGGCATCTCGGTATCGATCCTGCTGGCGCTCGCGACCCCTGCCCTCGCTGCGCCGGCCACCGACGCGGCGGCCGATGCCGCGCTCCAGGACGGGCGCCGCCTGTACAACGTGCAGGACTGGGACGCGGCGATCGCGAAGTTCAAGGACGCGTACAAGCTGCGCCCGGATGCGGCGTCGCTGTTCAACATCGCGCAGTCCTATCGGCTGAAGGGCGATTGCGCGGCGGCCGCGATCCAGTACCGCACCTACCGGCGGAACTACCCGAACGAGCGAAACATCGACAAGGTCGAAACGTTCATCGTCGACATGGATGCCTGTGCGGCGAAGGCTAACCCGGCGCCCGTCGTCGCGCCGGCGCCGGCGCCCGACCCGCCCGTGACGCAACCTCGTGCGCCCGCGGAGCCACCGCCGCCCGCGAAGGCGTCGCCGGCCCTGCGCTGGGGCGGCGTCGCTGCGATCGGCATCGGGGCCGTGGGCCTCGGACTCGGCGTGAAGTTCGCACTCGACGGTCGCTCTGCCGAGGACGATCTCGCGAAGGCGTGCGCGGTATCCTGCACCAGCGCGCAGGCGCTCGGCATCGAGAGCGATGGCCACGCGGCGAACACGAAGACCGTGGTGTTCTCCGCGATCGGCGGTGCCGCGGTGATCGGCGGCGTCATCATGCTCGTGCTCTCGCGCGGCGGATCGAGCGAGACCGCGCGTGTCTCGATCACCCCGACCGCCGGCGGCGCGACCGCGGCCTACGGATTCGCGTTCTGATGAAGCGCGCCGTCGTTCTTGTCGCGCTCCTCGCCGGCTGCTTCGATTCGCACGCGCCGCCGTGCACGGTGGACTGCGCCACCGATGACGAGTGCCCGAGCGGGCTCGCCTGCAACGGCAGCAAGTGCTCGGTCGACGGCGCGGTGTGCGAGCTCGCGAAGTGCACGCTCGATGACCATCGCTGCGGCACCGGGGGCGCTCCGGCGCTCGAGACCTGCGACGCCGACGGCAACTGGGTCACCGACACCACGTGCTCGAAGAGCTGCATCGCGGCCGGTGCGCAGGGACCGCACTGCGCGCACGTCGAGCCCAGCATCGCGGCGCTGCAGACGATCTGCGATACCCCGGCCACCGTGGCATCGCTCGTGATCTCGAACGCCACCGACCTCACGATCTCCACGAACGATGCCCCGACCTGCACGGGCGGCGTGGTCGTTCAGACCGATGGTCCGGAGATCTGCGTGATCCGTGCGCAGGCGATCACCGTGACGATGGAGACGTCGGTCACCGTCGTCGGCGTGCGCGCGCTCGCGTTCGTCGCAGACAACGCGCTCGTCGTCGACGGCACGATCGATGTCTCGGCGGCCGGAACCATCGACGGGCCGGGCGGCGGTGGCCTCCGGACCTCCGGGGCGGCGGCGTTCGGAGGGAACGGCGGCGGCGGCGCTGGCTTCCGCACCGGCGGTGGTGCCGGCGGTGGAGTCTCTCCCGGCGGCGGCTCCCTGGGGGGCTCATCGGGCGTGAATGCGGCGACCTCGTCCGTCCTCGCCGGCGGCTACCGGGCGACCGGCGGCGGCGGCTCGACGATCGGGGGAGGAGGTGGCGGTGCGCTCGCGCTGATCTCGTGCACGGGCACCGTCGCGGCCTCGAACGTACTCGAGTCGGGCGGTGGTGGAGGCAACGGCGGAGACCCGATCGGGATGGGTGACACCAAGTCCGGTGGCGGCGGTGGCGCCGGCGGCGTGATCCTCCTGCAGGGGATGCACGTCACGCTCCCCGGCACCGCGGCGCTCTACGCGAACGGTGGCGGCGGCGGTGGCGGCTCGACGCAGGCGGCGAACCTGGGCGGACCCGGCGGCAACGGCGGTCGCTCCGTCACGAGCGGCGGCAATGGTGGCTCGTCGTTCGGGACCGGTGGCCTTGGCGGTGGCGGTGGCTATCTCGCGGCCACTCCGTCCGCTGGCCAGGGCTCGACGACGTCGCCCGGCGGCGGCGGTGGCTCGACGGGCTATCTCGTCGTGTCGACTCCATCGGGGACGTTCCCCGCCGTCGAACCGCAGGTGAAGGCGTCGCCGACGCTGATGAACACCACCGTGCAGCTGCGCTGATGGTTCGGCGCGCCGCACTGCTCGTGGCGCTGGGGATCGCGGGGTGCCACACAGGCGGCACGGCAGCGCGCGTGGCGAGCGATCCGCTGGACGGACCATGCGCGCTCGTCGACGCGATGCTCGCGATCGATGATGCCGGGTACCAGAAGCTCTACGCGGGCGCATCGTGCGGCGACGAGTCCGCGAGACGCACGCCCCGGATCGTCGAAGTGCACGCGCCGATCGCGCTCGTGCCATCGGCGACGACGTGCCCGGGGCACGCGTTTCGGCTGTTCCACGGCGAGCGCGACGTTGTCGGAATGGTCGTCCAGCTGGATGTCTTCCCGAACGGCGCGGCGTGGAACTTCATGGCGTCGCTGCGCCAGCCGAACGCGACGCCTGCGCCCGATGGAGGCTTCGACTCCGCGGAGACGTACTGTCACGCAGTGACGGGGTTCGTGGAGAAGCGCGACGGGCGCTGGCACGCGTTCGTCGACCGCGAGCGGTCGTTCGGTCCACAGCCTCCGATTTGAGTCGGCGGGAACTTCGACCCCACACCCGGTGTCGAGCTTGGGTGTACCAAACTAGATCTCCCGGCGAGACCGTGCGTCCTGGGCTGATACGCTGATCTGTGGGGGAACGCTGATGAATCGATACCTATCGATCGTGCTGGTCTTCGTGGGGGCGATCCTCGTTGGCCGCTTCGACACGCACGATGGCCGCTGTGAGTCGGCGTACCTCCAGCACGGGCTGACGATGACGCAGTGCCCGTCGGGGGTGGTCCGCCAGACCGCGAACCTCGACGTCGCGAACGTGCGGCGCGGCGCGGAGGCGACGCTCTCGCTACACGCGCTCGCGCACTACACGATCGCGAGTGCCGATGCGGTGCAGACGATGCCGGTGCCGGAGATCAAGAGCGTGACGCTCACGCTCGTGGACGCGAAGGGCGTGGCCACGCCGCTCGCGCCGAAGCCGTGGACCAATGGAACGTCGATGGTCAAGATCCCCGAGGTCGCCGATGGCGACTACAAGATGCACGCGAGCTATGTCACGCGCCTCGGCGCCGGCGAGCTCGATGTTCCGATCCCGCTGTACACGCCCGCGCGCGTTCACGTGATCACCGACCGCCCGCTGTACGAGCCGGGCAACGTGGTGAAGTTCCGCGCCGTGGTGCTCCGCGCGCGCGACCTCGCGCCGCTGGATGGGCGGCCGGGCAGGTGGGTGGTCAAGGATCCGAACGGCGAGGTGCTGCTCGAGGAGAAGGCGCCCGCGACGGAGTGGGGCGTGGTCGCGGGGACGTTCCCCCTCGACAAGGCGGCACAGACGGGCGACTGGCACATCGCGTGGGAGTCCGCGGACGCGGTCGACGACGTCACGATCAAGGTCGAGCCGTTCAAGCTGCCGCGGTTCCGCGTGGATGCCACGCCCGACAAGGCGTTCTATCGCGCGGGCGACAAGCCGACGATCAAGGGCGCCGTGCTGTACAGCTCGGGCGCACCGGTCGCGAAGGCGAAGCTCGAGATCGCGTGGACGATCAACGGCGACTGGCCGCCGCCGCTCGACTGGGAGGACAAGCTCCTGCCGAAGAAAGCGGAGACCGGCGCGAACGGACGCTACGAGCTCGCGCTACCGGTGATCCCCCCGGATCTGATCGGTCGGGTCACGCTCTCGGCGAGGATCTCCGCGGTGGACGCGGCGGGCGATCGCGTCGAGGGCTCGGCATCGGTGCTGCTCGCGAAGGATGGCATCGAGGTGTCGTCGGTGACCGAGCTCGGCGATGGGCTGGTCGAGGGCTTCAACAACCGCTTGTACGTGCGCGTCGCGACGCCAGATGGCCAGGTGGTTCGCAAGGCGAAGATCAGCCTCAAGCGCGCGTGGGAGCAGAACGACCAGGGCATCGACGCCGAGACCGACGAGGACGGCGTCGCGAGCCTGCAAGTGGATCCGGGCGGGCCGGTGAACATCGTGATCCCGGCGCTGCCATATCGGCCGCGCCCCAAGGTCGCCCTGGTGACGCGCGATGAACCGCAGGAGCTGATCGGCGGCGAGGGCGCATCCCTCGCGGATCAGGTCGAGATGGACAAGTGGCTCGCGCCGCTGGGCGCGTGTGCGAAGTGGGTCGGAGCCACGAGCGAGGACGAGGAAGGCGGCGGTGGTGGCAGCGCCGCGCGGATCGGCATGCGCGTGGACGGCGGCGGCGGTGTGGTCACGGTCGGCGCCTCGGGAGATCCGCTCGGCCAGTGCGTGGCCGCGTTCGTGCGCGGGCGCCGGCTCCCGTCGGGCGCCGAGCGCATGTACACGGTGTCGTTCCAGTTCCAGGATCCCGAGCTGTCGACGCTCTCGGCCTCGGTGGAGAGCGCGCTCGAAGAGCCCGAGGGACTCGGCCAGTCGGTCGCGAACCTTGCGAAGAGCACGCGCGATTGCCTGCCGCGCGTCGCGGGCGCGCTGCCGCGCTCGCTGACGTGGCGCGTGAAGAAAGGAGCGAAGGAGGTCGAGCTGGGACCGTGGATCGCGAACCCGGATGGCGGCGATGCGGCCTCGGCGATGAGCTGCGTGACCTCGCACTTCGGTACGCGCATCGCGCTGCAAGAGCCCTACGGCGCGGATGCGCTCGGCATCGTGCGGTTCAGCGTGAGCCCGCCCGCGACGGAGCGCGAGACGCGGCCACAGGCGACGACGATGCTCGGCTACGAGCTCACGGTGACCGCGGACATCGAGGGCAAGCCATCGACGAAGCTGCGCGTGCAGCCGGGACAGATTCCGGATCTGCGACTGCGCGTCACGCCGATCCTCGCGAACAAGGGCGACAAAATCACGGCGGAGCTGATCCGCGGTCCGAACTACCGCGGCAGCGTGCCGGAGAAGCTGACGCTCACGCACCTCAAAGGCACGATGATCGCCGAGGTCGACAAGGAATCGCACAAGACGACGTTCACGCTCGACGACAAGACCGAGGGCTGGGTCGAGGTCACGGGACCCGGCGTGCGCTCGCTGGTGTACGTGAAGCCGAAGGCGGATCTCTCGATCTCGATCGAGCCGGAGCAGCCGACGTACAAGCCGGGCGACCAGGCGAGGCTCGTGGTGCAGACGAAGATCGGTGGCAAGGGCGCGCAGGCCGCGGTCGGTCTGTTCGGCGTCGACGAGAGCCTCGGTCAGCTCGTCGCGCTACCGGGCGCCGACAGCATGGCGCGCGTGCAGCCGAGGGTGGAGACCGGCTCGCCCGCGTTCGGCATCCTCGACGGTCAGGCGCTCACGCTCGGTCGCATTCGGGGCGCGAACGCAGCGGCGGCGACCGTGCTGCGCGTCAGCGCGATCCCGAAACCGCCCGAGCTCGATGCGGTGGTCCAGGGCCACGCGAGCAGCCGCTTCGATCCCGTCGAGGAGCTCACGGATCACTACTACGCGGTGCTCGCCGAGCTGCACGTGCAGACGCGCGGCTGGGAGAAGTCCGCACCCGCGAACGAGAAGATGCGGCCGGCCACGATGGCGCGGCTGTGGACGCAGGCGCTCGACGCGGTCGAGAAGCGCGGCGAGCCGGTGACGGACGCGTACGGGCGCCGACTACGGCTCTCGATGCTCCCGGCAGACCTCCTGTCGCTCACGGATCCGCACGCCGTCGTGGTGCTCGGAACGCGATTGCCGGAGGACACGGAGAACTGGGCGGACTGGGTCGCGAAGGAGAAGCCGTGATGAAGACCACGTTGTCGTACGTGTTGCTGCTCGCGCTCGTGGCCTCGTGCAAGGGCCGCGACAAGGGGCGTCAAGAGCAGAGGGGCCTCGACCTCACGAGCAACGAATCGGCCGGTGCGCAGGCGGTGACCACGGAAGACGTGCCGATGACCAACGACGAGTCAGGCGGCACCGGAACGGCGATGGCCCTCGAAGAAGGGAAGATGGGGAACAAGGAGCGCAAGCGGGGGATCACCACCACGACTCCGGCGGCGGCGCCAAGCGCGGGGCTCATCGACGGCGATTTCGGCGCGTCGATGGGGCCGGGCGGTGCTGGCGGCAAGGCCGCCCCGGCCACCAAGGGCTCGAAGGACAAGATGAGCGCGACGAACGGCGATGCCGAGCCAGAGACGGCGACCCGCGCATGGTTCCCGGAGACGTTCCTGTTCGAACCGCTCGTGGTCACGGATCCGAGCGGCGCCGCGACGGTGCCGGTGCGCGTTCCGGATCGGCTGACCACGTGGCACGTGCTCGCCCTCGCGCACTCGCGCGAAGGTGCGCAGGGCGGCGCGGTGACCAGCTTCCTCGGCACGCTGCCGACGTACGTCGATCTCGTGGTGCCGAAGTTCCTCGTCATCGGCGACGAGGTGAAGTTGCCCGTGCAGATGGTCAACACGACCGAGACCACGGCGACGAGCACGCTCACGCTCAGCGTGAAGAACGCGACGCTGACCGGCGGCGGCGGCACGAAGACGATCCCCGCGCAGGGCGGCGCGCTCGACTACGCGACGCTGAAGGCCACGAGGCCGGGCGTGATCGAGGTCAAGGCGGTGCTCGGCAGCACCGATGCCGTGGTGCGTACGATCGAGGTGCGGCCGTCGGGACGACCGGAGACCGTGGCGCGCACCGGCACGCTCGCAGCGCCGCGCACGCTGACGATCACGGGACCCGTCGGCTCGGATCCCGAGACCGATCGCGCGAGGCTACTCGTGTATCCCGGCGCGCTGTCGCTGCTGCGCTCGGAGCTCGGTGTGTCGACCTATCGCGAGAGCGTGGCCGACGACGCGTACGCGCTGCTCCTCGCGGGGCAGGCGACCGAGCTGCTCGCGAAGCTCGGCGACAAGGCGGATCCGGACGCGATCCGCACGCTCTCGATCCTCACCGGCCAGCGCGCGATCCGCGACGGCCGCAACCTCGACGTGGATCGCGCCACGCTGCTGACCTCGGCGGCGCTCGCGCACCCGGGCAACCCGGTGCTCGCACGGCTCGGCGAGCGCGCGGCGACGTTCCTCGCGAAGTCGCAGCGCCCCGATGGCTCGTTCTCCGGCGGTAGCGGCTGGACCTTGCAGCGCGTCCTCGTTGCCACGGCAGAGGCCACGCGCGCGGTGGCCTCGGCGCACGTCACCGCGACGGAGCGGCAGCGTGCGATGGGCGTGACCGCGCGTGCGCAGGGCATGTTCGATCGCACGCTCGAGCAGGTCACGGACCCGTACACCGCGGCCGCGATCCTCGCCAGCGGTGGCTCGACGAGCACGAACCACGACAAGCTCGCCGAGCGCGTGAAGGCCGCGATCAAGGACGCGCCGGATGGCTCGAAGTACCTCGAGGTGCCCGACGGTGTGGTGCGCTCCGATGGCTCCGCTCCGTCGCGCGCCGAGGCCACCGCGCTCGCCGTGCTCGCGCTCGACGGTGATCCGAAGGCGCCGCTCGCCGACCTCGGCGGCACGCTGCTCGGCTCGTACAGCCCCGATCGCGGCTGGAGCGATGGCCGCGCGAACCTCGTCTGCATGCAGGCGGTGCTCGCGCTGTTCAAGGATCCCGTCCCGGCGGGCGTGAAGATCACGCTGACCATGGACGGCAAGCCGGTCACCGAGGGCACCCTTGATCGCGACGCGCTCAAGGAGGTGCTCGCGCTCGAGGCCTCGGCGCCGGGCATCGCGGGCGAGCACGTGTGGGCGATCGTCGCGGAGCCAGCGGTGCCGGGCCTCGGGTTCTCGCTCACGCTGAAGGGCTACGTGCCGTGGGAGAAGCAGACCACGCAGCAGGGCCTCGAGATGGCGGTGACGCCATCGCCGGTGTCGGCGCTGGTCGGCGTGCCGGTCGACCTCTCGATCAGCGCGATCGCGCCGTCCAACGTCGAGGTCAAGATCGTGCAGTCGCTTCCGGCCGGCGTGCAGCCGGATACCGCGAGCCTCGATGCGCTGGTCACGGCGGGGACGATCACGAAGTACGAGGCGGCCGAGGGCAAGCTGACGCTCACGATCCCGGCGATGGCGCCGGGCCAGACGTTCGCGGCGAAGTACAAGGTGGTGCCCACGCTCGCCGGCACGCTGCGCAGCGCGGCGTCGACGATCGAGGCAGGTGCGACGAAGTTCGCGGTGCAGCCGAGCAGCTGGACCGTCTAGTAGCGTGCGCCTCGGCGCGCTCGTGCTGCTCGCCGCGTGCGGTGGACATGATCCACTGCCGGATGCGTGCGCGCCCGCGGTGCTCTACCTGAACCCGACCGGCGGCATGTGGGATCACGGCGGTCGCGACGACGCGAGCGCGAACGTCTCGCTGCTCGTCGACATGCCGCGCACGTTGCCACCGTGGCCGAAGCCCACCGCCGAGTGGCCAGAGCTCGTTGCCTGCATGCGCACCGCGCTCGGACCGTTCGCGATCGCGATCACCGAGACCGATCCCTCACCGGCGCCGCACACCGAGCTGGTGTTCACCTCGTCGTACTGGGGCGGCACGGCGATGACGTCGATCATCCCGGATAGCTGTCGCCCCGGGCACGAGGTGGCGTTCGTGTTCGGTACGGCGATCGCCACCCGCGCGCGCGCGTGTCACGTGGCGCTGCGTGCGTACGCGCAGATGGTTGCGAACCTGTCGCTCGGCGACCGCTGCGAGGACGTGCTGAACGATCAGATGGACTGCACGCCGGATCGCTTCTTCACCGACATCGAGGCCACCTGCGTGGACGCGGCCAACCAGCCGGCGCCGTGCCGCTGTGGTGGCACCACGCAGAACAGCTACCAGTCGCTACGCGCGGTCACGCCGGTGTGCCCCTGACTGCTGGGAGCGCGACGGCTCAGGTCGTCGCGTAGAAGAACTCTTCGCGCACGACCTTGTCGTTCGCGACCGTGTAGAGCGCGACCTCGTTCATGTCGAAGCGCTTGTTGTCGGTCTTCCGCGTGATGTCGTACTTGAACACCACCGCGAACCGGTCACCGTGCGGGAACGGCCCGTCCACCTCGGCCTTGTGGATCTCGTGGTTGTCAGCCCACCACTTGCTCTTCGCCATGACCGCCTCGCGGCCCTTCGACTCGGCCGAGCCGCCCGGAGGGGCGCCGGCCTCGACGCTGACGATGTCGGGCGCGTAGAGCTTCTCCATCGCCTCGTGGTTCTTGCCGGTGCGGCACAATTCGACGAGCTGCTTTCCAATCTCGAGTGTTGTCATGACGGCATCTTGGACCCTTGTCATGACAGCTGTATGTCAGCTATCCGAGGATTTCTCGGAGGGCGGCCATGGCGCTCCGGAGTGATCCCGGCCTGGCCCGCAGCTTCGCCCACGGATCGCCGCGCTGATCGAGGCGCTTCGCGATGTCGCCGAGCACGATGCCGTCGGGGCGAATCGTGTCGAGCTCGGACCACTCGATCGGTGTGGACACCGGCGCGTTCGGCCGGCCGCGAAGCGAGTACGGCGCGACCATCGTGGCGCCGAAGCTGTTGCGCCCACTATCGAGGAACAGCCGGCCCTTGCGGTCCTTCTTGTAGAACTCGGTGGTGAGGAGCGCGGGATGGCGCGCGCACAACAGCTTCGCGATGCCGGCGCACAGCGCGTGGACCTCGTCGTAGGCGGCGGTGCCGTCGAGCGGCGATACGATGTGCAGGCCCTTCGATCCGGTGGTCTTGACGAACGCGGGCAGCGCGAGCTCGTCGAGAAGATCGTGGAGGATCCGCGCGGTCTCTTGCACGAGCGCGAAGCCGTTGTCGGGCGGATCGAGATCGAACACCACCTCGTCGGGATGCGTGGGCGCGTGCGTGCGGCTCGTCCACACGTGGAGCACGAAGCCGCCCTGGTTGGCGAAGTACACGAGCGCCGCCGGTGAATCGCACAGTGGATAGAGGACCTTCGTCTTCGCGCCGAGCTCGATACGCTCGATCCACGGGGGATAGTGCTTCGGTGCGTGCTTCTGATAGAAGCCGCCCTTGTCGACGCCCTTCGTGAAGCGCTCGATCGTCAGCGGGCGATGGCGCAGCTCCGGGACCATCACATCGGCGACCGACGCGTAGTACGCGATCACCTCGCCCTTCGTGATCCCGACCTCGGGGAACACGACGCGATCGGTGTTCGTACACGCGACCGTGATGTCACCGAACACGTACTCCACGAACTGAGTCTCCCTCGTCTGCGGACGGCTCGCTATGGTTCGCGGATGTCCTACGCGTTCCTGTCTCCCGAGTGGTTCATCAAGGTCGACGAGCTGATCGCCGGCGCGGGCGATCTCCAGATCCCCGAGGCGATGAAGGCCGTGGAGGTCAACGTGACCGTCACCGCTCCCGGGAAGGAGACCCCGCTGTTCATGAAGGACGGCCTGTTCACGCAGGGCCACAAGGCCGGCGTCCCGACGAGCTTGACCCTCAGCGAGGACCTCGCGCGGAAGATCTTTGTCGAGGCCGACATGGCGGCGGGCGTTCAGGCGTTCCTGACCGGCGAGATGAAGGTCGAGGGCGACCTCGCAAAGCTCGTCGCGATGCAGACCGTCGAGCCCAGCGAGCCGCAGAAGGCGCTGACCAAGCAGATCGCCGCGATCACGTCGTAACGACGGAGATCTTGGCGGTGCGGTGCCCGCGCTCGCGACGTCGGGCGCTGAGCTGATAGTGTGAAGGGGTGAAGCTCGCCCTCGTGTGCGTGGTGCTCGTCGGCTGTCAGGGCAAGTCCACGCCGCCGCCGAAGCCCGCGATCACGGCGGCCGATTGCGGCGCGTTCCTGACCAAGGCGCGGCCCACGATCGAAGATCTCGCGAAGCGCACCGGCATGACCTACACGAAGTCGATCGAGGACAATGCGCTGAAGGACTGCGTTGCCGACGTCGCCGCCGGCAAGCCGATGGTGCTGCCGCGCTGCGTGCTCGATGCGCAGAACGAGGCCGCCGTGCGCATCTGCTTCCCCGCCTACGATGCGCTGACCA
>JBBRED010000028.1:0-41800 GCA_038203335.1 Haliangiales bacterium | reverse complement strand
CGGGCGGCGGAGGAGCAGCGAGAGCTGGCGGTACGCGACGGCCTGCTTGGAGAGATCATCATAGATGATCAGGGCGTGGCGACCGGAGTCACGGAAGTACTCCGCCATCGTGACGCCGGTGTACGGCGCGATGAACTGCAGCGGAGCGGGCTCCGACGCGCCGGCGAGGACGACCGTCGTGTACTCCATCGCGCCGGCCTTGGTGAGGCGATCGACGACGGTGGCCACCGTCGACTGCTTCTGGCCGATGGCGACGTAGAAGCAGAACATGTTCTGCCCCTTCTGATTGATGATCGTATCGATCGCGATGGCGGTCTTGCCGGTGCCGCGGTCGCCGATGATCAGCTCGCGCTGGCCACGGCCGATCGGGATCATGGCGTCGATCGCCTTCATGCCCGTCTGCATCGGCTCGAACACCGACTAGCGGGCGATGATGCCGGGCGCCTTGATCTCGACCTGGCGCTTCTTCGCGCCGGTGATGGGCTTACCGCCGTCGACCGGAACGCCGATCGCGTTGACCACGCGGCCGAGGAGCTCCTCGCCGACGGGGACCTCCACGATGCGGCCGGTGCGCTTGACCGTGTCGCCCTCGCGGATCGACTCGAACTTGCCGAGGAGAGCGACGCCGACGTTGTCCTCTTCGAGGTTCAACACCATGCCGCTGACCTTCTCGCCGCCGGCGCCCTCGAACTCGAGGAGCTCGCCTGCCATGGCGCCGGAGAGGCCGTACACGCGGGCGATACCGTCGCCGGCCGTGAGCACGCTGCCCGTCTCCGTGACCGAGACCTTCTTGTCGTAGTTCTCGATCTGCTTGCGGATGATGTCGCTGATCTCTGCGGCGCGGATGTCCATGATCGTCGTCCTTATTTCGTCAGTTCGTCGCGCAAGGTGCGGAGCTGGGTGCGGAGAGAGCCGTCGTAGACCGTGTCACCGACCTTGGCGACAACGCCGCCGAGGAGGCTCGGGTCTTCCTTCTTCGTGATGTCGACCTTCTTGCCCGAGAGCTTCTCGAGCGCGGCGGTGATCGAGGAGAGCTGGGCGGCGTCGAGCGGCTTCGCGGAGGTGACCTCGGCGGTGATGTGGTTCGACTTCGCCTGGATCATCGCGTCCAGCTCGCGCGCGATCTCGGGGAGGGCGAACAGCCGCTCGCCGTCGAGCAGGAGATAGACGAGGGACTTCGTGTGCGGCTGCGAGCCGATCCGCTGCAGCAGCGCATCGAGCACCTTGCGGCGATCGGCGCGGCGGATCGCGGGGTTGTTGAGCGCGGTCTGCAGCTCGGCGGAGTCCTTCATCGCCTTCGCGAGCGAGCGAAGATCCGCAGCGATGTTGTCGGGAGTTCCGCCCAGGCCGAAGACGGCCTTCGCGTAGCGACGCGCGAGACTTCCAGCGGCCATTAGCGACGCTCCTTGAGGTCGACGGCGGAGGCCGCCTGGACATCATTGATGAACGCGGCGACGAGCTTGCTCTGATCGGCCGGCATCATCTTTTCGCGGAGGATCTTCTCGGTCGCGGTCGTCGCGGCGAGCGTGACCTCGCGGGTCAGCGCGGCGCGGGCGTACTCGATCTCCGCGGCGATGCGCGCCTCGGCATCCTTCTTCATCTGCGCGGACTGCTTCTCGGCGTTGTCGAGGATGCGCGCCTTGTCCGTCTCGGCATCCTTCTTCATGCCCTCGACCATCTTCTTGATCTCGGCGTCTGCGTCCTTGAGCTTGGTCTCGTACTCGGCGAGCTTGTCGGCTGCCTGCTGGCGGAGCTTCGCGGCCTCGTCGAGCGCGGTCTTGATCTGATCGTGGCGCTCGGCGGCCATCTGCGAGACGGCCGGCTTGCCCTTCCAGATCAGGATGCCGAGGAGGAGCAGGAAGTTCAGGACCATGAACACGAAGGGAGGAGACATCGGCTCCTCTTCCTTCACGGTCACACCCGTCTTCTCGTCGACCATCTGGCCGTCGCCGAGCTTGCCGCCGAACTCGTCCTTGCCGTGCCAGCTGAAGTTGAAGAAGTTGAAGTGCTGCGTCGGGTCGAAGTGCTCGCCGACGTGCTCGGTGCCCTCGGGCGGAGCCTCGGTGGCGCCGACACCCGGCAGCTCCTTGTTCGTCGGCGGCGTCTCGTCACTCGGGGGCGCGAAGCCGTGATCGCTGCCCGGGGCTTCCTGGGCGAACGCAGAGGTGGTGCCGAACGCGAGGATCGCGACGAGCGCGAGCTTGATGGCCGACATCACGCGACCTCCCGGCCGAGCAGCTTCGCGGCGATCGACTTCGCGAGCGCATCGGCCTGGGGCAAAAGCTGCCCGCGAGCGGTCTCGGTCTCCGACCGCATCCTGGCCTGCGCTTCGTCGCTCGCCTTCTGCGCGGCGGTGCGGGCCTTGTCCGTGACGTCCTTCTCGTGAGCGGCAGCCTCGAGGCGGACCTTGCGGCCCTCCTCGCCGGCGCGCTCGCGAGCCGTAGCGAGGGACTTCTGGTAGTCGGCGAGCTTCGCGTCCGCCGTGGCGGTCATCCGCTCTGCTTCGGCCCGCGCACCATCGATCCCGGCCTTCCGACGCTCGCGCAAGGCGAGGTACGGCTTGAACAGGAGCTTGTTCGCGATCAGGTAGACGAGCAGGAACAGGACGAACTGGACGACCGCGGTCAGATCGATGTCGATCAGCGGGTGTCCTGACGCGAGACTTACGATGGGCGTCTGATCCATGGGTACCTGCGCAACCTAGCGAGAATCCTGGGGTTGGCGCGCCGTGCTTATAGTCGCGAGCGGCGAGCGTGTCAACGGTGGGATGCCCTCTCGTTCCCCGACCGTGCTGCGACAATGCGCCGCTCCGATCGGCCTCCGATGATCCCTTGCTGAATCGCTCGGGTAGACTGGCGCGCGATGCTCCCGGGGGTGCCTCTTGATGGGCTCGATGTGCCTTCTTTATGGAAGGCGATGGAGACTGCGGCCGAGCTCACGCAGCTCGCAGTCTACGTCTGCCGGGTCGACTCCGATCCGCCGACGATACTTCACGCGAGCCCGCGAGCCGCGGCGATCTGCGGGAAACCCGTGTCCGCTCTGGTGGGACAGCTCCCGTGGTCGATGCTCCGGGCGTCCGATGCGGCGCAGGTCCGGGACGCCGTGGCGCGGACCGCCGTGGCGCCGCTCGCATTTTCGGTGCATGTACTAACCCCGGAAGGTCGAGAGATCCCGATCGAGCTCGCCGCAACGAGGATTATTACCGGCGCCGGGACGTTTGTGTTCGGGTACTTCCGCGATGTCAGCGCGGAGCGCGAGGCCGTCGCGGCCCTGCGGGCGTCGGAGGCGAGGTTTCGCTTTCTCGTCGAGTCCGCTCCGGACGGCGTGGTGATTCTGGTTCGAGGGACGATCGTGTTCATCAACCCCAAGGCGGCCGAGCTGCTCGGTACGGGGACCCGGGAGCGCGCGCTCGGACAGCCGATCGCGGCATTCCTGCCCGCGGAGGATGCCCGGCTCACCGCGCAGCGGATCGCGGAGATGTTCCGGACCGGGCAGGAGATGCCGCCGAACGAGTACCGGACACTCGGCGACGCGAACCGGATCGTGGAGATCAAGAGCGTGCGCTGCGACTGGGAGGGCCAGCACGCCGTGCTCGCGTTCGCGCGCGATGTCACGGAGCGAAAGGCGATCCAGCAGCGCCTCGTCGAAGCCGATCGGCTCGCGGCAATGGGGACCCTCGCGGCCGGCGTGGCGCACGAGATCAACAATCCGCTCACGTACGCGCTGCTCGGCGTGCAGCGCATCGGGACCGTCCTCGACACCGTTGGCCTGCCGGCGAGCGCGCTCGCCATGGTTCGCGAGCGGCTCCTCGAGATCGAGCACGGCATCACGCGGGTCGCGACCATCACGCAGGGCCTGAGGTCATTCGCGCGCGCCGATGATGCGCCGCCAGGGCCTGTCGATCTCGCGGCGACCCTCGAGCGGGCGCTGCGCATGGTCGAGAACGATCTGCGGCATCGCGCCGAGCTCGTGAAGCACGTCGCGGATATCCCGCTTGTCCTCGGGAACTCATCGCGGCTTGAGCAGGTGATCGTCAACGTGCTGCTCAACGCGCTGCAGGCGCTGCCCGCCGAGGGCGCACACATCATCGAGGTCACCGTCGCCGCGCGCGGGGAGGACGCCGTGGTCCTCGCCGTCCGGGATACCGGACGCGGGATTCCCGACGATATTCGCGCGCGGATCTTCGATCCGTTCTTCACGACGCGACGGATCGGCGAGGGCATGGGGCTCGGCCTCGCCGTGTGCAAGACCATCGTCGAGGGGTTCGGCGGCTCGATCGAGGTCGACTCCACGGCAGGTGTGGGGACGACCATGCAGATCGTGCTCCGCGCGTACCGCGGGGTGGCGCCATCGACCAGTCCGCCGCCCCGGGCCGCCGTGACGAGCGCCCGACGTAAGATCCTGATCATCGACGACGAGCGGCTGGTGCGCGATGCGCTGGTGCGCCTGCTGTCCGCCGATCACGACGTGATCGCAGCCAGCAATGGCGAAGGCGGGCTTGCCGCAATCGCCGCCGCCAGCTTCGACGTCATCATCTGCGATGTGATGATGCCCGGTATGAACGGCCGAGAGGTCCATCGCCGGATCGCCGCGGACCATCCGGGCCTGGAGCAGCGCCTCGTGTTCATCAGCGGCGGAACTTTCACACCAGAGCTGGACGAGTTTCTGACGACGACCACGAATCGGTTCCTGACCAAGCCGTTCAAGCTCGACGACGTGTTCTTGGCGATCGAGGCGACGGCGAACGCGGCCGGCTAGGCCTTGCACCCCTCGTCGAACCGCTCTATGAGGCGGGCTGCCGATGAAGTCGCAGGTCTCTGACGACGCCGTCCCTCACCCGATCCCCGTGCCCGCTCCGGTGCGGCGGCGGATGCCCGCGGGCACCGCGCCGATCGTGCGCGTCGCCGAGGGGACTCGCCCAGTGCAGCAGCTCGTAGCGGCGCGTCGGTGGCTGCGCTTCACGGTCGCATCGGTCCTGGTGCTCTCCGTCTCGACCATCGTCGCGTACATGATGTACGCGCGCGCCGCTCGGCGTGAGGAGCTCGCAGCGCATTACCCGGTCCTCGCCTCGGCTCGCGACGCCGACGTCATCGAGCGGCAAGCAGCGCGGTGGTCCGCCGGCACTCCGCGACTGCTCCGCGCACTCGCCGCCGCCCCTGCGCCAGCCCTCGACTCCCTCGTCGGCGCCGGCGCGTGTCCGTTCACCGGCACCGGCCTCGCATTCCAGTCATCCAGCGATCTCGTTCCCACGGTACGCGAAGCCATCGCGGACACCCTCACCTCAGCGGCCCGCGGCCGCTTCACGTCGCCCGCCGCGGTCTCGGCGCTCGTCGCCCAGCTAACTGGCCCGATCGTCGTGACCTCGGCCGGCGTCCGCTACGCCTACGATCCGGCCACCGCCAGCCTCGCCTGCGCCGGCACCGCGACGCTACGCGCCGTCGAATAGGCCTGTCCGAAATCCGTCCGATCGTCATCGGTCTAGCTCTCTTCGCTCACCGATCATTAACGTCGGAACGTTCCCACCACCAGCGTTGAGGAGATCGCCGGCGATCACTAACGTCGGAACGATCACGTCCGAACGTTCCCGATCACTAACGTCGGAACTCTAGAAGATCGGTCCGGCGACGCACGACGCGATGTCGAAGAACATGAAAGCCAACGCCTTCTCCTGCGGAGTCAGAGCGTTGTTCGCACACGAATCCGGAAACGCCGTCCCAGGGCTCGATCTCGAGTCCCCTGACACGTGCATGTCCGAGAACACGACCTTGCCGCAACGCTCACCTTGCGCGGCTTCGTTGGGCGTCGTGAACTGGAACATCTGCGGGAACTGGTTGTTGCCTTGCGGCCAGTACACCCAGCGCTCAGCCTTGGCGTTGTCGACCGACGTCACCGTGTTCTTGCCGGTGTTATTCCCGATCGGGACGATGCCACGCTGGCCCGCTGGGGAGCCCATGACGTTGAGCATCCAGGTTGCGAACGAATTGCCCTTCGGGTTGTTCGCCTCGTCAATGACATCGGGCGGCGTGCTGAACGTCGTCCCGGAGTTGTTCCACGTGGCAATGCCTGGCCACACAGCAGGCGCCTGATTGCCGCCACCTTGAGTCGAGCCCTCAACCCAGATGTTGTGCCAGTGCGACAAGAAAATGCGCCCGCCGAAGTCGGCGTATGCCTTCGCAGCGTCGAGCGCCGCCTGCGACTTCGTCTGGGGATACTGACCGCCTTCGCATGACAAGATCACGATGTCGTACGCCTTCATGGCGTTGACGTCGTTCCACAGCATCGTCGAATTCGTAAAATTGCCAGTGCCGCCAGCGAAGCCATTCTTGAACTTGTTCGCGCCCTGGCCAGGTGACCCGTTGTCGGCGTAGAGGTGAAGCTGCTGTCCTCCGCCCATGGTCCCCATCTCGGACTCGTCGATGCCGAGTTTGCGAACGAGGCACTCGAGCGCATCCGCACCACCCGTGGAGATCGCGATCTTCGGCATGTAGCCTTCAGATTTGTTCTTCGGAAGGTGGGTATCGGCAGCCGTGAGCGCTGTATCAGCGCACTCGGGCACGTTCGGGATCGTGATGGTGCGACGCCATTTTCCGCTGGAGATGATCAACGGGATGTTGGCACCAGCCGGAACATCCGTGAGGACGAAGCGCCCATTCTCGTCGGTCTGGACCTTGGCGATCGGATACCCCGGAAGCGTCTCGCCACAACGATCACAGATGGCACCATCAGGCGGTGCAGCCACCGGAGTATTCGGGACGTAGACGTTGATGCCGAACAGCGGGAGCGTGCCGTTCGGCGCGAAGACCGTGCCCGAGATGCTGGTCGGTGGCTTCCCCTGTCCGTCGCACTTCACGATCTTGCATTCGAGCCCGATGCATTCGTCGTTGCCGGCGCATCGTCCGTCCGGCGTGCACCGGTACCCGTCGCCACACTCGCCGCCACCTTGCGTGCAGACTGCGTCGCACTTCCCGTCCTCGGTGCAGTGGTACCCACCGGGGCACGTCGTCGGCGCACCAGGCGCGGGATCGCATTGCGTCATGCAGGCCGCTGGTGGCGGGACCTGATTTTCGCAAACGCTCACCCCCGATGGTCCATCGCCTCCGCATCCGGCGGCCACGATCGCAACGACGACACTGGCAACGCGAATTCCCCGCATACCGCGATAGTACCTGGGTCCCGTGGCCCCTCGCGACTATCCGGAGGTGACCGATACTCGCAATTTCGGGCATCTGGCCCAGATTGCGTCAGGCACCTCACGCAGAACTGCGCGATCGAACACGATCCCGACGGATGACCTCGTAGTTGCGCACCGATACCGACGTTAGTTGCGCAATCGTCGGTTACGACTCGCAATGGGAGCACATCGCGCCATGACCCGCCGATCGTTCTTGTACCAACTACGTCGGGGCCGGAGTTGCATTTCCACGCCGCAACGCCTCGCTACGCGGAGCGTGCGGCGAGGTGTTCAGCCCGAACCCAGACGTAAACGGACCTGAGGCTCAGGAATCAATCTGTTCTGAGGCAATCGGGACGCCGGCGAAACGCCGCAGCCAATAGGTCCCGGGAGGGAACTTGACCGCCTTGCCAGCGAGCCATTCCGTACGCGCAACACGGTACGCGGCGATGAAATCGCGATTGCGGCGCAGTGCCTCGATGCGCGACCACCGACCGCGAGCTGCTAGACGCGGTCGGATCTCGCGTTGCGCTTCGTCGCTTGTGGGCGCCGCGAACGGCGATTGCCGCATCACCTGCCGCCGTCCCAGAACACCCCGTCCGGACTTCATGCGCTCGAGCCGTTTGGTCTCCTCGAACACGGCCACGTTTTCGCGTAGCCATTGGGCAATCGTCTCGGCGTCGCCGAGCTCCGGCGGGATCGTTAGCTGGAGCGTCACCTCGGCGGGCATCGGTCCATTGGCGCGGAAGAAGTGGCGCGGACGCTTCGCGCGGATCGTGCGACGATTCACGAGATCCGAGAACCCGTTGACGCCCGGCCAATGGTGGACCTTTTCGACCAATCCATCCTTCACCGGGTTCGTCGCCGCATAGAGCAGTTTGTCGAGGACGTCCGCCGTGTCGAGTAGGTGGACGATCGAAACCTCTTCGCTCGACCACATGTTCTCACGACGACCGCGAAGAACGTTCTGACTACGCGCCATCAGCTTGTGAAGATGTTCGACAAACTCTTCAACCATTCCTTTGGGGTCGTAGATGACGGTGTGATGGTGGTTGGACATCACGCATGGCAGCAGAACGTGGATGCCGTACATGGTCGAGGCAACAGCAAGTAGATAGAGGAACGCGTTGTTGGTCTCCTCGTCGGGCCGCAGCAGGAACAGGCGCTGTGTCGTGCGCCTCGTGATCATGTAGAAACGCCCCGGAAGAACCTCTCGCGGAAATGACATCCCGCGTTCTGGTTCACAGAACCTGCCAACCGCAAGTCGTCGAGATCGCTCGTTCCCTCGTCCGAATATGTCCGGATCACGGACCAAGCGTCCGTCGTTCGGACAACGCCGGACGGTGACGCTCAGGCACCTCGACCCGATCTCGACGGACGCGAAACGTTTGGCACAACGCTGTACACGAAGCTGCGCGCTACATGCAGTTCGCGCGCGGCCTGCGCAACGTTCCCTTTTGTGCGCGCCAGGGCGTCCCTCACGAGGCTCTCCTGCAGGCGACGGATCTCGTCGTGCAGCCGTACGGGCGCCGGCTCACTCGGCGCGAGACGCGGCGCGATCATCGCGAACTGCTGAGCGAAGTACTCGACGACACGCGCGTCACCGTCCGAGAACGCGCCGCCCTGACTCCGGCGTTGAACACAGATCGCGCCTACCAGATCACCGCTGATGATCGGCGCGCAGAGCAGCGCCTCGATCTCGTTCCTGCGAACAGAACCGAGATCGCGAAACCTGGCGTCGGAGCGTGCCGATTTCGACTCGATCAATGTCGACTCCGCGATCGACAGAGCGATCGCGCCGCGACAGATCACATCGGCAACATCGGCCCCTGCCGCGTCGTAGCCGCGTGCGAACCGCGGGACGGGCGGGTCTCCAGCGGTTAGCTCGAGATAGGCGGTTGTTGCGCCCGTAACCTCGGCGAGCAGTCGAACGGACGTTGAGATCTCCTTCTCCGGCTCCGTGGACCGCGGAAGCCCGAGCAAACGTTTGAGTAGTTGGTTCTCGATAACTGCGCGATTGTTCTCGACCATCGTCACGCGCATATCGACGGATGCCGACCGCGGTTGCGTGGGAACAACGTGCCGCCCGCTAACGACCTGTTACTTCGGACAAATCTCGCGCATGCCCGGAGCTCGTATCTGCGCCGAAACTAACGTCGGAAGCGGGTTATTTGACGGGAGTGGGCGCCGTTGCAGGCTTGACCGGCGGCTTGAGACCGCCGTTGGAAGCCTCCATGAATGAGCGACCCTCGAAGATTACGCCCTTGTCGATCTGCAGCGTCGGCGTGTGCAGGTCGCCTTTGACCCGCCCCGGTGCATGGATCTCGATTGACCGCTTCGCCTTGACGTTGCCGACGACGGTGCCCTGAATGATGACTTCGCCGATCTCTATCTCGGCCTCCACTACGGCGCCTTCCCCAATGACGAGAGTGTCGTCGGAGAACACCTCGCCCTTGAAGCGACCGTCGATCCGGACGGTACCGTCAAAGGTGAGCTTCCCTTCGAAGCTTGCGCCTCGGCCGAGAAGGGTCGTGATTTCACCCATCGGTGCTTGCTTGGCTGCCACCATCAGGCGGCCACACTACACCACCGGGGTTAGTTGATCACGCCGACGCAGGAGGCGATGTCGAAGAAGATGAAGGCCAGCGCCTTTTCCTGCGGCGTGAGGGCCGCCGCAGAACAGCCACCGGGGAACGGCGTGCCGGCGGACGAGGTCGAGTTGCCGGACACATGCATGTCCGAGAATACGACCTTGCCGCAGCGGGAGTCGGCCTGGTTCTCGAGCGGGGTCGTGAACTGGAGGATCTGCGGATACTCGACGCCGCCGCTCGGCCAGTAGACCCAACGCTCAGCCTTGTTGCCAATGATGCCAGTGACGGTCTGCTTTCCGTTGTTCATCGGCACGACGTCGCGCATGCCGACCGGCGACGCCATCACGTTGGTCATCCAGGTGGCGAACGACTTGCCTTTGGGGTTGGACATCTCGTCGATCGTTGCCGGGGTGTTGAAGGTCGTGCCCGAGTTGTTCCAGGTCGCGACGCCACCCGTCCCCGACCACACGGCCGGAGCCTGCGTCCCGCCGCCCTGGGTCGAGCCTTCGAGCCAGATGTTGTGCCAGTGCGATGCGAACACGCGACCACCGAGATCCGCGTAGGCCTTCATCGCGTCGAGCGCCGACTGCAGCTTGGTCCCAGGGTTCTGCGCGCCTTCGCACGAAAGGAACGTGATGTCGTAGGTCTTCAGCTTGTTGACGTCGTTCCACAGGGCCGTCGTCGCCGGGAATGGTCCCGGACCACCTGGCCAGTTTGCCGCGAACGTCTTGGCGCCGTTCCCGTTGTACAGGTTCACGGCCCCCATCCCGGTGTCGATCGAGAACTCGCTGTCATCGATTCCCATCTTCCGTGCGAGACACTCGAGCGCATCGGCACCGCCGACCGCGATCGCGATCTTCGGAAGGTCGCCTTCGGACTTCTTCGCCGGCAGCCGCGTGTCGGCGGCAGGAAGCGGAACGTCCTGACACGCGGCGACGTTCGCGACCTTGATCTGCCGCCGCCACTTTCCGACCTGGATCACGACGGGGACGTCTGCCGTCGCAGGGACATCCTTGAGCTCGAAGTGTCCGGCCTCGTCCGTGGACGTCTGCGTGTACGCGCCGCCTTGCAAACCATCCGCGCACCGATTGCACTGCGCACCGGACGGAAGCGGCCCGGGGTCGGCGATCGGCACGTAGACGTTCACGCCGTACAGCGGCAACGTACCGTTGGGCGCGTACACGGTCCCGGAGATCGACGTCGACGGCAGACCCTTGTTCGCACAGTCGACGATGAAGCAACCGAGCCCTTCACATGCATCGGGTTCGTAGGCGGCATCGATGTCGTCGTCATCGCCGTTGCTGACGTGCCGTTTGCAACCACCAGCAGCCAACGTGAGTGCGAGCCCGACGAGAACGACCCGCAACGGGCGACAAACTTCCATGAAACAGAGTCTATCAAGGTCGACGCAAGTCCGCTGTGTGGTCGCTCGCCTACCCGACGACGGTCACAGTGAGGTCACCGCTTCAGACGAGCGTCGATCTCGATCGAGCCGTCCGACGGCCACTCGAGATCCTGGAGGTAGGGCTGGTAATCCTTCAGCCTCAACTCGATCTTCTTGGACGAATCCATGTCCACATCGTTGAGAGTCGTCGGGCTCCGCCCTCGCGGCTGCCCGTTGATATAGATGTCGGCGCCACCGGGCTGACTGTTGATCTTTATCTTTCCGGTCACGGGCTTGAGCAGGGCCATCACCTGCACGTCACCACCCTTCTTGGGCACGTCCACCTCGGAATCCGTGTACGGCTTGTGCCGTGCGAGCTCGACCTTCACGTCGTGCCGCGACCCAACGGGTACCCCATCGACGTTGACGGGCGTCTTCTCGGTCAGTCGAGTGCCGTCGAAAGTAACCTCGGCACCTGCGGGCACCGAGTCGATGTGGACCCGTCCGGTGGTCGGGGCACTGTCGCGCGTCGACCGGATGATCAGAAAGGTGACGCCTGCCGCGACGGAGATCGCGATAATTCCCGCGACGATATAGCCAAACACGCGTCGTCGAGCCGCGCCGATCTTGTACTGCGAGGGCATCTCGTCGACCTCGAACAGGCGCATCTGCCCGGTCAAGGTCATCGGTTTTGCTTGCCCCGGCTGGAACTGGTAGAGCGCGCCCGGGCTCACGTTCTGCTGTGGTGGTTGCTGCTGCGGGTACTGCGGCTGGGCGTACTGCTGCGGGTAGCCCTGATACTGCTGTGGCGGGTACCCCGGCTGCGGATACGGCTGCTGCGGATACTGCTGCTGCGAGTAGCCCTGCTGCGGATATCCCAGAGGGAACCCCGGGGGCTGTTGCATGTGGGCGTACGGCTGCAGATGCGGCGGAACGCCAGCGAGGGGCTGCCCAACAACTGACCCCGGAGGCGTTGGAAGCCCAAGCGGAAGCCCGGATGCATCGGTTGCGTACGGCGCCTGCTGACCAGGCGTGGCGTACGGAAAGTGCTGCGGCGCCTCGGGGGGCGGTTGGAGCGCCGGTGCCGAGCCTTGCTGTGATTGCGGGGCTTGCGGCGCGCGCGGCACCGGGACGGGCATCGGTTCGCTCGTCTGCTTGCTGACGATCTGCTGCAGTACGTTCGGCTGTTGCGGCACTCCGCCCTGCGGTGTCCGCTTCGACGCTCGCGGTTTGCGCAGCTCGCTCACCGCGGGCGCGTGGATCTTCGCCGCGAGTGCAGCTGGAGGTGCAGCGCGCCGGCCGGCCACTCTTGGCTTGTCTCGGAAATCGCGTGCGAGGGTTGGCCCCTCCTCATCGGGAGGGTCGTCTGCGTCTGACGTGTCCTCTACGGCCCGAGAATTAACGTCGGTATCTGGATCGGGCCGCGGAATGTCAGTCACGAGGGTCGCGTCGACGCCCTCATCGCCCGCGTCCATCATGAAGCCGGACATGCCGGACGGGCCCGTGATCATGGTCCGCTCACCGATACCCTCGAGGTCGTCGCCCGGGTCGGTCTCGGTCGAGTCCCAAGTGCTCGGATTCACCTTCTTGCCCTGCTGCGTGAGCAGCCCAGAACTATCGTCGGAAGTGGGCGGTGCAGCGAACTCGAGCTGCCGAGTCTCCTCGTTCGGCTGCCGGGCAGGTTTGGACGCGGGCTTCGTGATCGACGGGATCTTGGCGCCGACAGCGCCGGACGGCGGCCGCTGCGGCTGTCCCGGGGTTAGTTGCAGCGGCGGTTCCGTGGGCGCGTGCGCACGGGTCGAGTGACCGGCGGCGCTTGGGGCGGGCTGCTTCGGCCTGGCCACGGGCTTCGGCTCCGGCTTTTTGAGCTCCGCCGGCCGGAAGATCACGCTGTTCTCGTCCAGTAGCTCCTTGGCGTCGTGGACCAGGTCGTTGGTGTCGAGCGTGAACGTCGCGTTCGCGCCGTCGTGGATCTCGATGCTCGGGAACTCGGCCTCGGTCGGCACCACGACGGGCTCGCCGATCACCTTTCGGATCAGGCCGGACACCTTCGAGGCGGTGAACACGGGCGAGTACGCGTGCAGGAACCGCTCGAGGTCGGTCGCGAGGTCGCCGGCGCTCTGGTAGCGCTCGCCCGGCATCCGTTGCAGCGCGTGCATCACGATCTTCTCGAGCTGCGGCGGGATGCCCTTGCGCAGCTTGCTCGGCGGATCGATCTCCGCCTTGCGCGCCATATCGAGGAGCTTGTGCAGATCCTCCTCGAGGTAGAGCATCTGCCCGACCATCATCTCGTAGAGCACGATGCCCGCCGAGAAGATGTCCGAGCGGTGATCGATCGCGTCGCCCCAGGCCTGCTCGGGGCTCATGTAGTAGTACTTGCCCTTGATGACGCCGGCCGCGGTCTGCCGCGCCTTCATGGTCGCCTTCGCGATGCCGAAGTCGACGAGCTTGACCTCTCCCGAGTAGGAGATCAGCACGTTCTGCGGCGACACGTCTCGGTGCACGATCCCGAGCGGCCGCCCGGTGTGGTCCTTCTTGCGATGCGCGTGATCGAGGGCGGATGCGATCTCCTTCGCGATGAAGGCGCATACGTCGAGGGGCATCTCGAAGTCGGTCTCGGAGCCCTTGCGCAGGATCCGATAGAGATCGGATCCGTCGACGTACTCCATCGTGATGTAGTAGGTCTCGCCGACGCGCCCGAGGTCGAAGGTCTGCGCGATGTTGCCGTGGGTGAGCTGCACCGCGATCTTCGCCTCGTCGACGAGCATCTGGATGAATTGCTCGTCCTCCGCGAAGTTCGGATGGATCATCTTGAGGGCGACGTACTTCTCGAACCCTGCGATGCCCTTTGTCTTCGCGAGGTGGATCTCGGCCATGCCGCCGACGGCGATCTGACGAACTAAGCGATACGGCCCAAACTGCCGCTCACCCATCTCGGTCCTCCGCAGTCACGGGGCGATCGAACGTATCGAGTCCTTCTCCCTGTCCTGCGGCGGTCTCCGGGGTCGGGCCTTGCTTCAGCATTTCGGCGCCGCCGGGATGGACGAACACCCCGACGAGCCGCAGCGGACTCTTGGCACCACGATCGAACGTGCACACGACCTCCGTCGCGATCCCGTACGCGACGTTGACCACGTACGACGCCGCGGCATTTGCGACGAGGTACAAGCCCAGGCCTGCTCCGTAGGTCTTGCGGTCGATCTGATTCGGCGACGTGATGCACTTCTCGATGTACGAGAGGATCGTGTTCTTCGCGAGCCGGCCGAACCGGTCGCGCACCGCAACGGCGAACCCTTCCTCGGTCGCCGCGTAGCGGATCGACACCGGCCGCGGAGACTGCGAATCGCGCCGATCGTGCGGATCGACCTCCGCGAAGATCTGCTTGCCGTCCGCGTCCACGGGCGCGTCGTAGAGCGCGTTCATCAGCAGCTCTTCGCACACGGCACCGATCGCGGTGCGCACCTGCCGCCGCATCTTCGCCTCCTCGGCGAACTGCAGCACGGTGTCGATCGCTCGCCCGCGTCCGTCGAAGTCGCGGATCCGCGCGTAGTGCACGGGCGTACCGGCCGGCAGGTACTTCTCGATCCCGAAGATGTCGCCGGTCAGCAGCTTCTGCGCCGTGACGAACACGCCGGTATCGAGCTCGTCGCCCACGATCACGTGGTTGACCCGGTCATCCCGCAGATACGCCGTGAGATCCGAGAGCGTCGCCTTCGGGGTCACGATCGTGACGTGTGCCCGCTCGCGCAGCTTCGGCACGAGCGTGTTGAGCGCGACCACGTCACCACCGGTCGCGGCGTAGAACACGTAGCGGTGCGGGATGACCTCACCGGCAATGGTCTCGACGCTCCGAACAGCATCGACCTCAGCCCCTGCTCGTTCGAGCGTGGACACGATTCGACGCAGCTGGTCGAGGTCGTTGGAGATGGCGAGGACGCGCCGCTTCGACAAAAGGGCCTCGGGAGACCCTCATCATACCGTACAGAGGGCACACACCGATGTAGGTGTGGCGCTAGTACTGATACATCGCCGAGAGATACGCCCGGAAACCCTCGTAGGGGCTCGGCAGGTACTCGATGTGCGGCTCGTAGTCGTAGTTCACGTCGGGCTGGTAGTTGTGCCCGACGAGGACGTTGTAGGCGGTCGCCCGCACGCTCAGCTTCGGGGTGGGCTGGAACAGCAGGCCCAGGGTCAGCTCGGCGATCGGCGGCAGCCGGTCCATGACGAGATCGGTCGCATTGACATTGACCGGGGTCATCGGATCGCCATTCGCGTCGAACCCGGTTCCCCGGTACTCGACGAGCCGGTTCGGATCCTCGGCCGCTCCCGACACGCGAAGGGTCGAGGTCGCGCTCAGCTTGCTCGCGACCAGCGAGAACACCGTCGCCAGGCTGAACGAGTGCTCCGGCAGGTTGCGGTACAGGCCCTTATCGTCGGTCGCGACCTTCAGGTACGTGTAGCCGAGCTCGATCCGGTGCCCACCCTGGACGTAGAGCTTGCCAAGAAACTCCGCCGACGCGATGCGGCGCTCCGGGGTGTTCCGGTAGTTGCCGGACGTGATCTGGATGAGGTCGGTCAGGCGCGTGTAGCTGCCGTCGAGGCGAAACGCCAGCTCGCGGATCCGCCGCTCGCCCTTGAAGATACGTGCGTTGATCTCGGCCTGGGTCGAATCCGAGGTCTCGACCCGGAGGTTCGAGTTACCGGCGATGTTGACGGCTTCACCGTTGGTGACGGTGTTGTTGAACACCGGCGGGCGGAAGCCCTGCGCGTAGTTGAGCTTGACGTGCCAGTTCGGGATGAAGTTCCAGACGATCGTACCCGCGAGCGTGGTGTTGACCGGATACGAGATCAGGCCCAGCGCATCGGGCGCGATCTGCACACGAGCACCGACGTCGAAGATCAGCTTCTTGTTCGGGCGGAACTGCGGATTGACGTACGCACCGAGCACGGTGCGATCGGCCGGGAACGCGAATGTCAGCGGACAGTTCGCGACCGGCACGATCATCATCTTCGTGGTGTCGTAGGTCCGCGGGCACAGCAACGGGAGGCGCGTCAGGTCGTAGGGTCCCGGCAGGTTCGACTGCGTGCCATCGCCCTGCCGTGACGTGGTGACGTCGTCGATCTTGAACTCGTTGAACGCCTCCGCACCATAGAGCAGGCGGAGCTTGCGCGAGACCTCGACGTCACCGTCGAGACCACCGCCGACGCGATACGAGGTCAGGTCCACCGCGAACGACAGACCGCCCTGGATCAGCGGGGACGGTGCGAGCACCTGCAGCGGACCGAAACCGCGCACGAACTGCATGAGATAACCGCGCGCCGTGATGCCGGCCTTGCCCTTCGCGAACCGCGTGCGGTACTCGGCGACCGCGTACCGATCGAACATGTCCTGGCGGTTCCTGCGGCTCGTGCGTAGCGGATCGGAGCACGCGGGATCGAGCATGCCCTCGGGGCAGCGATCGTCCTCGGGCAGGTGCTCGCGTGCCGGGTTCGCCGACAGCGCGGCCGGATTGTAGCGCTGGCCGAACGGTGCCGAGACGCGGAGCTGTAGGTCGCCGTAGCTGATCTTGGCGTCGAGGCTGACCAGCGTGGACCGCGGCTGCTCGCTCTCGATGAGCGGGCCGTACACGTTCGGCGAGTTCGGCTGCGGGAGCGCGGAGTGGAACAGCAGGATCGGGAACTTCTGCCCGGCACCGTCGTAGCTCTCGAAGCTGCCGTGAAAGAACGCCTTGAGCTTGCCGCCGAGCATGCCGCTCTTGCCAGCCATCACGTACGCGCGTCCCATCAGCCGATCGCCGCGACCATCACCGATGGCGCCACCGACCTCGACGCCCTCGACGTCTTCGGCGTCCTTCGTGATGACGTTGAGGATTCCGAGCAGGGAGTTCGAGCCCCACAGCACGCCGCCGGGACCCGTGATCAGCTCGACGCGCTTGATCATCTCCATGGGCTGCACGCGCGAGACCGTCGCGACGTTGACGTACGGATCGAACAGCGACACGCCGTCGTGCAGGAACTGCACGGCCTGCACCTGCCCGCGAACCAGCGGCTCGGGGAACACGTTGTACGCGAGGCTCGCGCTAGTCCACCCCGGGACCGTCGCGTAGATGTCCTGGATGGTCTGGAACTGACGATCGCGGATCTCGTCGGCGGTGACGACCGTGACGATCGCGGGCGCCTCCTGCACCGTGGTCACGCCCTTCGCGGCGCTCTGCACGATGTTCGCTAGATCGAGGTCGGAGTCGGTGGCGCCGGTGGTCGCGTCGCCTTGCTCGATGACGACCATCGGCACTTCGACGTCGGTGATCGTCGTGGGCTGCTGTGCGTGCGCGGTCGCCGCGGCGAACAGAACCGCTGATAGGACGAACCTCTTCACGGGGTGCCTCCCTGCTGCGACTTGATGAAGTCCGTGCGCTCGTTCGATGCGTCAGTCGGAGTCGCCGAACCGAGCGGACGATCCGAGCCGATGCCCACCGCCTGGATCTGCGCCGCCGGCACGCCTTGCGTCACGAGGTACTCGGAGATTGCCTTCGCTCGCCCCTGAGCGGTCGCCTTGTCCCTCGTCTTCTGAGCGCGAATCGCGGCCGCCCCCAGGGATTTCGTCCCCAGCGGGACGTGGACCTCGATGCGGATCGACAGCTTCCGCGTCTTGATGATCGCCGCGACCTGCGTCAGCAACTGCTTGGTCGCCGCGGTGAGCGTCGTCGTGCCCCTCGTGAACGTGATCTGACCGCCCTTGAGGTCGATCCGATCCGCGCGCTCCTCGGGCCCCGTCGTACCACGCACGTCGGGGCAGCCGTCGTCGTCGTCGACGCCGTTGACGGTCTCCGCATCGTTCGGGCACTTGTCGACAGCATCGGCAAAGCCATCGCCGTCGTTGTCCTGGTCGAGGCAGCCGTCCTCGTCCTCGAAGCCGTCCTTGTCCTCTGCCTGATCCGGGCACTTGTCGGCGGTGTCGGGGATGCCGTCGCCATCGTTATCGTCCTCGCGGCAACCGTCGGTGTCCTTGAACCCGTCCTTGTCCTCGGGCTCGTTCGGGCACTGATCATCGGCGTCGGGAATGCCGTCGCCATCGTTGTCGAGATCCGGGCAGCCGTCCTCGTCCTGGAAGCCATCCTTGTCCTCGGGATCGTCGGGGCAGGCGTCGAGCGAGTCGGGTACGCCGTCACCATCCTTGTCGTTTCGTCCTGGTCCCGCGGCGCCGGCGGGCTGCGGCGCCCACACGAACCCAGCGGTGAACCGGAAGTCGTCTCCGCGCGCGCCGACCTGGCCCGTGCCGATCATGATGCTCGCGGTGACGTCGGCCGAGACTCGCAGCATCATGCCGAGCGTCGCGAGCACGGTGAAGTCTCCGGCCTTCGCGTCGCCGTAGTAGTCGGCGTCGGTCAGCGTGCTGCATGCGCGGCCGTCGTATCGCTGGCACGAGCCCCACGATGCGGCCGACGGCAGGGGGATGAACGCCTGCGCCTCGACCGCGGCCACGGTGCGCGGCGTGAGCTCGTACGCGAAGCCCGCGCCGACGACGACCTCGGAGCCGACATCGAGGTACGCCTTCGCGTCCGCATCGGTCGCCATCGAGTCCTGCGTGTCGTAGCCCTCGAGGACGCTCCGCTCGCGGAACCGACCGGCGACGTTCGCGACGAACCGCGTGGTGTTGATCCGGTCCTTGCGCCACGTGAACGCGAGCTTCGGCTCGAACACGAGGTTCTTGTCACCGAGGAGCATCTCGTCCTCGCCGAACGGAAGGAACACCGAGCCCACCGCGGTGAGCGTGAGGTTCTGGTTCTCGAACAGCGCGACCTTGACGCCGGCGCGCGCATCGAGCGGACCGGCCAGACCGTCGCCGAGGTATGCGGTGCTGTCGTTCGGGTTCGCCGACGGATCGATGTTCGACAGCGGACGCAGCGCGATCAGACCGGTCGACTTCACGGCCACGCCGCCGTTCGCGTACCGGCCGCGCGCGCCGTAGCCCACGCCGGTCGCCGTGCGGTAGCCCGCGACGTCGAACCCGATCGCGATCTTCTCGGTCAGCGTCATCCCGAACGCGATGTCGAGGGTGAGCACGTGGTCGAGGACGCGATCCTTGTCGGTATCGCCCATCGCGGTGCCGATGCCCGGCACCGCCACGTTCAGCGGCGACTGGGCGTAGCCCATCAGCACCTTGAACGAGAGGTCGCGCTTCGGCATGAGCCGCGCGCCTTCGAGCGCGAAGATGCCACCCGTATCGTACGAGCTGCGGAACAGCTCGCTATCGACACCACTCGTGGGATCGGCGACGGCCGTGGCTCCGCCCGCGAGGACGACAGCGACTCCGAGGAAGCGCTTCAGAGCGGGCACGTTTGCGCGACAGCGTTGACGGGGCGGAACAGCTGGATGAACACGATGTTCGGAAGCGACGCGCCGGCGTGGGCTTCCCACACGCAGCTCGACGGGATGGCACCGCCGCCGCCATAGACAACGGACTCGGAGACCGCGGCATTGGTGATGAGCACCGTGCCGTTGGCGCCGGTCACCGTCGCCGCGGTGTCGACCGTCTGCCGCGTGGTTTGCGACGCCGTGAAGTAGTAGTCGTTCGCCGTGTTCGGGTTACCCGACCGCGTCGCCTGCACGCCGGCCTGGGTATCCATGCCGGTGCGGTGACCACGGAACACGTTGACGTAGTAGCCACCCGAGAGTGGCGGACCGCCCGACGCGACCCACTGGTCGGTGGTCGACTTCTTCACGATCCAGGCCTCGAAGTCCTTCGTGGCCATCGACGCCATCTTGGGCGTCGCGATTCCGACGGTGTTCGTCGTGCCCGTCGGTCCCGCCTTGCCGGTGTCGGTATCGTCGATGCCGAGGCCGATGAACGGCCCCGACGGCACGGTGATGTCGGTGATCCGGTAGCGACCGCAGTCATCGACATAGACGTCGCCGACCGCGAGCGGAGCGGCGGTGCCCGGGTTCGTGCCGAACGCGATGGCGTCGTACGCGCGGATGGTCAGCGAGCATGGACCGTCGGTCGCGCCCGCCGTGCACTTCGCCCCCGTCGCCCCGGCCGCCGCGAACGTCGAGTTGTTCTCGAAGTCGTAGATCTGCCCACAGATCGATTGCTTGCCGGCGACCGGCGCCGGGCACGCGAACGCTCCGCTGCAACTGGTTCCACCCATGCCGACGCACGTGGTGACGCCGGTCTCGGGATCCACATCCGATGCCGTGGTTCCCGGATCGCACTCGGTCGGCGGGAACATCGGAACGCACTTGTCGCCCTGCAGCTCGGTGAACGGGCCGCACATCGCGTTGCCCACCGTCTCGTTCGACGGCTGGCAGCTACCTTCGCGCTCGACGGTGCCGACGCCGCACTCCACTGCCTTGCAACCGCCGGAGGTGGCACCGAGGACAGCACTGATCAACATCCATCTGGTCGTGTTCATGTGCCCTCCTAGAAGTGGACGTCGTCTTCGCCGAGATCGACGAAGATCGCCAGGTCGGCAGCAAGATTGGGGTTGGTGGTGCTGGTCATGTGGACCCTGCTGATGCCGCGCGTCGGATGCGTGGGCGTTCCGTACAGCAGGAGGTTGCCCGGGTCGTCCATGTCGTCGCGCTGGTAGTACAGCGCGTAGGCGTCCATCGATCCGACCGCCTCGTCGACGAAGATCTGGGCGCCGCCGATCGGCGCGAGGTTGATCGGGTTCGTGCCGTCGACGAGGCCGTAGGTCGTGCCCGCGAGCGGCGCGACGAGCACGCGATCGGTGCCCTCCCAGAGATCGGGATCAGAGGCCCACGCCTCCTGACACTTCGCGAGCCGGCGCGCGTTCGCTGCGGGATCGGTGCACATCGCCGGCGGCAGACCCGAGCCGTTGCAGTCCGCGTCGGGCGTCGGGTACTGGCGCACCGAGGCCGACGTCACCGCCTTGATGCCGGTGTCGGCGCTGATCAGGCCGATGTTGATCATCCGCTGCGCGGCAGTGGTGGCGTCGATCAACGCCGCGGCGCTCGCACCCGGCGGCGGGTTCTTGTAGTCGGGGATGCCGACATCGTCGGCGACCGCCTTCTGGTACTGGCTGACGTGCAGCCCGGGGAACCGAACGTACTCCCCGACATCGATGAAGCACGGCGAGGTGAGGTCCACGATCTGGTGCACCTCGAACGTGTGCAGCGCGAACAGGCGTTCGCGATCGGTGCCGCTCTGGATCCCGTAGAGCGTGAAGTGCACGTTCGCGGGGAGCTGGTCAGCGCGTGGAACCCCGCCCTGCGAAGCCTGTGCTGGCGTCGCTGGGACGAGGTCGATCTGGATGTTCGAGCCACGAAAGCCGTCGACGCAGCCGCCTGCGACGAAGCTGAGACAGAGCCCGATGAGCGATGTTGTGACCCGACGACGCACGAATGCGACCCCCCAGTGCGAATGATAGCCAGCGCTTGGTCCGGAAGTCTAGAAGAGGCGCGCCACGGACGCCTCGAACGTCACCAACGTGCCCCGATAGTCGCCTGGCGCCTTGGCACGCTCGTAGTCGGGCGTGGTGGGCGTGTTCTGCGGGATCGTGCGCGTGTTTGGCACGACGAGGTCGAGCGCGGCGTCGACTCGCCAGGGGCCGAAGCGCACGCTCCCACCTCCGGCGACACCGATCTTGCGCGAATCCAGGTACTGGCGCTCGATCGTGCGATCCGGCACCGCGGCGGTGTCGAGGTAGGCACCGGCTCGAATCGATACGGTCTTGGTGGCGGCATAGTCCGCGCCGAGCCGCGCCGTCCACCCGTCGTCCCAGTCCTCCGGATAGACCTGATCCGGATTCCCCGAGCCTGGTAGCTGCACGACGAGCGCCGTCACCGTCGACCACTGAACCCAGTCGACCTGCGCGGCGATCTTGAGCTGCGGGGTGGCCGTGATGCCGACACCCAGCGACGCAGATTGCGGCCACGCCTGCTCGTGCTCGACCGAGACTTGCTCGAGCCCGCTCGCGCCGGCGATCTGGCCGTTGCCCGTGGTGGTGATGTTCATCGGCGAGCGCCACGCGACGCCGATCCGCAGCTTGTCGACGGGCTTGAACAGCATGCCCCACGCCATCCCGATGCCGATCCCGTTCGCCGACAGGTCCGCATCGTAGGGAAGCTGGGTGGACTCGACCGAGAACAGGCCGATGCCGATCCGGATCGCCGCGCCGATGCTCAGCTTGTCGCTGACCCGCATCGCCGTTCCGGCCGAGGCCTCGACCACCGCGTCCTGGGTGGAGTCGAGCGCGGGCATCCCGGACTTCGGGAACGCCACCTTGCCGCCGAACGTGTTCCATACCCCACCGCCGAGCGTGAACCGCGAGGGCTGGCCGTCGTACCAGAACCGCCCGACCACACCGGCGCTCGGCACCGGTGCCACGACCGTCGCCTTCTGCGCAGGACCGCGCGTGCCGTCATCGGCGACCGGCGTGTAGGTGCGCGGGCCGACGACGACCTCGGCGCCCACGTTTGCCTGCTGCTCGACCTCCGACAGCGCTCCCGGGTTGAACCACACGGCCGTGGAGTCATCGGCGAACGCGGTCCACGCGCCGCCCATGCCCACGCCGCGCGCGGAGATGCCGTTCGGCCGACCGAGGCCACCGGCGTGCGCGACGCTGCCGACCAGGATCAGGGAGAGCGCGGCGCGCTTCACGGGCCCGCATCCGGCTTGGGTTCGCACACCTTGTCGTCGAGGTTGCAGACCTCGATGTTCGTGAAGCAGTCCGTGTCGGATTTGCACGTGTTGGCCGGCGGATCGTCGCCAAGCAGCGTGCACGCACCGACGGTGGCGGCGATGCCGAGCGCGATCAGCACGGTGGCCGCGGCGAGCTTCACCATGTCGTCCCTCGCGAGATCATCGCGCCGCCGGCGACCGGCGTGACCGCGAACGGCGGAGGAACATCCGAGCGCTCGGTTCCGCCCAGATAGAGGTAGATGGCGCCCACCCCGATCATCGCGAGGCCCGCGCCGTACGCGACGTTGGAGATCAGCGACCACTTCTTCGCCTGGTCACGGGCGTCCTCGAAGTCCGCGCGGGTGAACTGCCCCGCCGGCGGGCGCGCGGTCTCGAGCCGGTTGATCTCGCGCGCATCTGCCGAGGCAGATGATGACTTCAAGGAGGCGATGAAGCCGAACACCGTGATCGCGGCGCCGCCGCTCACCACCGCGATGCCGATCGTCTGCTTCTTCTCGCGCGCCGCGGTGTCGACGAACACCGGCGCGATCGGCGTGGCCTGACCGGCGTTGATCCGCACGCGGCGTCGCCACGGATCGTGCGCCTCGCGATCGACCTCGATCACGTGCGTCCCCGGCGCGAGCTCGATCTTGCCGTTGACCGGCGTCGCGGTCTGACCGTCGACGGTGAGCGCGGCGAGATCGCCCACGACGAGATAGCCGTTCGTCGTCGACGTGGGCCGCTTGACCACCACGTCCGGATTCTGCGAGGTCGGGTCGGGCTCGAGCTCGAGCGTCACGTCGGTGACGAGGCCCGCGAGCGCGTTGACCGAGACGTGCACCGGCTTCCAGCCCGTCTTCTCGACATCGACCTCGAGCTTGCCAGCGGTGATCGGCCGGGGCGCGAGGGGGGTGCCACCGTAGTTGAGGCCGCCGATCTTGACGGTGGCACCCGCAACCGAGGTCACCACCGCGATCGCCGCGCTCTCGCCGAGCTCCTCGCGATACGGCGCGCGGCCGGCGGAGATCCGGCACTCGTCGTGGACCTTCTTCGTGTCCGCGATCTCCGCGGAGCGTGGGTTGAGCTCGATCGCCGTGCGCGCGAAGTCGATGCAGTCCTGCCACCGCTGCTGGCCCTGCGCGACCGCGGCGAGGAAGCGATTCGGCCCCGGCAGCTTCGGATCGAGCGCCTTTGCCTTCTCGAGGTGCGCCTTCGCCTCGTCGAGCTTGCCGAGGCGGAACGCATCCACCCCGGCCTGGAACTCCTTCGTGATGTCAGGCGACGGCTGCGCCGAGACCGCGGAGGTCAGCGCGAGGACAACGGCGGCAGAGCGCACGTGCACATCAACAACGATACGCCTAGTCGCACTCGCACGCGAACTCGTGCTGCGAAGAGCACTCCTGGGCCCCGATCACGGCGCTGTTCTGCTCGTGCTTCAGGACGATGCAGTCCTCGCCTCCGAGGAACACGTCGGTCGGCTCGCTCTGGCCCCACGGCAGGAAGGACAGCAGCGTGATGAAGTCGAGGTCGTGCCAGAGCCCGCGCAGCACCGGATCGCGCGCGCCGACCACGCGGTACAGGCCGGTCGGCGAGCCACCGCTGTTGCTCGCGATGTAGCTCTCGAGCGCCGTGGCCTCGGCCTGCGTGTCGAGGCGCGCGAGGTGGGTGCCGAGGCCCGCGCACGTGGTGACCGCGCCGAGCTGCGAGCTCTTCGAGAACACGAGGTACTTCGAGCTCGTGCCCGCGCTCGGGAGAGCGACGAAGTTCGCGGGACAGCTGGCGGCGTCGGCCATCGCATCGATCGACACGGCGTCGGTCGCATTCGCGTCGCCGCTCGCGATCGGGCTATCGCTGACGTGGCCCGCATCTCCGGGGCCAAACGGTCCGCCCGGCGTGGAAAAGCCACAGCCGCCGAGAGCGAGACAGAGAACCGCGGTCCGCACGGCGCGCAGCATACGCAATCCGGGCGCCTCTGCGCAGAATCTCCACAGACGCTGGTCGACGTCTCCACGGAGGGTGCGCGAGGCCTGCAAGTGCGCGTGGTTGAACGGATCAGGAGGTCACGTCATGTCCGTTTCACATTCCGAAGCCCCGCCCGCCCCCGAGCTGCCCGCTCGCGCGCCGGCCCTCATCCTCGCGGCCATCGGGCCGGTCGCCGTCGGCGGGATCCTCGCGATCCACGCCACCAGCCCGACGCCGCTCGTCGCCGTTCCGGCGGTCGTGTTCGGCGTGGTCGCCGCGACGGCGCCCGCGCTCTACATCGCCACCGCGACCGCGGGCTCGGCACCATCGCTCGCCGCCGTCGTGCGCGCGTTCGGCGTCTCGCTCGGCGCGTTCGGGATCGCGCTCGCGGGCATGCTGCTGCCCGCGGCGTTCCTGTCGCTCTCGTCGGTGGCGCCGAGCACGACGTTCATCGTGGCGACCGCGGCGCTCGGTGGCGCCGGGCTGCTCGCGATGCGCCGGCTCGCGCGCGAGCTCGATCCGAAGGCGATGAGGCCGTCGCTGACCTCGGGCGTGGTGTTCCTGGTGTGGTCGGCGGCCACGCTCGGCATCGCCGGGCGCCTGTGGTGGGACCTCGCGGCCGAGGTGATGTCGTGATCGGCGCACTCGAAGCGCCCGCGCCCACGCTCGGGCTGATCGATCAACTCCTGCGCGATCGCGATGCGATGCTCGCGCGGATCGCCGCCGGCAAGGGCCTGGCCGCGATCACTCGCGCGATGGTGGCGACGATCGCGATCGCGATGGCGATCGTGGGCGCCGCGCTCGGCAGCTATCGCGGCGGCATCCAGATCGGGTACGCGGCGATCAAGCTGCCGCTCGTGCTGCTCGGCACCGCCGCACTCTCCGCGCCGGCCCTGACCGCGATCGGCGCCTCGCTCGGCCGCCGCGCCCGGCTGTCCGCGGACCTCGCGCTCGTGGTCACCGCGCTCGCGTTCGGCGCGCTGATGCTCGCCGCATGCACGCCGCTGATCCTCCTCGGGCGCGCGATCGATCTCTCCTATCACCGGATGATCCTCGGCACCGTGGGGATGTTCGCCCTCGCCGGGATCGCGAGCCTGCGGATGATCATCCACGCGCTCTCGGTCGAGCATGGTCCCGGTCGCGGCAGCGCGATCGTGGGTCTGTGCATCGTGTTCGCGCTCGTCGGCGGGCAGCTGTCGTGGGCGCTGCGCCCGTACCTCGTGCGCCCGCGCGCCGAGGAGGTGGTGTTCGTCCGCGAGGTCGAGGGCAGCCTGTTCGATGCGATCAGCGGCGCCGTGCGATCCGCCCGCGGCATCTACCTGCGCGACCGCGCGCCGCTGCCGGGAGAGGACTGAGATGTCGCTCGGGATGCTCGGCCTCTGCTACGTGGCGATCGGTCTCGCGATCACGATCGGCGCGCTCGCGCTCCGCCGGCCGATCTCTGCCGGCGACGCGGTGTTCCTGATCGTGCTGTGGCCGCTCGCCGCGCCGCTGACGTTCGGCGGCCAGCGCGACGAATCCGATCCGGGCGCCGCCGAGCTGGTCGCCGCGCTCGCCCGCGCGCAGGCCTCGCCGCTCGCGGCGGTGCTACCCGATGCCGAGACCGCACGCGTGCTCGCGAGCCGGCTGCGCGAGGCCGGTACGCGGCTCGCGGATCTCGATCAGGTCCTCGCGCGCCCCGATTTCGACGAGGCCAGCGCGGATCGACGCGCGCAGGAGCTCGCCGCCCGCGGTGCGACAAGCGCCGCCGCGACCGCCCAGCTCCGGGTGCGCACGCTCGCGCAGCTCCGGTCGCTCCGCGTGCGTTACCGCGGCGAGCTCGACGAGGTCCGCGAGCTGATCGCGCAGCTCGTCGCGCAGGCGGAGCTGGTGCGACTCCAGCCGGCGATCGCGCACGCGTCGGGCGAGCTGGTGCGGGAGATCGTCAACCGGGTCGAGGGCCTCGACGATCTGTTTGCCTATCAGGCAACGCTCGACGGAAATATTCGGCCCGCATGAGGCGTTCATGATCCGCATGGCGTCCGTCCTGGTCTGTGATGACGATGCCCACATCCGCGAGGTCGCGCGGTTCGCGCTCGCGCGCGCGGGGCACGCCGTGGAGCTCGCCACCGATGGCGCCGTCGCCTACGAGCGCGTGATGCAGGGCGGCATCGACCTGCTCGTCCTCGATGTGCTGATGCCGGAGCTCGATGGCCTCGCGCTGTGCCGCCGGCTCCGCGCCCACACGCACCTTCCCATCGTGTTCTTGTCGTCACGGACCGAGGAGACCGATCGCGTGCTCGGCCTCGACCTCGGCGCCGATGACTACCTCACGAAGCCGTTCTCGCCGCGCGAGCTGGTGGCGCGGGTCGCGGCCGTGCTGCGGCGCACGTCGGGAGAGGACGTCCCCGTGGCGCGTCCGGTGATCGAGGTCGGCGAGGTCGCGATCGATCGAGATCGCCACGAGGTGCGGGTCGCCGGTGCGCCGCTCACGGTCACCGCCACCGAGCTGCGTCTGCTCGCCACGCTCGCGACCCACCGCGGGCGCGTACTCTCGCGCGGGCAGCTGATCGCGACGGTGTACGGCGGCGACCATCACATCAGCGAGCGCACGATCGATACGCACGTTCGCAACCTGCGCGCGAAGCTCGCGGCCGCCGGTGCGCCGGTGATCGAGACGGTCCATGGCGTCGGTTATCGGTGCGGCTAGGCGGCTGCTCCGCGTCGTCGCGCGGATCCGCTACCGACTGCTGCTGATCAATCTGATCGTGGCCGCGGTGCCGCTGATCGGCATCTCGTTCGCCGAGATGCACGAGGCGCAGCTCCTCGGCGCACTCGAGACCGACATGATCCATCAGGCCGAGCTCGTGCGCGCCACCATCCGCGAGGATCGCTCCGGGCTCCCCCTCGACCAGCGCGAGCCCGTGCTGCGAGCGGCCGCGCGCGATACCCGCACGCGGATCCGGATCCTCGATGCGGCCGGAGCAGTACGTGCCGACTCTCACCGCAGTGGGCCGCCCGAAGGCGCCGAGCGCGCGGTGCCGCACCTTCTCACCGGCGAGTCGCCGATCCACGTCGCGGAGGTCCCGCAGCCGCTCGAGCTCGTGGATCGCCCGGAGATCCGCGCCGCGCTCGCGGGCCACTATGGCTCGGCCACGCGGCTGTGGGGCAACCAGGAGCGCGTGTATCTGTTCTCTGCGCTGCCGGTCCTCGACGACGCGAACCACGTGGTCGCGATCGTCTACGTCACGAGGTCGACGCACGACGTGAAGGTCCAGCTGTACCGCCTGCGCACGTGGCTGGTCCGCGTGCTGCTCGTGACGATCGGCATCACCGTTCTGATCTCGCTGCTGCTCGCGACCACGATCGCCCGCCCGCTCGGCAAGCTCACGCGTCGCGCGCAGCGGATCGCCGCCCGCCAGCCGGTGGAGAGCTCGGATCGCCTCACCCGCCGGTCCGACGAGATCGGACAGCTCGCGCGCGCGGTGGAGGCGATGACCGACGAGCTCGAGCGCCGCGCCCGCGATGCGCGCACGCTCGCTGCCGAGATCAGCCACGAGTTCAAGACGCCGCTCACCGGGATCCGCGGCGCCGCCGAGCTGCTCCGCGATGGCGCCGCCGATGATCCGATCGCGCGCGAGCAGTTCCTCGCGATGATCGTGGATGACACCGCGCGCCTGGATCGCCTGGTCTCCCGCCTGCTCGAGCTCGCGCGCGTGGAGGATGATCGCGGCGCCGCGCTCCCCGTGGATCTCGCGGAGCTCGCACGCGCGTGCAGCGCACAGCGGTGGGCCGTGCCCGTGGAGATCGAGATCACCGGCACGACGATCGTCCCCGGCCGCGCGCCGGCCCTCGCGTCCGCGATCGAGAACCTGGTCGCGAACGCCGTGCAGCACGCCGAGGCAGGGACCGCCGTCCACCTCGTCGTCGAGGGGCGCGGTGAGAGCGTGCGCGTGATCGTGGCAAACCATGGCGCGGCCCTCTCACCGGCCGCGCGCACGAAGGTGTGGGATCGGTTCTACTCGACACGCCACGCCGCCGGCGGCAGCGGTCTCGGCCTCGCGATCGTCCGGTCGGTCGCTCACGCGCACGGCGGCACCGTCGGCGTCGAGTGTTCCGACGGCATCACCGCGTTCTGGTTCGAGGCCCGCGTCGGGCCATCGCGGGCGTAGTCCGATGAAATCGGAGGCGCCGCCCTCCAAGGTGACGCGGGATCGCGAGCTCCCGTGGATGGCCGTCCTTGCCGTGCTCTCGATCGCTGGCTGCGGCGATGATCCGGATCTGAGCGGCATTGGCCTAGACTCTCCCGGTGCGAATCGCGCTGCTGTTCGTCCTCGTCGCGTGCAACCGGGGTCAGGGCCCCGGGCACGTGGCGATCGACAAGGCGGATGGCCTGTGGGGCGGCGACGGATTCTGCGCGCGTACCGGGCTCGGCCTCGCGTGCTGGTCGTCCTCGGAGAGCGTAGCCGTGGCGCGCGGCCCGCGGATCGTCACCGGCCTCGCGCACGTCACGCAGGTCGCGATCGCGGCCGGCGAGGGCTGCGCGCTGCACGACGGCGACGTCACCTGCTTCACGCCCGGAGAAGCGGAGTCGCGCGGGCGCAGCTTCGATCAGCCCACCCAGATCGCGGTGGTCGACGCGTCCATCTGCGTACGTCATGCGAGCGGCGTGTCGTGCTGGCCACCCGGCGGATCACCGGTGCCGCGCGCCGAGCTCCACGAGCTGCGGGGCGCGACCGGTGGCACCGAGCAGCGCGATCGGTGGTCCACGTGCTCGCTCGACGGAGCCGGTGACGTCACCTGCCGTGTTACGAAGCGGCCATGAAGCGCCTCGTTGTTGCCTCCGTGCTCGCCCTCGGTCTGACCGGATGCCCCAGGAAGGGCGTGGTCATCTACCGCAACCTCAGCGACCCCGGAGCGATGAAGACGTGCGACGCGAACCAGCGGTACCGCGTCGAGGTCGATGGCGCGAACGAGAAGGCCGCGCGCCGTGCCGGCGAGGATCAGATCAAGGCCGCGGTGGCCACGAACAAGGGCTGCGGCGCGTACATCTACAACGACGGCGCCGGCTCGAAGCTCGACGGCGGATTTCACTACGCGGCTGACTATCAGCTCTGCACCTGCCAGTAGGTCTGCCATCCGTTGTCGGCGGTGCTCACCCGAGGTTGCGGTGGAGACTCCCACCGACGCGTGAGAACTCGGCGCACATTCCCGCACGCGGTTTTGCACAACTTGGATCATCTGGTGCGCGATGCGTGCACGTGACGTGTAGTGCGGATCGCCGAGGCTGCGTCACGGATCGGATGGCCACTCGAGTAGCCGGTGCGGCATGTTGGTTGCTGAACGAGCTGCACAATGTCGATCCGCGCATGTCTGCTCCTCGCCTGTTTCGGTGCGTGCACGGTCGGAGCTGATCCCGACGAGGACGCGAAGGCCGGCGCCGGCGTCGGCGTCCAGGTCGACGAGGCCGAGACCGACACCACGGTGATCGAGGCGCGCGTGTGCGCGACCGGGACCACCACGATGGGCGTCGATGTCTCGTACTACCAGGGCACCGTGGACTGGGCGAAGGCGAAGGCCGCAGGCGTGAAGTTCGCGTTCCTCCGCGTCTCGGACGGAACGACGTTTCAGGATCCGAAGTTCGTGCAGAACTGGTCGAACACGAAGACCGCCGGCGTGATCCGCGGCGCGTATCAGTTCTTCCGCCCGAGCCAGAACGTCAACGCGCAGGCCGATCTGATGATCAACGCGATCGGCACCTACCGGGCGGGTGATCTGCCGCCCGTCATCGACGTCGAGGCCGATGGCGGTCTCTCACCCGCGACCGTCGCCGCGCGCGTGCGTCAGTGGGTCGATCGCGTGAAGACCGCGGTCGGGGTCGAGCCCATCGTCTACACCGGCTACTACTTCTGGCGCGACGAGGTCGGCGCGCCGTCGTCGTTCTCGCCGAATCCGCTGTGGGTCGCGGCCTATTCGACGCAGTGCCCGAACATCCCCTCTCCGTGGCAGAAGTGGACGTTCTGGCAGCACACGGACTCGGGCCACGTGAACGGCATCACCGGCAACGTCGACATGAACAAGTTCAACGGCGACGTCGCGGCGCTGCTCGCGTTTGCCGGTGGCTCGGTCACCCAGCCGCCGCCGATGCCCTCGGGCGCATGCGTCTCGGCCACGCTCAACAAGACCGTCGACGCCGGCACCTGCGTGCAGGCCGCGAACGATGCCAAGTGGTACACGTGCACGGCGGGCGCGTGGGTCGCGCGCAGCTCGTCCGCGGGCTGCGCCACCGCGGCCACCTACGGCTGGTGCGATTCCGCGACGCTCGGCAAGGCGGTCGCGCCGCGCACCTGCGTCGAGGCCGCGTCGGATAGCACCTGGTACCAGTGCGACGGGCACGGCTGGGTCAACCCGGTGTCGTACGCCGCGCAGAGCGGCCCGGCCGGGCTGTGCTCGACGATGCACCAGCTCTAGTTACCCTCGGCGGTCGAGCATCCACGCGAGCCACGCGAGGCCCGCGACCTGACCGAGCGTCGGCTGCTTGATCGGCGGCGCGGCGCGCAGCTGGGAGGCCGGGTAGAGCATGAAGGTGTTGCGCATGCGCTGCTCGCGACCCTCCTCGATGTCGCCGCTGCACCCGAGCTGACCGCCCGACTCGGTCTTGAACGCCCGGATCGCACCACGGCGAACGGTGGGCTGGTTCACCGCGTCGCGAAACTCCTGGAGCATCGAGACCGGAACACGCCCGCGCACGACGAGCAGCTTGCCGTCGCGCACCGAGATGTAGAACAGCTCGCCGGCGCGCGACAGCATCCACACGAGGCCGATGACGAGCACCGCGCCGACCAGGATCGGGAGCATCAGCGGCCCGAGATCCGCGTGCAGCTCGAATCGATCTCGATGGTCCGCGTGTTGCGCGTGACCGTGAAGCCATCGAGGCCGTTACCGGATTCATCGGTGACCCAGAACATATCGCCCTCGCGGAAGCTGTGGCTCGACACGCTGTTCGTGCTCACCGACGAGCTCGTGCCGCTGCCGTACTTCGGCTTGTTGCCGTAGAACACCGGCACCGTCTTCGGGCACGACGACCGGATCGTCACGCTGACCGGGCCGGAGGAGCCACCACCACCACCACCCGAGGACGACGACGATGATGACGACGACGACGAGCTCGGACGCGAGCTGCGCTCGGCAGACTCGCGATCGCGCCGCTGGCGCTCCTCTTCCTGGCGCTCTCGCTCCTGCGCCGCGAATTCGCGCTGCTCCGCGATCTGCCGCTGCTTGTCGGCTTCGAGGTGCTCGCGCTCCGCGCGCGTCAGCACGTGGGTGAACAGCTGCATCGACAGCGGCCCCGTTCCGATCGGGTCCTGCCCGATCATCGGCGCCATGGTCAGCGTGATCGGACCATCGGCCTCGGCGCAGCCCACGGAGGCGACCGCACCGGGACCGACGACCCCCGGTCCACCGGAGCCCGCGATCTCGGGCCGCTTGAAGTCGAACTTGAGGCCAGCCTCGGCACCGAGGCCCCACGCCGCGTTCTCGCCGAGGCGCATGACGACCGTGTAGCAGGTACCGGTCTTGCCATCGAACACGAACGGCTCCGGTGCCTCGAGGTGGATCTCGCCCTTGCGGCCCGTCGCCTTGAACTTGTCGGTCTGCTTCGCGATTGTCTGGTCGAGCTCTTCCGGCGTCTTCTTCGTCGGATAGCCCATGCTCTGCGCCATCGCCGCGCGCTGCGCCGCCGGATCCACCGGCTGCGCCTTGTACATCGGCGGAATGCAGGCAGGAGCGAGGAGGAGAGCGACGGCGTATCGGTAGTGGGACATGGTCGGCTCAGGTCCGGACGTATCGGTCCGAACGGAGTCGCACGCTACGGGTCTTCGCCCGGAACCGGCGCCTCGAGCATGCTCTCGACCTTCTCGTCACCGATGAAGTCGTTGACCCACTTCTCGAGGGTCATGTCCTTCTCCTCGATGTTCGAGCCGGCGAACGTGAACAGCGTGGTGCAGTGGCTCGAGTTGACGTTGCGGTAATACGGGATGAAGTAGCGAAGGTTCGGCTTCGAGTCGTACTGCGCCGTGAGCTTGAGCGTGTCGTCGTTCCACATCCGGAGGATCTCCTCCTTCGGCGGGAAGTTGTAGAACCGCTCGTACGAGTACAGCGAGAAGTTGAAGTCACGACGGAAGAAGGTCGTCGCGAGGCGATCGTTCGGGAACTCGTCGGCGAGCGCGGTGTTGATCGTGCCCATGTCATCGAGCGTGAAGCTCGCGGGCATGTCGGCCTTCAGCGCGTCGAGGTTCCACGCTGCGCGGATCATCGCGTGCATCGGCTTCGAGAAGCCGTCCGACGTGAAGATCGGGCCGGAGTCGTCGATCAGGTAGCCCTTCTCGACGGCCTTGATGCCGTTGCGCAAGAACCGGTAGTTGACGAGCGAACCGACGCCGCCCGCGGAGCAGCCGGTCGACAGCATCTTCGGCACGTGCGTGAAGTTGTCGTCGAGCCATCCGACGACGTTCATCACGGCCGCGTGGCCATCGTGGTGGAACTCGAGATCCGGATCGCCGCCGGTGCCGGCGTAGGTGACGGTCTTCACGCCGGTGTGGACGTCGCCCGTGCAGTACGGGACGTAGACCATGTTCCAGTCGCGGGTCGGGCTGGTGTCGTCGAAGCGCGAGGTGAACGGCGAGATGAACTGCGCCATGTTCCAGTGGTCGTCGGTCAGGCCGTGCGGATTCGCGGCGCCGCGGATGCCGTTGCGACCGGCGCAGGAGTCGTAGTCCCAGCACGCGCCGCCGGGCTCGAACATCACGACGAGGTTGTCGCTCGTGTTGCTGTAGTTGACGAAGAACTTGTAGGGGCTGCCGTCGCCGCACACGATTCCGGGCGGCTCGATCTTCAACCACGTGTCGTACTGATCGCGCACCGGGTTCAGGATCTCGCCTGTCCCTGACTCGTCGCCGGTGCAGCCGACGAACGACACGACAATGGCAGCAAGGACCCCGAATCGACCCATGCGCCGAACGTATGCGTTCGTCATGGTCCGGCCAATACCTATCTGCGGTTCCGCGTTCACCGTCTTGGATTCACTAATAGTTACCGCCCATCGTGCGACGGTTTCCCGGCGTCATCCGTCCGGACCAACCCATGCGCCTCGTACCTATCCTCGCCCTGACGCTGTCCCTGTCCGCCTGCGACAAGAAGACCAGCCCTCCTGCCTCCGAGAACCCCGCCCCCGGCATCTCGGTGAAGGAGCTGGCCAAGGAGCCGGTGAAGGTCGAGGACAAGAAGGAAGAGCCAGTGACCAAGACCGGCATCCTCGATCTCGAGCTGCAGGAGGTCGCGGGTGGCTACAAGCTGATCAGCCCCCGCTTCACGCAGATGTTCACGTCGAAGCCGCAGGTCCAGCGCCAGGACGCGCAGACGCCGTTCGGCGACACCATCCCCGGCGGCGTTGCGATCGTCGAAGGGGGAGAACGGTTCGCGGGCCTGATCTACATCCCGATCCCGAAGAACATCCCGTACGACGTCGCGAAGGGCCTCAAGGGCGCGCGCGACGGCATGCTCGGCATGTTCGAGGGCAAGTACGACGCGAAGGACGACAAGACGAAGCTCGGTCCGCTCGATGCCAACCACGTCGTCGCCGACGGCTCGCGCGGCGGCCACAGCTTCCACGTCGAGGCGTGGATCGCGTACGACGAGGGCGGCCGCACCGTGTACGGCCTGATGAGCCTGCGCATGCCGTCGGATCTCGAGGGCGTGGGCAAGCTGAAGGACGGCTTCGAGCTGCGCCCCGATGCGGCGCCTGCGCTCCCGCCGACCGAGGGTGACAAGGACTCCGCCGGCAAGGATGTAAAGCCGGCCAAGAAGAAGGGTGCCGCGCCAAAGCAGCCTGTCGTCGCGAAGGAGAATCCGTTCTGATCCAACCCTGGCTGCGCTACATGCAGCTCGTCGCGAACGGATTGTTCAGGCACTCCTGAGCGATCCGGATCGCGCCGCGCGGCCGCTCTTTGCCCGCCTGCTGCCTTCGTACCTGCTCGCGCCGCCCGGCGCGCTCGAGGTCCGCGCCGTCGAGAACCGGATCGGCGATGAACAGCGACCGGTCGCGGTCGACGGATTCGAGCTCGGTCGGCGCCACGGCGCCCTCCGCGAGCGCGAACCGCCGCGGCCCCGGGAGGTTCGCGATGCGGTGGCGCCCCGGATCCATCACGAAGCTCGCCGCCGGCGGCAGCGTCATGATCACCTCGATCTTCGCGGGCTTGCCGCGGGTGAGCGGGAACACACGGAGCCGCAGCTTGTCGGTGGTGGCGGTCGAATCCATCCACTCGATCAGCGCGGGATCGACGTTGCCCTCGACGATCTGTTCGTATTGAGCCGACGCGTCGGTCGCGGTCTCGAGGTGCGCGATCCGACGATCGTCGCCGATGGTCAGCCCGAGGTAGGTGACCTGCGTGCCGATCGGCACCGCGAGCTCGAGCGCCGCGTCCTGACCGTCCTTGACCGTCGAGGACAGGGTCAGCTTCATCGTCGCGCGGAGGCCGCGCAGCTCCACGCTGACCGCATCGAGGTGCGTGCCCTTCGTGATCTCGCCGAATGCCAGTGCACCCGTTCCGCGCGGTGTCGACGCGCGCTCCTCGTGGCCGAACCCGACATCGATCCGGGTCTCGGCGATCACCGGGGCGGACAGCGCAGCGACGAGGGCAAGGGTGCGCAGCATGGCGGTACGACACCGCCGGGCGCTCCCAGGTTTCAGCTTACTGCGTGGGGTCGTCGCGGCCCGAGCCCTTGCCGCCGCCGTACCGATCCCAGACGTTGACGCCACCCGTGCCCGGCCCGGGCTTGCTGCCGCTGCCGTTGCGCGGCGTCTTGCCGTTGGTCGGCGTCTCGTCGGACTTCGGCTTGATCACGGTCGAGAACTCGCGCGGCGCGCCGTCGCTCGCCTGGACCTTGAGGCGGAGCGTGCCGCCCTTGTCGACGAGCGCAGCGTCCTCGTCGGCGGCGAGCTTCGCGAAGGTCGCCGCGTCGATCACGTCACGACCTGCGACGGCCACCACGATGTACTGCTCGGCGAGGCCGAGATCCTGGAGCGCGCCGGTGCCGAGCTTCGTGATGATCGCGCCGTGCTCGAGCCTCGGATAGCGCCAACCGATGAGCGGGAACATCGACACCGCCGTGGCACCGAGCGCGGTCGACGGCGTGGTGTAGCCCTCGAGAAGCTTCGCGAGATCGGTCGCGCCGAGCGAGACCTGTGCGAACGCGAGGAACCGCTTGCCGTCCGCGCCCGTGTACTCCTCCCAGTAGCGACCGGTCGGTGCGGCCGGGACCGCGCCGCCGCTGGTGTTCCTCAGCACGCGGGCGACCGCATTGCGCGCCTCGCGAACGTCGCGGCGCGCCGAGGTGTTGCTCGGATCGCGATCGAACGCGGCGAGCTTCGCGTCGCGCGCCGCCTTGTACACGGGGATCACCGAGAGCTTCCACGCGGGGTTCGAGATCCGCACCGCGAGCGCGTTCGCGATCGCATCGAGCGCCGCGTCCGCCGCCTCGTCCTCGGCATCGTCCTGGCGCGCGGAGATCGACGACACGCCGACGCACGACATGCCCTTGTCGGGCGTATCGGTGCACGCGGCCGTGCCCTGCGTATCGCTCGAGATCCACGCCGGCCGGGTGGCCGCGCTCTTCTTCGAGACCGCACCGAGCGCCGTCGACGGCGCGTCCTCGGCCTTGTTCATGCGCTGGTACGCCAGGTAGCCACCGGCCGCGACCACGACCGCGAGGAGCGCGGCGAGGAACGGCACGAGCAGCGACGAGCGCGGCGCCGGCCCGGGGACGTTCTGCAGCGGGGTGCCCTTCGCCGTGGGCTTCTTGTCGCGCTGGGTCGCGAGCGCGCGCTCGCGGAAGATGCCGATCGACTTCACCACGTCGGCGTTCGCGGTGGCGCGCGGCAGGTTCGGCAGCAAGGTCATCTGCGTCTCGCCCGCGGCGCACAGCATCGCGTGCTTGCAGGTGGTGCAGCGCAGCTCCGGCGCGGTCGCGAACTTGAGCGAGTCGTGATGCTGGCCGACATCGATCGACTGCGCGCTGGTGGTGCCGCAGCTCTTGCACTCGTACGGCAGGGTCAGCGTGACGACCTGCGCCTTGAGCCCGAGGTCCTCGACGCTGCACAGCTTCTCGAGGAACGCCGGCGGCACCGCCGCGAGATAGAGGTTCTCGACGAGCGGCGTCACCATCTTCACGAAGCCGCGCCACTCGGCCGCGCCTGCGGGTTCGATCCGACCGATCGCACCGAGATCGATGATCACGGTGCCCTCGAGGCCCTCGGCGAGCTTCTCGCGCGGGAACGTGCGATCGAGATCGCCGGCGAGCCGGAGGTACGTGGTGCGGCCCTCGATGACCTTGTCGATGCGCAGCTTGCGATTGAGATCGCTGACCGCGTAGTTGAGCTTGCTCGCGAGGAAGCCGGCGACCGCATCCTCGAGCTCGAACTTCTCCTGGGAGATCAAGTACGAGAAGTACGTGGCGCCGTCCTCGTCGAAGTACATGCCCTCCTTGCACGAGGGACACGGACGCTCGGCGAGCTTCATCGACTTGATGGTCTCGTGGTCCTTGTCGACCTGCAGGAGCACGCGGTGCTCCGAGTCGCAGTAGTCGCAGCGGAACGGCGTGTAGAAGCTGAACACGCGACCGCCACCGGCGAAGTTCGCGACCATGTTGAGCTGGTCGACGACCTTCGGCGAGCACTCGATGAGGACCATCGAGCGAACCTGCTTGCTCGCGGTGGTGACGAAGTCGACCCACTCACGAATTCCGAACGACGAGATCTTCTTCACGCCGCCGAGATCGAGCACGAGCGTATCGCCGGCGACCGTGGCGCCGAGCTTCTTGCCTTCGAAGCCTTCGTCGATCGTGCCTGCGAACTTCAGGCATGCGATCGCCCCGTCGGCGAACTTCTCGATGGTGAGCTTTTGGCCCGCGTCCCCCGTGGGGTTCGGGATCGCCGGTTTGCTCGTCGTCTGGGCAGCAGCTTCCATGGCTTAGTGACTCCAGTAGTGCAGCGACTTCGCCTGCGTACGGAATTCGCGCAGGTTCATGTCGAGCTCGAACATCGCCGTGACCTCGGTGTGCCTTCCGCGCTGAACGTCGAACACCATCGCCGACGAAGCGTTGTGACACACCATCATCCCGAGCCCAGCCCCGCCGTGTGATTGATCCATCTCGCCACCGGCGAGGCCACGCGCCAGGCCCTCGACCACGTGGCAGCGCTCGAGGCGGCCGAACGGATCGCGAACTTGCAGGACGATGCGGCTGCCGTCGGTGCCGAGCTTGACGTGCGGGCGCTCGTGCGGCTCGAGCACGAGGTCCGCCTTGCGATCGGCGGCGTACTTCGCGCGCCCGCTCGCATCGACCGGCGCGTCGTACATCGCGTTCATCAGCAGCTCGTGACCGAGCTCGCCGAACATCTCGGCGACGCGCTTCGGCACGCCGAGCGAACCGATCAGCTCCTGCATCTTCGTCACCGCGATATCGCGATCGGCGGTGGTGCGGACGTCGTACTCGATCGCCTGAAAGCCCCAGTCGAGATACCCCGAGAGCGGCGGCGGGCCCGACGAGCCGGCGGCCAGACGACGCGCGACCATCAGGGTCTCCCACGCCCGCGGCGGCGACTCGAAGTCCTTGCGACCGAGGACGTGATCGATCGCGGTCGATTCGATCATGTACTTGAGCGTGCGCCGCAGCGGCTCGGCGGTCCACAAAACGCCCCGCATCGCCGGCTTCGCGCGCAGCTGCTCTGCGACGAGGTCCGCGTCGAATGCGTCGGCGCAAATCAGATCCGCACCGTCGAGCGCAGGCGCGACCAGTGCCGGATCCTCGAGGCACGTCGCGCTCATGCCCGTCGACATGAAGAGCCGCGCGACCTTCCGGCCGACCAGCTTGTTGCGCTCGAGAATGACAGCGTGCATGGACGAAACGACGAACCCCAAATTCACCCTACCATGTGATTTTCGTCGGGAAACGAGCTGCTTCACTACCCCTCACGTCCCCCGGTAATCGACGTGGGCCGTGCTACGATCGCATCGTGCGGGTACGAAGCGGTGTGAGAGAAAGGGTGACAGCGATCGGCGCGATCGTGCTGCTCGGCATGGGCGTCGCGGTCGCGCAGGCACCCACACCGGCGCCACGTCCGCCCGTCGCGGGCGAGCTCGCCCAGACCGTCACGACGAAGCAATCGCGCGCCGAGATCTCGAAGTTCCTCGTCGGGCCGGCCACGAAAGCGGCGAAGGCCCGCGACTGGGCGCGCGCCATTCCGCTGTACGCCGCGCTCGTCGTCGCACGCGGACCGTCGAGCCCGGAGGCGAAGCAGCTCGCGACGCTGTGGACGCTCGCGGGCCAGAACGAGCGCGCCGCGGAGGCCTGGGGCGCCTACGCCTCCGCGATCACCGACCCGAAGGAGCGCGACTACGCGCTCGGCGAGTCCACCCGCCTCGCGGGCTTCGCGGATCCGTTCGCCGACAAGCTCGCGCTGGTGCCGATGGGCGCCGAGGCGAAGCAGGCGTTCACCGGCGGTCGCAAGGCATTCGCCGCCAAGAAGTACGGCGATGCACTCGTGTACTTCACGATCGGCTACGCGCTCGCGCCCGAGCTGCCCGGGTTTCTCCGCGAGCTCGGCTCGACGTACGACAAGCTCGGCGCCGGTGAACCGAAGCGCGAGTTCTATCGCCGCTACCTCGTTCAGCGCCCGTTCGGCGCGAACGCCGATGTGGTTCGCGCCGAGCTCGCGAAGGACAAGGACATCCTCGGGACCCTGCTCGTGTCATCGAGCATGCCGTGCACCGAGCTCTGGGTGAACCGCCAGCGGATCAGCGGCAAGCTCCCCGACAAGGGCATCATCGTCGCTCCCGGCAGCTACAAGGGCCTGTGCTTCAACCCGAAGTACGAGATGGCGCTGTTCGAGTACGCGACCGTCGAGGCGGGCAAGCCGGCGTCGATGGCGTTCCGCTGGTCGATCATCGAGAACAAGCTCGAGCGTCCGCTCGGTCGGATTGCCCTCGAGAACCCGAAGTCGCCGGGCGTGATGATCGACCTCGGGATCACCTCCAACGAGATCGGTGTCGCAGCACCCGCCGACGGCCGCAAGCTGAAGATGATCCTCAAGGACGACAGCGGTGTCAGGACGGAAGAGCGGATGGTGCAGATCGAGCCGGGACAACGGCTCTCGGTGAAGTGGTAAGGTCCGCGCGCCGTGGTGTCGGAGCGCCCCTCGCAAGAAGGCAAGTTGTCGCCGGGGGCCCCGAATGACCCCGTGGCGTTCGGCCATTACTACTTGCTTGGCCTGATCGCGCGCGGAGGCATGGCCGAGGTCTATCGCGCGAAGCCGCAGGTCGGTGCGCGTCGGCTCTACGCGGTGAAGGTGATGCGGCCGCAGCTCGCTCGCGAAGCGCGGTTCATCGACATGTTCCACCGCGAAGGCAAGCTCGCGATGGTTCTCAAGAACCGCTGCATCGTCGAGACCGTCGAGGTCGGGCAGCACGACGGCCGCCACTACATCACGATGGAGTACGTCGCGGGCCGCGACCTGACGCAGGTGCTGCGGCGCTGCCAGGAGACGCAGCAGCGGATCCCCGTGCCGCACGCCGTGTACATCGCGGCGCGCATCGCCGAGGGCCTGCACTTCGCGCACACGCTCACCGGTCCCGACGGGCGCCCGCTCAACATCGTCAATCGCGACGTCTCGCCGTCGAACGTGCGGCTGTCCTACGACGGTGACGTCAAGCTCCTCGACTTCGGCATCGCGCAGGCGTTGATGAAGTTCACGAGCGAGATCGGCATCCTCAAGGGGAAGTTCAGCTACATGTCCCCGGAGCAGATCCGCGGCATGCCGCTCGACGCGCGCACCGACGTGTTCTCCGCCGGCATCATCCTCCACGAGATGCTGACCACGGAGAAGCTGTTCCGCGGCGACACCGAGTTCGCGCTGATGGAGAAGGTCCGGAAGGCGGAGGTCCCGCCGCCCTCGCACTTCAACCGCCGCGTGACTCCGGAGCTCGACGCGATCAGCCTCAAGGCGCTCGCGCGCGATGTCGCTGACCGCTACCAGACGGCTGCGCAGCTCGCCGCGGATCTCGATGCGCTGATCGAAGGGTACCGGTTCGATCCGAAGGAGCTGCGCCAGTTCATGCGCCAGCTGTTCCGCAAGGAATACGCAAAGGAGCAGGAGGACACGCAGATGTCCCTCGACGTGGAGCCCGGCGGGCTGTCGATGTCGATGACCCCCGGCACCCACCGGCTGACCACCCAGCCCGGCGTGGGCACGCCCACCGAGACCGTGCCCCGCAACACCGTTCAGGCCAGCGGCCCCCAGCCCCCGCCGCCGGAGATCATCACGGAGCCCGCAGGCCCTGCCGATGGCGACGAGGGCGATAAGCCCAAGGGCTTCTGGGGATCCTTGTTCAAGAAGCGCAAGTAGCGCAGACTGAGCACGTGGCCGCCGCAAGACTGCTGACGATGCTGTTCCGCAAGGTGGCCGAGCAGGGCGCCATGCACCGCGATCCGAATGCTCCGCCCCGCGAGCCGGCGTCGATGCCGCAGGTCGCGGCGATCGTCGGTGGCACGGTCGTGATCCTGAACGTGGTGTTCTACTTTCTCTCGAGCGCGTACTTCGAGGATCGCGCCGCGATCTACGGCGGCGTGACGCCCGAGCACATCTCCAGCGTCCGCGTGGCGTTCGGCATCTTCACCGGCTCCGTCGGTGTGGCCGGGATCCTTGCCGCATGGCAACCGATGGCGATCGCGCACTTCATCGCCTCGGTCGCGGGTATCACCGCGTTCGTCGCCGGCGTCGGTGCCGCTTACAAGGGCATGACCCCGGCGCTCCCCGCCGCGCTGATCGTCAGCGGCCTGGTGTTCGGCCTGCTCGTGATCCAGTCCCTTCGGCGCGCGCGGCTCAGCTGGGCGTTCCTGATCGGCATGACGTCGGTGTTCTCCGCGGTGCTGCTGTTCGGGTCGACCAAGGTCCGCGGCGCTCTCGATGTCGGTCTGTGGACGGCCCTGATCATCCCGGGCTTGCTCGCCGTCGCCAC
>JBBRED010000027.1:0-42666 GCA_038203335.1 Haliangiales bacterium | reverse complement strand
CCAGCGATAACGCATCCCCTCGACGTCGAAGCCGAAGCCGGCGTCGCTGTAGTCCTCGTCGATCGCGGCGCGGGGGGCAGTCAGTCGCGGGCGCGCGAGCATCAGCGCGCTCTCGCGAAGCACCATCGGAAACACCGACATGCCGGGCGCCGTCGACTCCGGGACGAGCGGGCCGAGATCGAGGCCACCCGACACGCAGATCTGCGCCCACTGCTGCATACCGCCGAGCGTGTGCGGTGAATGCGAGCGCAGATCGCCGCGGATGCTGACGCCGGCCTGCAGCAGATCGCAGCGCTCCTGGCGAACCGCGAACACGATGGCGGCGGTGCCCTGGGCGGCGACCTCGCGATCGTCGATGCCGGCCCCGGCCTCGGCGAGCACGTCGAGGCGCGCGTCGAGCGGCACGTTGTTCTGCAGGAACATGTCGGTCACCGCGATCACGGCGTCGATCTGTTCCCGCACTTGCTCCACCTTGCGCCGGATCTCGCCCTCCTGCGATGACGCCCACAGCGCCTCCACCTTGCGCAGCGTATCCGCGCTCGCCGGTGAGGCGACGAGGAGCACGGCGAGGATGGCGATCGGACGCTGCATTCAGTGAACGACGAAGCCGCGCGGCAACGACAGATCGTTCTTCTGCTCGACCTCGGGCAGCTTCAGCGCGACGAGACTCTTGAATGCTTCGTCATCGATGACGCTGCCACGCTCGGGCACGCGGATGATGCCGTTCACGTACTCCGGCACGAACAGGATGCCGCGACCGTTGCCGTTGTAGCCGAGCTGCAGCAGCTGCTCGGGCTCGAACTGCGTGCACTTCTTCTCGCAGCAGTGGAACGCCTTCGCCACGCGATAGAAGCCCTCGGCGGGCAACGAGCGGATCGACTTCGGATCGAAGTCATCGGGAACGGTGGTGCCGTTCTGCGAGAACACCGCGCGGTTCGCGCTCCACTTCTCGGGGTGATACAGGCCGGGGCCGGGATTGCCGTGGTTGTGGAAGTACACGAACCGGTTCGGCTCGATGCCGGCGATCTGCTTGACGGTCCGGTAGACGCCACAGGGAGGGAGCTCTTTCGTCACGCTCGTGAGCATACTGGTACAGTCACCGCATGTGCATCATCTGCGTCGATCTGGCGAAGGGCGCCCTGACCGGCAAGGACGCGCGGCGCCACCTCGGCGAGATGCGCGTCACGCTCGGCGACCACGCGCGGGAAGTCCAGGCAAAGATCGACGAGGCGGATGCCACGCCGCCCACGCCCCCGACCACGAAGCCCTGACCGGCAAGCCCCGGAAACTCCGGGGCGCGCAGCAGCGCGAAGCGCTGCGAAGGTAGATCGACTAGTACGCGCGCCAGATCGGGAACTCGGCGCCCTCGGCCGGAGCTGGGATCAGGCCGTTCTCGATCGCCCCGTCATCGCTCTCGGGCTCGCACAGGTAGACCGCGATCGCGGCGAGCGGTGAGTCGGTGCGAACGATGTGAGCCCCCGCCGGGACCGCGCGGTTCTGGCGCCGCCACTCGACCTCGAGATCGCCGACCTGCGCCGCCTCGAGGATCTTGCGGCCGCCCTCGGTCGCGAAGCCGGTGACCGTCGCGACCTCGACCTCGTAGCTTCCGGCGGCGAGCTCGGTGGTGAACCCGTGCTGCACGAGGTGCGCGGCGACCTGCGGCGGAACGATGTACGCGGGCGGGCGATCGATGATCGTGGTGCCGATGAAGTTCGCGAAGTACGGGATCGAGACGTGCGTCGGCGTGCCGTCGAGCGTGCGCGGCGTGGTGGTAGCGATCTCGATCGGGTGCTCGAACGCATCGAGCTTGTAGCGCACGGCGATCTTGTCGCGCGGGTTCCGGCTGGTCGCGACGATCTGCACGATGTCATCGGGCCGGGTGGTCACGAACCGCAGCGCTTCGAGGATCGTGGCGTACGTGGTGCGTACGCGATCGGGGAACGAGAGATACGAGTAGCACTCGAGCAGGAGATCGAGCCGGTTCGAGAGACCGCGGTAGTTGCTCCCGAACCGGGGCTGGTGCGGGTAGGTCATCCAGCCCTCGCGGACCGGCGCGGTCGGATCTGCATCGCGGCGCGCGTCGAGCGAGCGCTCGTCCTCGACGAAGTTGCCGTACCAGCCGGCGAGCAGCGCGTGGTTCGCTTCGATCGCCTTCGTGACGACCGGCATCATCGTCTCGCGCATGAACCGCACCGGCTCCGCACGACCGCTCGCGACCGTGTGCGGAACGTCGTACGTCATCCAGAACCGGTGAACCGAGCCGTTGGTCGCGTGGGTATCGATCGTCAGATCCGGCTCCCAGACCTGGACGACGTTCTTCTGGAGCTGACGCATCTCGGGCGCCGCTTGCCGCATGTAGTCGCGGTTGAGGTTGATGCCGGCGCCGTTGACGCGCGTGCCGACCTTCGCCGGTCCGATCTGGCCCTCCAGCCTGGGCAGGTCGAGCTTGCGGTTCGCGGGATCGATCGCGTCGTTGCCGTCGGGGTTGAACAGCGGGACGATGACCAGGGTCAGCTTCTCGATCAGGTCCCCGTGCGTGCCGTCGAGGATGTCGCGCATGAGCATCAGGCACGCCTCCTTGCCCTCGACCTCGCCGGCGTGGATGCCATTGATGATGAGCACCACCGGCTGGCCGGCCTTGCGCGCCTCGGCCGGCGTCTTGTGACCGTGCGCGGAGAGCACGACCAGGGGTAGCTCCCGTGCGCCAGGGCTCACCCCGAAGGTGGTCCGATGGAAGCGCTTGTCCCCCCGGCTCTCGAGCGCGGCGAGGAACGCCATCACATCGGCATGCAACGAGGTCTCCTGATATCCGGTCGCTTCGGCGCGGGTGACGGGTAGCATCGCCAAGCTCTTACCGCGCTGGCATGGATCGAGCTAGCGTGGCAGGCATGTTCGAGTCCGCGGAGCTGGGTCACGAGATCGATAAGGAGCGGTACGACAAGGAGGAACCGGAGCTGCGGCACGCTCTGCTCAGCGCGCAGTACGAGGTCGTCAAGAAGGGCGAGTTCCCGGTCGTCATCATCATCGGTGGCGTCGACGGCGCTGGCAAAGGCGACATGGTCAATGTGCTCAACGAGTGGATGGATCCGCGCCATCTCGCGACGAACGCGTTGCGCCCGGTCGGCGAGGTGCCGTCGGGCCGTCCGCCGATGTGGCGGTTCTGGAGCGCGCTGCCACCGAAGGGCCGGATCGCGCTGTTCGTCGGCTCCTGGTACTCGCAACCGCTGGTCCAGCGGGTCTACGGCGAGACCAAGCGCGCACAATTCGAAGAGCAGATCGGCGCCATCCAGCGGTTCGAGCGCATGCTCACCGAGGAGGGGATCCTGGTCCTCAAGTTCTGGCTGCACCTCTCGAAGGACGGGCAGAAGAAGCGGTTCAAGGATCTCGCGAAGAAGAAGAGGACCGCGTGGCGGGTGACTCCGACGGACTGGAAGCACCTCGGCATGTACAAGAAGTTCCAGGAGGTCAGCGAACACCTGATTCGCGAGACCAGCACCGCGGAGGCGCCGTGGCTCGTCGTCGAGGGTGCGGACCACCGATATCGCAGCCTGACCATTGGCAACGCGATCCTCGGGGCGATGCGCCACCGGCTCGATCAGAAGGAGAAGCCGGCGAGCACCGTCACCGCACCGGCGCAGATCACGCCGATCGATGGTGTCTCGATCCTCGACAAGCTCGACCTCGACCAGAAGATCGAGTCCAAGGACGACTACCGGGACCAGCTCGCCGCGCTGCAGGGCCGGCTCAATTTGCTGACGAGGAAGAAGGGCTTCGACAAGCTCTCGGTCGTCTGCGCGATGGAGGGCAGCGATGCCGCGGGCAAGGGCGGAGCGATCCGCCGGATCACGCAGTCGCTCGATGCCCGCAAGTACGACGTCATCCCCGTCGCGGCGCCGACCGACGAAGAGAACGCGCAGCCGTACCTGTGGCGGTTCTGGCGCAAGCTCCCGTCGCGCGGTCGCATCGCGATCTTCGATCGGTCGTGGTACGGGCGCGTGCTGGTGGAGCGCGTCGAGGGCTTCTGTGACGAGCGCGACTGGATGCGCGCCTACGGCGAGATCAACGACTTCGAGGACGAGCTGGTCTCGAACGACACCGTGCTCGTGAAATGCTGGCTGCAGATCTCGAAGGACGAGCAGCTGCGGCGGTTCGAGGAGCGCGAGCAGATCGCGTTCAAGAAGCACAAGATCACCGACGAGGACTGGCGCAACCGCGAGAAGTGGGACGCCTACAAGGTTGCCGTGTGTGACCTGATCGATCGCACGAGCACCGCTCCCGCTCCGTGGACGCTCGTCGAGGCAAACGACAAGTACTTCTCGCGCGTGAAGGTGCTGCGCACCCTCGTCGAGGCGATCGAAGCGAAGATCTGACTAATCGAGCTCGGCGCCGCAGCCGCCGGCGGGGCAGTCGCAGCCCTTCGGAGCGGTGCACATCTGCACGACCTCGCCGGTCTCGTAGAACCGCTTCATCATGTCGGTCGTCGCCTTCTTGTTACGGATGCTGCCGTGGACGGCGTTATCCGGCGGCGCCTCGTTGCCGTGCGGGATCGTGCTGCCGAGACCGAAGTCGTAGATCACGAGGCCGTTCGGCACCGGGGTACTCGAGGTCTGCAGGCCGAACGGAACGTACGGCGACGGCAGCATCACGGGGATGTTCATCGTGCGCGCCTGCATCTCGGTGCCGATGTTCGAGACCTCGTCGTCGGCGATCGCCATCTGCATCATCACCTGCTTCTGCGGCGTGCCCGGGAACGTGTGCGGCAGGATCGTGTCCACCACCGAGGTCGCCTCGGTGCGGTCCCACTGCTGCTGCATCAGGTTGATCACCATGACGTCGTCGAACGGATCGGGATACGCGCCGTTCAGCGCGGTGCGATACGTCGGCCAGTCACGCGAGCGCTCGAGCAGCAGCGAGTAGTTGATCGCGCCGACCTGGAGCACGCACTTGCTGATCACCGGGTCGATGCCGCACACGGTGGTGCCCATGATGCCGCCCTGCGAGATGCCGTAGTAGTAGACGCGGGTCGGGTCCACGAGTGAACCGCCGCCGGTCTTCGCGAACAGCGCCGCGGCCATGGGGCCACGCGCGATCTGCACGAGCGCGACGTGGTTGATCATGCCCTGCACGAGCACGTCGAAGATGAGGTTGCCGTTGTTCGCATCGTTGAGCGCGAGCGCGACGTTCGGAACGTCGACGTCGCTCATGCCGCGCATGTCGGTGCCGATCACGACCATGCAGGCCTCGATGCCCGCCGAGCGCGGGCCCAGGCCGGCGACCTGCTGCGCGTCGCCGAGGAGGCCGTGGCCGTAGATGAGGATCGGCACGGGCGCGCTGGCGGTCAGCGCGCACGCCGGAACGATCGCGGTGAACGGCACCTTGTAGAGGCCGCTCGGCTTGGGCTTGCCGTCGCCATCGCGGAGCATCTTCACGCCGGGATTGGCGTTGCCGCTCGAGAGGAACAGCGGCGCATCGAACATGCCGTCGTAGCGGGCCGCGATGCGGACGTCGCCCTGCGGCGCCGTGGTGCTGGTGTACGTCAACGACGCGCCGTTCGCGCCCATCAAGGGCATGCCGGCATCGCGTGCGTTCAGCAGATCCGCGCGGACCGACTCTCGCGATCGGGTGGTGAACTCCCACGCCGTCAGGAGATCCGTCTTCGCGATGCCCTTCGCGGCGAGCTTGTCGAACAGGTCCTGGTAGCGAGGCCGCACGCGCTCGAGCAGCGGGTGGGTGGTCTTCTCGTCGTCGACGAGCGCCTGGAAGCCCTCGGGTACCGCGATCTCGCCGCCACCCTTCGCCTTCAGCGTCTTCTTGATCGCGACGCCGTAGTGATGCGATCCGGCGAGCATCTTGAACGGCCGGATGAACAGCGCCTGGCTCGCCGGCTTGTCGACGCCCGCGACATCGAGCTCCGCGAAGTGGGTGACCAGCTCGCCGCTCTCGAGATCGATGACGACCGTCGGGCTGGCGTCGGTGGTGCTCGCCGCGTAGTTCGAGTAGTGCACGAGGTTCGCGGGATCCACGCCCTCGTCGAACGCGATGATCATCGGCGCGGCCGACGAGAAGCCATCGAGCTCGTTCCACATGTCGGGCTCGATCGGGACGCCATCGATGTTCGTGGGCAGCGCGCCCTTCGGGATCGCGACGCGGCGCCCGGTGGGGCTCGCCGCATCATCGATCTCGTAGATCGAGGACGGCCACGGCGCGGCGCACCGCGCACCGCCGAGCGGATTGCAGTTGTCGGGCGTCGCGAGATCGAGGTCGCCGCCACCGCAGGCAGCGACGAGCAACACAGAGGCGAGGAGGCTCTTCCGCATGTAGCGCGGACACTACCCCGAGACCCCTCCCGGTGTGCCGATAACTACGGCCGCGAGCTTTGCGTCGTCCGCTCGCCTAGACTAGGGCGATGGTTCGCTCCTTCGTGTTCGCGTTGTCGCTGGTCGCCGCGCCGGCGATCGCTCCATCGGTCGCGCGCGCGGAGGCTCCGGCCACCCAGCCGGCGGTGTTCCCGATCCCGGCCGATGCGGCGACGCCGGCACCCACGAAGGGCGGCGGCGGGAAGATCCAGACCTACAATGTGCCCCGCGGGAAGACCGCGGTCACCGACGAGACCCGGGCCGCGCTGAAGAGCGGGAAGTGGGAGATCGTGAAGGACGAGCCGTCGCCGTCGGGGAACGCCACGCGGATCCAGGCGAAACAGGCCGGGAAGCTGTGGAAGGTGAGCTTCACCGGCGATGACAAGCGGACCGTGATCATCCTGACAAGCCCGTAGGCGGAGCCTTTCCACGAGGGTGGCGTGTGCCCTAGACTGGATGGTCTCGGGGAGGCGCCATGAGACTCGTCTGTGCTGGGCTATTGCTCGCGTTCGGTTGCGGCGGAGACCCTGCGGTCCACGAGGACGACATCGCCGATGACGATGCCGGCGTCGATGGATCGACGAACTGCGCGCAGCCCGAGGACTGCCCCGAGGACTCGGGCACGTTCGTATCGACGCTGACCGGCGCGGATACGAACCCGGGCTCGAAGACGATGCCGATGAAGACGATCGCCGCCGGCATCGCGCACGCGAAGATGCTCGGCGGTGATCAATCGGTGTTCGTCGCGCAGGGCACCTACCCGGAGAAGGTCGCGCTCGCGGAGGGCGTGGACGTCAACGGCGGTTACGAATGCAACGCGACCACCTGTGGCTGGAGCCGCGACCTGACGGCGTTCGAGTCGACGATCACGAACCAGGACTTCGAGGGCGTGCTCGCCGCGGCGGGCGTGACCTCGGCGACCTTGCTCGGCGGCTTCAAGATCATCGGCAAGGATGGCGTCCCGCCGCTCGCACCGGGAAGCGTCGGCGTGACGATCGCCGGCTCGTCGCCCACGCTCCGGGGCAACACGATCGTCGGTGGCAACGTCACCTCGGGGGGGGCGTCGGCCGCCGATCGATCGATCGGCATCGCGGTCCGCGGCAGCGGCGGCGCGAGCGCCACGATCGAGAACAACACCGTCTCGGCGGGAACCGCGATCGGGCTGTCGGCAGCCATCACCCTGGAGCAGGTCACCGGCGCGATCTCGCTGGCGACCGTGACCTCGAACGTCCTCCGCTCGTCCACCGCCCGGCGCTCCGATGGCATCGCGGCGTTCGGCGGTGGCACCGGCACGGTGATCGCGAACAACGACATCTCGACCGGAAACTCGCAGGGCGGCACGAGCAACGGCATCGAGACCAACTCGACGATGGCGATCGACAGCAACCGGATCAATGTCGTCGCGAACGCGGTCGGCACGTGCACCCAGGCCACCACGTGGTGCGCCGGCATCGCGAGCTCGGGCGGAAGTCAGACGATCACGAACAACGTCGTCTACGGTCCGCGCGGCTTCCGCACCGCCGCGGTGTTTCTCGTCGAGGCCGAGCAGCCCGCGGGCACGGTCAAGGTCAACGGCAACTACCTCAACGGCGGCGGAACCGGCGGTTCGAGCACCGGCGGGGCGCGCAACGTGAGCTCCGCGGTCGTGGTCGCGATCGGGCCGTGCACCACCTGCGGCTTGAAGGGGATGGTCGGTCGCATCCGGAACAACATTCTCGATGGTGGCATCAACCTCGACCGCTTCGGCGTTCGCGAGGATCCGGCACAGAACAAGACCACCACCGTGGAGACCCTCGATGCAAACGACTTCTGGTTCTCCACGAACCTGTTCGGTCGCAACGACACGCTCTACCGCCAGGTCGGTCAGTTCGGGACGCCGATCGACATCAAGTCGACGGTGGTCCTCGACAACGGCTCGAGCCCGAACGCCTCGCTGAGCCTCAACGAGGATCCGCTGATCGACGCCACCTGGCACCTCGGGTCGAGGTCGGGCTGCATCGACGCCGGCATCGCGACCGAGGCGCCGGCGATGGACTTCGACGGCGACCCGCGCCCGTCGGGGCAAGCGCTCGATATCGGCGCCGACGAGCGTCCTTGAAGTGCAAATGACGCGCACGGGCGTTTGCAGGGCGACGAGGGCGACGAGTGTCGCCAGCCACGAGCGGCAACTGCGTTAGCCACCCGATCTGCAACCTCCGGAGATCGGGCGCCTCTCGACGCGAGATCGCTGGCACCGGCGTTGCTTTGCGAGAGGGCACGATGAAGTCCTTTCTCGCCGCCGCCGCTCTGTCCTCCACCGCGCTCCTCCTGGCGCCGCAGTCCGCCGTTGCGGATTCGTGCTCGCCGGCGAAGGTCATGGTCGTGCTCGACAAGTCGAGCTCGATGCAGACCGGCATGATCGGAACGCAGACCAAGTGGCAGGTCGCCGTGAGCGGGCTCGGCCAGGTGCTGAGCGCTCACGAGAGCAAGGCCGAGTTCGGCCTGATGACGTTCCCGAAGGCGGGCATGTGCACGCCCGGCGAGGTCGACGTGCAACCGGGCCTCACCAACCGCACCGCGATCATGAACGCCCTGACCACGCCGCCGCCCGAGGGTGGCAACTACACGCCGATGGCGCAGACCCTCGAGGCCGCGGCCGCGGACCCGTCGCTCACCTCGACCGCCGCGGCGCGCAACGTGGTGCTGATCACCGACGGCTGGCAGTACTGCGTGCCGTACGACCCGCAGACCCGCTACGACGGCGTGCCCGCGGTGGAGACCTTGACCGCGCAGGGCGTGACGACGTGGATCGTCGGCTTCGGCGCCGAGGTCGATCCGGTGGCGCTCAACCGCATGGCCGTCGCGGCGAACACCGCGCGCCCGGGATGCAACCCGAACAGCACCGACGCCGCGGCGCCCGACAACTGCTACTTCCAGGTCGACAACGCGCAGGAGCTGACCCAGGCGCTCAACACCATCGCAGGATCGATCTCGGGCGAGACCTGCGACGGCGTCGACAACGACTGCAACGGCCAGATCGACGACAACCTCTCGCGGAGCTGCTCGAGCGCGTGCGGTGTGGGCGCCGAGACCTGCAGCGCCGGCAACTGGGGCGGCTGCGATGCTCCTCAGCCCAAGGCCGAGACGTGTGACGGCATCGACAATGATTGCGACGGCCAGGTCGACGAGCCCGATGGTCCGCTGTGCCCGACCGGCGAAGCGTGCGTCGACGGCAGCTGCCAGCCCGGCAACGGCGATGGCAATGGCGACGGCGAGATGCAGGCCGGTTGCTCGTGCGACAGCTCGGGCGTCCCGAACGCGGGTACTTTTGCCCCGTGGCTCGTTCTCGGCGCGCTGCTGATCCGCCGCCGTCGTCGGTGAAACAGCGCGCGGGGCGTGGCAGTGTTCGCGGATGCGCTTCGCTCCCGCCCTGTGTGTTGTCGGACTCCTCGCCGCTCGCGCGCATGCTGACGGCAAGCCTCACGAGTTCATCGAGGAGGCCAAGGCGCTGCTCGTGGTCGGCGCCTGCGCCGAAGGCACGCCGCCCGCCGCGGTGAAGCCCGCCGTCCTCGACGCGCACTGCAAGAAGGTCCGCGCGGCGCAGGAGGACTACAAGAAGAACTGGCTCGGCGTCGCAGGCGAGTTCTTCAAGACCAACGTCCCGGCCGGCATACCAAAGACCGTCGTGTACCCGTTCGCGGGCGGCGATCTCTCGACGGCGCTGACCGTGTATCCCGACGCCGACGAGATCACGACCCTCTCGCTCGAGCCCGCCGGCGATCCGATGTCGCTCGCGCGCCTCTCGCAAGGCGAGCTCAAGACCTCGCTCGCGGTCGTCGCCACGGAGCTGTCCTCGCTGTACCGCGCGAACTTCTCGGTGACGATGAACATGATCGGTGCGATGCGCGGCGGGAAGCTGCCGACGCAGCTGATCTTCGGCCTCTCGGCGCTGAGCATCCACGGCTACGAGCCGGTCTCGCTGCGCTACTTCCAGCTCGCCGACGACGGCACGATCCAGTACGTCACCGACGACGACCTCGCGAAGATCGAGGCGATGAAGGATCCGGCGAAGCGCAACACCGCGCTCTCGAACATCGAGCTCCGCTTCAAGAAGACGGGCGGCACGCGCGAACAGGTCTATCGCCACATCATGGCGAACCTCGACGACGCGCACCTCCGCAAGTCGCCCGCCGCACTCAAGCATCTCGAGGCCAAAGGCCAGGTCGCGGGCATGACGAAGGCCGCGAGCTATCTACTGTCGTTCGATGACTTCAAGACCATGCGCCGGTACGTCGTCGAGCACGTCGCGTGGATGGTCTCGGACTCCACGGGCCTGCCGCCGAAGTACGGCAAGGAGGCCGGCTTCGAGTACGAGACATGGGGCACGTTCGAGACGTCGAACATGAAGGCCGGCGGCACCGTCACCCCCGCGTGGCGCGCGCTCTACGCAGCGCAGCCGAAGCGCTCGCTCGCGTTCCGGTTCGGCTATCCCGACGGCAAGTTCCACGGGCACTTGATCATCATGCGGAAGCCGAAGGCCTAACGGGTCTCGGTCACCTTGCGCAGGTGCGGCGGCGTATCGGCATCGAGGCCCCGCGCCGCGGCGAGGACGGGGAGCGCGAGGTAGAAGCTCTGCACCGCGCACAGTGGCGCGAGCACGGGCGGCGGGTCGCCCATCGGTAACGCGCGCGTACCGGGGACGGCGAGGGTCGAGGCCACATCGGCGCCGAGGCCGGCGAGCTTCGAGAGCACCGCGCGCGTGCCCGGGCCGCTCGCGTCGTCCTGGCCGAGGGCGAGGATCGGGAAATCCCGGCCGACGAGGGCGATCGGGCCGTGCAGGATCTCGGCGGTCGAGAACGACTCCGCGTGGAGCCGGCAGGTCTCCTTCAACTTGAGCGCGAGCTCCTGCGCGGGGCCGAGGCCCACGCCTCGACCGACGGTGTAGAGGCTCGATGCCGAGGCTAGCGGCAGGAGGGCCGGGCGCCAGTCGCGGGTGCACGCGTCGGCGAGCGAATCGGGCAGGCGAGCGAGCGCATCGGCGAGGGTCGCGTCGCGCGACCAGGCGGCGGCGAGCTGGAGGAGAGCGGTTGCGGCGCAGAGGAATGACTTGGTGGCGGCGACGCTGGTCTCGCGGCCCGCGCGCAGCGGGATCACGAGCTCGCAGGCGTCGGCGAGGGGCGAGCCGGCATCGTTGACGAGGGCGACGACGAGGGCGCCGGCGGCGCGCGCGGCGGTGGCGAGCTGGACGACGTCGGGCGACTTGCCGCTCTGCGACACCACGAGGACGAGGGCGCCGGCGAGGCCGGTGGGAGCGCGGCCGTAGATCGAGACCATCGAGGGGCCGACGGAGGCGACGGGCAGGCCGAGGACGGAAGACAGGAGGTATGCGCCATAGGTCGCGGCGTGGTCGGAGCTGCCGCGCGCACAGGTGGCGACGAAGGCCGGCGGCGTTGCGACGAGACGGCGGGCGAGCTCGGCGATCGCGTCGGTGTTCGCGGCGATCGCGGCGCGCGCGGCATCGGGTGCCTCGGCCGCCTCGGTCGCGAGCGTACTCACACCAGCAGCTTGTCACGGCGAGCGCGAGCGCACATCGGCAGCGCAGTCCGGCGCGGGTAGACGACGGAATCAGACGGCATACGAGATGCACTGCGTCGTGGCACACCCTTTTTCAGGAGACGCGTCATGGGAGCCATCAAGGACAAGATCGCGGGCACGGCGAAGAAGATCGAAGGCAAGCTCACCGGCGACAAGCTGCGCACCGCGCAGGGCTCGGCGCAGCAGGTGAAGGGCAAGGTCGAGGGAGGCATCGCCTCCGCGGCGAGCAAGGTCAAGGCGGGAGCGCGCAAGGTCAAGAACGCGATCAGCGCGAAGGTGAACAGCGCGTCGGCGAAGGTTCAGCGCGGCGCCGCTCGCACCCGCGCTCGCACTCGCTGAGGTAGGCTGCGGGCGATGTCCCGCAAAGGCGACCATATCAAGCGCGTCGCGCTCGTGTTCTCCGGAGGACCGGCGCCCGCGGCAAACGCGGTGATCTCCTCGGCCGCGATCTCGTTTCTCGAGGACGACCGCGAGGTCGTCGGGTTCTTCCACGGGTACTCGAATCTGCAGGACTATCACCCGGTCACGCACCGGCTGCTACCCGACGAGCACTACCGGATCTTCGAAGAGAAGGATCTCTCCGGTCTGCGCAACTCGCGCGGCATCGTGATCGGCACGGCGCGCGCGAACCCCGGCAAGGGGATCGAGAAGCCGGCGGACCTCGACGATCCTGCGAAGACGGTGCGGCTCCGCAACGTGTACAACGCGCTCGTCGATCTCGAGATCGATGCGCTGATCTCGATCGGTGGCGACGACACGCTGAAGACGGCGAACTTTCTGGTCGAGTACCAGAAGCGCTTGCCGAAGGAAGCGCGGCGCGTGCAGGTGGTCCACCTGCCGAAGACGATCGACAACGACTACAAGGGCATCGACTTCACGTTCGGCTTCTTCACCGCCGTCGACGTGATGGCGAAGGAGCTCCAGAACCTGCGCGCCGACGCGATGTCGACCGGCAGCTACTTCGTCGTCGAGACGATGGGCCGCAAGGCGGGCTGGCTGTCGTACGGAGTGGCGATCGCCGGCGAGGCGACGCTGGTGGTCGCGGTCGAGGATGTCGACGGCGATCTCGCGGTGAAGGGCAAGAAGGGCGAGGTCCAGCTCTCGATGGAGGCGCTCGTCGATCGGATCATCGATGTGATGCTCGCGCGCGAGAAGCGCGGCAAGCACTACGGCACCGTGGTGCTCGCCGAGGGTCTGTCGGAGATGCTGCCCGAGGACGAGATCAAGGACCTCCCGCGCGACGAGCACGGGCACCTCTCGCTCGCGCGCATGGATCTCGGCAAGCTGGTCGCGATGCTCGTGGCCCGCCGCTACGAGGAGCGCACGAAGCGCAAGAAGAAGGTCACCGGCCTGCAGCTGGGCTACGAGTCGCGCTGCGCACCGCCGCACGCGTTCGACGTCATGCTCGGCAGCCAGCTCGGCATCGGTGCGTATCGCGCGCTCGTCGAGGAGAACCTCGACGGGTTCCTGGTCTCGGTCGAGGGACAGCTCGATCTCCTGTACGTGCCGTTCTCGGACCTGATCAACCAGACCACGATGAAGACCGAGGTCCGGTTCATCAAGAGCGGTAGCGACTATCACCGGCTCGCGCGGTTCCTCGAGACGCGCACCGACAAGATCGTCGATTGGTCTCCGGGTCGCCGCCCCGAGCGGTAGACTCGACCGATGTGGTTCGCCGTTGTGCTCGCGCTGCTGTTCGGGTGCGATGGCGGTCCGGCGGGGCAACACCAGGATTTTCTCGATGGCCCGCCCGGGCCGGATGCCCCACCGCCGGTGGCCGCGGGCTGCATCACCGACGTCAGCCCCGGCGATCACGTCTATGCCTGCGGCGGCCTCATGGTCGACGTGCGGATTCCCGCCGCGTGTCAGGCGCCGGGCTGCGGCCTGATCCTCGAGCTCCACGGCGATACGGGCACGGGCCTGCTGATGGACGCGCACGTCAAGTTGCGCGATCTCGGCGAGCAGCACGGCTACATCGTCGTCGCACCGACCGGCCCGCCGTACGGCGGAGCTCAGCCGGGCTCGACCTGGCACGACACCAACGACGCCACGCTGATCGATCTCGTCACGCAGATCCAGACCGTGTTCCGCGTCGACGCGAACAAGATCCACGTCACCGGCTTCTCGCGCGGAGGCTTCGTGACCTGGCGCCTGCTCTGCGATCACGCGGATCTGTTCGCCTCGGCCGCGCCCGCGGGTGCCGGCAACGGCGCGGGCTTCGGCGAGGAAACCTGCTTCGAGAAAAATCGCGCTCCGGGGCGGAAGCTACCGATCCTGTTCCTCATGGGCCGCACCGATGTGTCGGTCGGCTACGCAGCGATGAAGACGATCCGCGATGGCGCGATCGCGAACTACGCCGCGACCGGCCCGGCGGTGCTGCTCACCGATCCGGGCTACACCCACAACCGGTGGACGGGCCCGTGGGGCGAGGTGATCGAGACGTTCGACCACGCCTACGAGACGGTGACGCCCGGGCCGTGGTCGTCGGCGCGCGGGCACTGCATGCCGGGGAGCACGATGGATCCGCAGGCGCCGCAGTACGCGATTCCGTGCAAGCTGCCGAACGCGTTCGTGTGGGGCGAGGAGATCATGCGCTTCTTCATCGCGCACCCGAAGTCGTAGTCACGAGCTGCACGAATCAGAACCGTCACCGTAGCCGCCCGCGTAGCCCGACGCGTATCCCGACGAGTAGCCGCTGTCGTAGCCACTGGCCGCGCCGTCGGCGTAGCCCTCGTCGTAGGCACCTGCGTAGCAGCGATCGAACACGTTCGCGTAGCCGGCCGAATACCCATCGGCGTAGCCCGCGTCGAGGCCCGCCGCGTAGCCATCGAGATCTCCGGCGGTCTGGCCGCGAAGGAACGCGGGGAGGTACGTCGCCTCGTAGCCGGCCTGGTACGCCGGGTTGTCGCGCTTGCCATCGGTGAACCCGCTCGACTGCGCGTGCGCATCGAGCGTGTCGTCGTAGCCGCGGCGGAAGCAGGTGCGGAGATCCTTCGGATCGACATCGCTCTTCGGCGGCGCGGCGCCGCGCTCGCTCGTGCACGTCGAGGTCCCGTCGGAGTAGCCCGCGCCGTAGCCATCGTCGTAGCCGTCGTCGCGGCCATCCGACGCCGCCGCGTCGTAGCCATCAGCGCTGCCCGTGTCGTAGCCGGCGGCCGCACCGTCGTTGCAGGCGTTCGGATCGGCCGCGCCGTCGGAGCTGCCCTCGTTGTAAGCGTCGGCGTAGCCGTCGTCGAACGCGGACGCGTAGCCGTCGCGATAGCCATCGTAGTAGCCATCGGCGTCACCATCGTGCTCGCCATCGGGACGCGTCAACGCCCGGCCGCGCGCGTAGCCCATGTCGTAGTTCGCCTGGTTCGCGGCGATGGCATCGGCCTCGCCTTCATGGAGCGACGCTTCGAGCTCGGCGCCGTCGGTGCAGTCGAGCTCGGTGCAGCCCGGAGCCAGGGCGAGCACGGCGGCGAGGATCAGGGCGAGGCGCATCGGGAACAGGATGAGCAAGCGGCGTTCCCACGCGGCGTCGGTTAACTCCGCGGACCCTCGTCGCGACGTGTGGCGCGAAGGCGACACCTCCTGCGAGAACCGCAGAACGGGCTATGGTGCCGGCATGTGCCGGAACATCCGACCACTGTTCAACTTCGAGCCGCCCGCGACCGACGAGGAGGTCGTCTCGGCCGCGCTGCAATACGTGCGCAAGATCAGCGGCACGCGCAAGCCGAGCGCCTCGAACCTGAAGGCGTTTGACCGCGCGGTCGCGAACATCGCCAAGGCGACGCGCGCGCTCGTCGATTCGCTCGAGACGAAGGAAGCGCCGAAGAACCGCGAGACCGAGGCCGCGAAGGCGCGGCAGAAGAACGCGCTGCGGTTCGCTTAGGGCGCGGTCAGCGCGGCCTTCACGAGCTCGTCGAACTTCGTGCGCTGCTCGGCGGTGAGCACGAGCCGGCACTTCTCGAACCGCGGGACATTCGCCGCGCTATCGACATGGCAGTGGATCGCCGCCGGCGCCCACGCACCGGTGGTGCAGCTATCGAGATACGCCTTCTGGAGCGCGGGGATGATCTTCGCGAGCATCCCCTGGATCTGCGCGGCCTGCTCGGGCGGCATCGCCGCGACGCTGGTCGCCAGATACGTCGCGACCGCCGGCGCGAGCGTGCTGCACTCGATCGGGCTCGTGGCGAGGCCCGTCGGCGCCTCGGGCATCGGCTGATCGGCGCCGAGCATGGAGAGGCCCGCGGCGAGCAGCTTCTCGATCTGCGGCCCGGTCGCCGTGAAATCGGCGAAGATCGTGGTGCCCTTCGGCTCGAGCCGACCGGTGCCGGCCTCGGCCTTCGTCAGGAACTCGACGATCGCCTTCGCGCGGCCGAGGTCCGTGGCGGCCAGCGCCGGGGTCGCAGCGATGACCGTGGCGTGCAGCACGAGTGGATCGCCGAGCTGCGCATCGCCGGTCGCGGTGCGGTCGGGGCTCTGGAGGCGCAGCGCGAGCGGCTGCGTCTGATCGAGCTCTGCCCACCACGGTGGCGTCGCGCCACTGCCGCTCGCCACCACGGTGGTCCACGCGGCTGGTGCGATGCCCGCAACGCCGCGCGACACGATCACGACGTCCCCATTCGCGAGCACCGCGCCGGAAGCGGCGCTCTTGCCGCCCACCGTGATCGCGAACCGCTCGCCATCGGCCACCACGCCGAGGCCCGGCACCGCGGTGCCGAGCTTGCCGGCGCACACCGTGGTCTTGTCCTTTGGCAGGCCCGCGATCACGATCGTCGCGTCGCCCGTGCGCTGCGCGAACACGACCGAGCTCGCATCGGCGATCAGGTCGAAGCCGCACGCGGTCTTCACGGCCTCGATCGGCTTGGCGATGCTGCGAAATGCTGCATCCGATGTTTTCTGCCACCCGGACCACGTCTTCGCGCGTGCGACATCGACGCGCAGCGCGGTCTCGGCGGTGGCGGGCAAGAACCGGAGCGAGGTGCGCGACGCGTCCGGAGTCGAACGCTTACATCCGACCGCGAGGATCGCCGCGAGCAAGAACATCCGTACGCGCATGGGGCAACGGTCTCACGTGTTATCCTCGTCCTCGATGGTGGCGCAGCGCAAAGTGCTCCTCGTCGACGACAGCGAGCTCGCGCTGGTCACGGTCACCGGCGTCCTCGAGGATGCGGGATACGAGGTCCGGGCCACGGATGACGTGCAGCGGCTCGATGCCGTCCTCGGCGACTGGCGCCCCGACATCATCCTCACCGACGTCAACATGCCGGGGATCTCGGGCGTGGATCTCTGCCGCATGCTGAAGGCAAACTACGAGACCGCGCACGTTCCCGTGGTGCTGTTCTCGGTCGAGCCGAACGACGTGCTCGCGCAGATGGCTCGCAATTGCGAGGCCGATGGCTTCCTGTCGAAAGCAAACGGCCTGATCCGGTTGCCCGACGAGCTCGCACTGCTGCTCGACAACGCGATGTTCTGATCGTCACTGCCACATCACGCGGTACAGGCATTCGTTGTCGCCGCGCGCCTCGCAGCCCTCGTGATCGACGACCGGGTTCTTCGCACCGGAGAGCACGACGAGCTGCTCGAGCATGCCGCTCGTCCACGCGCAGAGCTCGGGATCGCGCAGCGTGTTGACGATGCGGATCACCGTCTCGGTGGGCTGCACCGGCATGCTCGTCACCACGCCCCAGCTCTGATAGCGCGCCCACACGCCGCGGATCGCGGACAGCGTGCGCTCGGGCACGAGGGTGGCCGCGCTCGCCGGAAAGAACCGGCGGAACGAGGCGCGCACCGCCGCGCGGGCGATATCTCGAGCGAGCTGCGTGCGCTCGCGATCGAGGTGGTCGGGCACGAGGGCGAGTAACGTCGTGAGCATCTCCGTCGGCAGCCAGGAGAGCGGCGCGGCATCGGTGATCGCGCGCGCCAGCTCCGGATGCGTGCCTCCGATCGCATCGCGCAGCCGCTCGCCATCGCGCACGCCGAGGGCGCGGGTGACGGAGCGGAACACCACACCGCGCGTGGTGGGTGCGATCCGCGAGCGGCTCGGCAGGATCGTGTGGCCTTGCCACCGGCTCTCGTCGCGCTGCTGCGGCGCCAGGAGCGGAGCTGCGGCGGCGCGGAGGGCGCGCGCGAAGGCACCCGCGCTCGCCGGGCGGTCCACCGGATCGGTTGCGAGCGCAGACATCATCACTTCGTCGATCGCCTCGAGCTCCGCGCGGTGCATCGAGGGCACCGGTGGTGGCTCGCCCGCGCACTGCCGGGCGAGCACGCCTTCTCCCTCGCCCCACGCCGGCGAGAGTGTGAGCAGCGTGTACGCGGTGGCGGCGAGGCCGTAGACATCGGAGCGCGCGGTCGCCTCACCGCCGACGATCACCTCGGGTGCGCAGTAGCCCGGTGTACCGGCGCCCTCCACGAACTGCCCGTAGCGGCGCGCGATGCCCACGTCGACGAGCACGGAGCGGTTCTGGAACGGATCGCGGATGATGTTGGCAGGCTTGATATCGCGATGGATCACGCCGCGCTCGTGCAGGGCATCGAGGGCCGATGCGATCTGCTCGACCACCTGCATCAGCTCGGGGAGCGGCATCGAGGTGTCCTCGACGCGATGGCGAGCGAACGCCTGTTGCAAGCCTTCGCCCTCGACGAGCTCCATCACGAAGTACGAGTCGCCGCCGGACTGACCGAAGTTGTAGATCTGCACGAGGTTCGGGTGCTGGAGACGCGCGAGGATCGCCGCCTCCTTGCGCAGGCCCTCGACGAAGCTCGTGTCCTCGGCCAGATCGGGGCGCAGCATCTTGATCGCGACCGGGCGTTCGAGCGCGAGATCCTCGGCGCGATAGACCACGCCCATGCCGCCGCGGCTGATCTCGTGCAGGACACGATACGCACCGCCGAACGAGGGCGCGAGGTCCACGCGCAGATCGGAGTCCGAGAACCGCGGTGATGGACCCGTGGATGCGCGGGCGATCGAGATCGTGGTCTCCGCGCGCTTCGCCGTCCACGCGGCGCGCCCGACGAACGCCTCTGCGTCCTCGCCCGCGGTGAGCGCCGCCAGGCCGACCGTCGCCTCGATCGGCAACACCTCGCCACTCGAGAGCTCCAGCGGCCGCGCCGCGAACGCGCTCTGGAACCGCTGGGCCACGCGCTCGGCGCCCTCGATCGATGTCGCGGGAAGCAGGACCGCGATCTCGTCGCCCGCCCAGCGTCCCACCACGTCCTCGGCACGTACGCTGACGCGGATCGCATCCACGATCCGCCGCAGCACGCGATCGCCGGCCTCGAGGCTGTGCCGCGTGTTGATGCCGGCAAGGCTGACCACGTCGACGACGACCGCCACGAGCGACGTGTTCGTGCGCCGCGCCGCCGAGACCTGCATCACCGCGAGCTGACTCATCGCCATGCGGTTCCACACCCCGAGCAACGGATCGATGCCCGGCGAGCTGGTCTGCCGCTCGAGCTCGTCGACGGTGCGCTGGTGCGCGGTGCGCCAGCCGATCTCGGTCGACAGCCGCGCCGCGACCGCGTGCATCGTGGCGTGCTGCTCGCGCGAGTAGATCCGCGCGCGCTCCACCACGAGGGCGAGGAAGCCGCCGTTGCCGAGCGGCACCGCGAGGTAGCTCTCACATCCGGCGCTTCGGTTCGCCGCGGGCGCGACCACGGTGGCTCCGGTCATGGCCGCCGCGCGGCAGTGATCGGCCGTCGAGGACCACGCGAGCGAGTCCCAGGTCTGCGTGCCCGATGCGGCGCCACCCGCCGAATCGCCGCGGATCGACAGCACGCAGCGGTCCACGCCGAACGCGGAGGCGAGCTGCGCCGCGACGGTATCGAGCGCCTGGTCGAGCGGGCCGCCGAGCAGCGTGACGCCCAGCATGCGATCGAGCGCCGGTGGGCGAGCGAGATCGATCGCGACCACGCGGTCGACGAGCTTCATCGCCTGGTCGAGCACCGCCGCGTGGACGATCACGCGCGCACCGATGGGCGGCTCGGCAGAATCAGGCACGATCACGATCGTCAGCGGGCGCTCACGCACGTGCAGGCCCTCCACGAGGTCGAGCATCTGCCGAGCGCGCGGGTGATCGCGATCGATGACGAGCGTGGGCGGCCGATGGCGCCGGATGACCGCGAGCATCTCCTCGGGATCGCTCGCCGCGATCGTGTCCTCTGCTGCCGTGACCGCGACCAGCCCTTCGGCCACGCGAGCACGCAGCGCCGTGCGCTCACCCATGCGCGTCCAGTTCAACAAAATCGCGTCGACGAAGCAACGTGCGCACCGTCCCCACGTCCGCGCACGTGCAACATTTTGCGGCAGGTTCTTCGACGAGGAAACTCCACCCGGGGTGCTAGGATTTTCGTGTGCCGGGACCTCGCTCTGTACGCAGAGTGCTCGTCGTGGACGACGACCAACAGATCTTGGATGGGTGGCGGCGGGGCGCTGGACGAGAGCGCGTGGTGCTAGGGGCGCGGGATCCTGTTTCAGCCCGTCGCCTCGCTCGAGCGAATGAATTCGATCTCGCGATCGTCGATTTTCGGCTCGGCCGCGCCTCGGGCATCGACCTCGTGCGCGAGCTCCGCGCCGACGTGCCCGATCTGCTGATCGCCCTGTGCAGCGGCTACGTCTCGGTGGACGTGACCGTGGCCGCGATCCGCGCGGGCGCCGATGCGGTGGTCTACAAACCCACCACGTTCAAGGACGTTCTCCGCCGCGTGCAGCGCACGCCTGGCGAACCTAGCCTCACCGATACGCCCACACTGGCGCGTGCCGAGTGGGAGCACATGATGCGCGTGCTCGAGGACTGCCACGGCAACGTGTCCGCGGCCGCGCGTCGGCTCGGCATCTTCCGCAGCTCGCTGCAGCGCCGCTTGAGAAAGATCGCGCCGGGGTAGTCATCGCCAGGGAGGCCACGCATGGAGCGCTTCATACTTCGCACCGAGATCCAGACCGCGCGCGAGTCGGTGGTCTCGTACGGCTATGACCTGACGGCGACGTCGGTGTTCGTTGTCACCGACTGGCACGCACCACTCGATACGGCCGTCGCGCTGCGGTTGTCGTTCCCACGCACGCTCGGTCCCGTCGAGGTGGCCGCGCGCGTCGTCGAGCACCGCGTCGCCGGTGCGCCGGGTGAACCGGGGGGCTTGCTCCTCGCGTTCGATCCCGATGCGCCGCGCGGCGCGCTTCGCAAGCTGCTCGCCGAGCTGGAAGCACTTCACGACGCGCCCCAGGCGCGCCCGCCGTACCGGGTGCTGCTCGTCGAGGACAACACCCTCACGCGCGACGTGTTCACGTACAGCGCCGGGCGCTACTTCGGCGAGCCGGGGAGCGTGTTCATCGACCACGCCGACAGCGCCGAGCGTGCATGGCAGCTGCTCGGCGCCGGCAGCTACGACGTGGTGATCGTCGACTACTTCCTGCCCTCGGCCGATGGCGCGAGCTTGATCGCACGGCTGCGCGCCGACGAGCGCCTGCGCGGTACGCCGATCGTGGCCATCAGTGTGGGCGGTCGCGCCGCGCGAGAGGCCACGATGTCCGCAGGTGCGGATCTGTTCGTGGACAAGCCGCTCGTGTTCCGCGACCTGTTCAACACGCTACAGATCCTCGCGCATGTACCGACCGGGGAGGCATCGACCGCGAGGCGGACCATCCTCGTGCTCGACGACAGTCCGCTCGCGCTCGCCGTGACGCGTGCGGCGCTCGAGTCCGCCGGCTTCACCGTGGTGATCGCCGAGGATCTCATGACGTTCGAACGTGAACGCGCGCGCTGCCAGCCGGATCTGATCCTCGTCGACGTGCAGATGCCCGAGGCCTACGGCGACGACATCGTGGCCACGCTCCTCGGCGCGAAGGCCGTGGACGTCCCCGTGGTCCTGTTCTCCAGCATCGACGAGGCGGAGCTCGCGCGCCGCACCCAGGAGGCGAGCGCCGCCGGATATATCTGCAAGAGCGCCGGGATGTCCGAGCTGGTGCGCCGCTGCCGGGAGTACCTGGGGCGCGCCGCATGATGGATGACATCCAGGCCACGTTCCGCCATCGCTTCACGACGACGGCGAGGACCCGCGTGGCCTTCGCGATGGACGCTACGACGCGGTCCGACTACGCCGCGCTGCAGACCGCCGTGCGGGAGCTGCACTCGCTTGCAGGCGAGGCCGGGTTACTCGGGTTCTCGCAGTTCGTACCAGTCGCGCGAGAGGGCGAGGAGCGGGCGAAGCGGATGTTCTCGGAGCGCACACCGGCCACGCGGGAGGCGATGACCGTGACGCTCCACGAGCTGGAGCGGATGATCGACGAGCTCGCTACGACAGCGTGATCGCGCGGAGCCGGCCCGAGATCGCGAACACCGATTCGCTCTTCGAGATGAAGCCGTGCGCGCCGAGCTCCTTCGCGAGCTTGCGCAGCTTCGACTCCTCCCATGCCGAGTACAGGATCACGCGCGCGGTGGGGACGAGGTCGCGCACGAGCCCGACCATCTGCCCGTCGGGAGCGTCGGGCATGTTGACGTCGACGAGCGCGAGGTCGGGAAGCCAGCCCGTCACCGTGGTGTGGAGCTCGCCGATCGAGCGCGCACACCGAACCTCGAAGCCATCACGCCCGAGCGCGCGCTCGACCATCTCGCTCTGCATCGCATCGTCCTCGACGACCAGAAGGCGGATGCGTGCAGGGCTATCGGTCATCGCTGCTTGGCCTCGTTCCGCGTCAGGTGACGCTTGATCGAGGTTAGCAAGATCTCCCGCTCGATGGGCTTCGTGATGTAGTCGCAGCACCCAGCTTCCGCCGCGCGGACCTGATCCTCGCGCGCGGCGTGCGCGGTCAAGGCAATCACGGGGATGTGCTTCGTGGCGCCGTTCAGCTTGAGCCTGCGCGTCGCTTCCCAGCCATCGAGGCGGGGCAGTGAGAGATCCATGAGAATCAGGTCGGGCAGCTCGTGGAGCGCGCGCTCGATACCCTGCTCGCCGTCCTCGGCCTCGATGATCTCGTAGTCGTTCGCGAGGTAGCGCCGCACGATGTCGCGGTTCTGCGGCGAGTCCTCGACGTAGAGCACGCGCGGCAGCCGGCCGCTCTCCAGCACGCGCTTCGCGAGCAGGAGCTGTTTCGCCTCGCGCACGATGCTCTCGAGCGCCATGCCGCCCTTCTGCACCACCCGGGCGAGGCCATCGCGCAGGATGCGCTCCTCGTCGGGCATCAGCGCCTTGCCGGTGAGCACGACCACCGGCATCTGCATGCCTTCGTTGCGGAGCGTTCGCAGCACCTCGAAGCCATCGACGCCCGGCATGATCAGATCGAGGATCACGAGGCCCGGCGTCAGAATGCGGGCGCGGAGCAGAGCCTCCTCGCCATCGCGCGCTTCGATCGTTGTGTAGCCCACGCGCCGCAGCACGCGCGACACCATCTCGCGCGTATGCTCGTCGTCGTCGACCACGAGGACATCGCCGCCGGAAGGAACCAGCGCCCGGCGCACCACCTGGACCAGACGATCGGGCTCGACCGGCTTCACCAGGTACTCGCACGCGCCGAACGAGAAGCCCCGCGCGCGCTGCTCCTCGACCGACATCATGATCACGGGGATGCCCGACAGCTCGGGATCGCTCTTGAGCTCGCCGAGCACCGTCCAGCCATCGAGGCGGGGCAGGTGAATGTCGAGGATGATCACGGCCGGCCGCGCCTCGCGCGCGAGCGTCAGGCCCTCGATGCCATCGTTCGCGGACAGCATGCGGAACTGCTCGGCTTCGAGGTGACCGCGCAGCAGGTGCTGGACCATCGGATCGTCGTCGATGACGAGCACGGTGAACTTCTCGCCGGTCTGCGACAGCGGTGCACCGATCACCTCGATGACCTCCGACCGGATCACGGCGCCCGCATCGATCGCGGCGGGGAGCACCACGATGAACTTCGAACCACGGCCGAGCGTGCTGCTCGCGGTGATCACGCCGCCGAGCAGCTGCGAGACCTCCTTGACGATCGCGAGCCCAAGGCCGGTGCCGCCCACGCGCCGGCGCGACGAGCCATCGACCTGGCGGAACTTGTCGAAGATGAACGGCAGCTGATCCTCGGGGATTCCGGCGCCGGTGTCCTCGACGGTGATGACGAGGCTCGTGCCCTGCGCGATCGCGCTGACCACGATCTCGCCCGCATCGGTGAACTTCGCGGCGTTCGAGAGGAGGTTCAGCAGCACCTGGCGCAGCTTGAGCTGATCGCTGAACACCTGGCGCACGGAGATGTCGGCGTGGAGCGAGACCTCCTTGCCCTTGAGGATCTCGCGAACGCTCGCCATGCACTCCTCGGCGAGCTCCTGGAGGTCCACCGCCTCCTTCACGATCTCGGCGCGACCGGCCTCGATCTTCGAGAGATCGAGAATGTCGTTGATGAGGGCGAGCAGCGTCTTCGCGTTCGACTTGATCACCGAGAGATCGCGGCGGCCGTGCGGCGTGAGGCGCGAGCCTTCGTCGCGCATCAGCAGATCGCAGTAGCCGGTGATCGCGTTCAGCGGCGTGCGGATCTCGTGGGAGAAGTTGGCGAGGAACTCGCTCTTGAGCCGGGCCGAGGCCTCGATCTCGCGGGCGCGGGCCTCCTCGACCTTCTTCGCGCGGGAGAGCTCGGCGGCGAGGCGATCGAGGTCCTCGTTCTGCTGGCGCGTGATCTCCATGAGCAGCGCTCGCTGCTGCAGCGATGCGAGCGCTCGTGCCGCGATCGTGCTCTTCGCATCGAGCTCTTGCTGGAGCCGGCGGTTCTCCGCCTGAAGCTCCTCGACGGTCAAGACGACGCTCCGAACGCCAGCGAGGTCAGGGTCGAGTTGATCGAGAAGCCACAGTAGATCTCGAATTGCACGTTCATGCCCGCGCAGGTCGGGGCGGCGGCGAACGTGGCGGCGAGCTCGGCGGACTTGCCGGCGAGCTGCGAGAAGATCTTGCGGCCGGAGCAGTGGAACAGCAGCGCCGCCCGAGGCGACGGCACGCGGGCGGGCAGCTCGGTCTCGAAGAACTTGCGCGTGCTCTCGACGATGTCGGTCATCCGCACGAGCTCGAGCTCGGTGCCTTCCTCGAGGAGGTTCGCGAACACGATCGAGCCGTCATCGAGCGGCTTCCACGGTGCGCGGATGAAGTACTCGCGGCCGACCTTGAGCGCCGTCGGCCGCGCCGCGAAGCCGTTTGGCTTGCCGAACTCGAGGTCGTCGATGCTCACGCCGAGCAGCTCGGCGTAGCGGGCGGCCGCGGGCTTGCCATCGATCTCGAGCGCGCGCTTCGCGGTCTCGTCGACCTTGGTGATGCGGAGGGTCTGTCCCGTCGGCGCGTACCAGTGCGAGCGCAGCGCGGCCCACGGTGCGTCGGTCTTGATCAGCGCGACCGCCACGGCGTCCGTCGCGACCTCGCCGTCGACGTGGACGAGCGCGGAGGCCTTCGAGACATCGAGCTGGCTATCGGCGGCCCCACCGCCCACGGCGACGAGCGCCTGGTTCATCGCCATCACGCCGAGCAGTAGCTCCTCGGCGCGGAACCGGAATGGGTCGTCGATCACGAGCGCCACGAACTTGCGCGACGCGAGGTCGTCGGGGCGTGCGCCGAGCTGCGCGGCGGCGCTGCGGATGGCGGTGTCGCCCGCGGTCGCGGCCTGCTTCGAGAGATCTTTGCCGAGGCCGAGCCCGACCTCGAAGTCGCCCCACAGCGCCGCGATCACGACGGTGCCCTCGTGCATGCCGGAGCGATCGATCTCGCCGTTCGTCGAGGCACCGAGGAGCCGCGTGTCCTTGGGCAGGCGCTGGCGCATCTCGCGGTTGAGGGCCTCGTGGTCGCGATCGCGCGATGCGAACATCACGACGAGCTTCGGCTTCACGCCCCCGAGCTGGGTGCAGAGGTCTTCGGCGGCGACCGCGGCATCGTTCGCGGACGTGCGGGCATGAACCATCTCGACGCTGGGCATGGCTGTCTCCTTGTGATCGGAGGGTCCGATAACACGGCGTGAAAGCGCTCGATCGCGCGCGCCATGCAGCAAAACGTTGCAGTCAGCGTTTCGTCGCGACCCACATGCCGATCGTGAACACGCCGGCGCGACGCGCTGCAGCGAGAGCCTCTTCACCCCGGCGGAACATCTCCTGCTCCGGGCCGGCGTAGGTCTCCCAGGCCGGCGTCTCGGTGTCTTGCACCGCGCTCCAGCACCGTACGTTGGGATACAGGTCGCGCGCGATCGAGACCGTGAGGCCGGCGTCCTCCATGAGCTCGCGGTAGCGCTCGACGGTGCCGTGCCACGGGATCGAGATCGCATCGTTGACGGGCGTCATGAACCGGAGGATCGAGTCCTCGGTCTGGTGGTCGCCGAAGGGCCGCTGGATCCAGTCCATGCCTCCAAGCCTGGCTCCGGGCCTGAGCACGCGCGCGAGCTCGTGGAACAGGGCCGCCTTGTCGGGGACGTGGCACACCGACTCGAAGAACGTCGCGCCATCGAACGCCGCGTCGGGAAACGGCAGCTGCTTGTACCCGAGGTCGTCGAGCGTGACGAACGAGACCCGATCGCTCATGTCGAGCTGAGCCGCCTTGTCGCGGGCGCGTTCGTTGAGCCGCTCGTTGTTCGAGACGCCGACCAACGTCGCGGAGCTCACGCGCGCCATGTGGAGCGTGGGCCCGCCGATGCCCGAGCCGAAATCGATCGCGCGCGTGCCGGGCCCGAGCCCGACGAGTGCGGCGATGCGCTCCTCGAGGATCTCGCATCCGCGCAGACGCGGCAATCCCACGGCAAGCGCGTCGGGGTCTGCGTGGTGCCAGCGATCACCCATGATCGCCTGGTAGCAGTGCAGCGCGTTGTCATAGAACAGCTGGACTTGGTGCTCGTACGTCTCCATCGGTTCTCCTACAGGCCGCTCTGCGGGTGCGTGCGATGGCAGGCGCCCGTGCATTGCTGGAACGAATCGTCGAGACCACCGCCGATGTACATGTCGACCACCGGGCCGAACTGCTGCACGTGATCATTCGGGTAGCTGGTGTGGCACGACATGCAGGCGGACTTGCTCACGCGCTGGATGCTCGGCCGATCGAGGTGGCACATGTTGCACTGGATCGGATCGGCGTTCAGCCGACCACTGCGCGAGTGAAGGAAGTGCGTGCGCACGTAGACCGGACCCTCGGGCTCGAACGGCAGCGGCACGTGGCACGTGGTGCACGTGTCGCGCTGGCCGAGATCGAGCCCGTGGCTCATGCGCGTGAGGTCGCTCGACCCGCTGTGGCAGGTCTTGCATCCGCCGGTGGAGAACGTCTTCGACGTGCGCTGCGTGGTGCCGACCTGGATCGAGATCGTCGTCGCGCGCGGTAGCTCCTCGCCGAGATACGAGCGCCGCGCCTTCATCACGACCTTGTAGGTGCCCGGCTTGGCATCCGGCGGCAGCGTGAAGGTGACGTAGTCGTGCACGGGGGTCGTGATCGGATCGATGCCGACCAGCGTCTTCCACGCGGGCACCGAGGAAGCCTCGCCGAAGAACCCGTTCGCGGCGTTCGTCGCGGTGACGAGCGAGCCGTCGGTGGTGGCCACGATCTGGCCGAAGAAGTCGAGCGTTTCGCGCACCGGTGCGGTGGACTGCACGGGCCCGTCGATCGCGACCACCATCTGCTTCTCCCGGTGCTTGCGGCGGTAGTACGTCATCACCCTCTCGTTCACGTTCCAGTAGTCGATGCCGGCGGGGTCGTTGCCCGTGAGGTAGTCGATGAACGAGGGCAGCGAGCCCGGGTCGTGCAGCCGCTTGCCGCTGCCGTCCTTCAGCGTGAACTGGACGTTCAACGTCGTGCCAGGCGCGTAGGTTCCGTTCGCAAGCGGCGGCGTGGTGACCGCGAGGTCGATGCCGAAGCCGTAGTCCCACGTCGGGGAGGCGACCTGCGTGATCGGGATCGTGTAGCGACGGTTGTTGTTCGCCGTCCACGTCACGCGCAGCTCGGTGGTGGCGGAGTCGAGCTGGAAGCCGGGGTGCGGCCCACCGGCGTAGCGCAGCTCGACCAGCGCCTCCTCCATGAAGCTCGTCGCCGTCGAGCAGTCCGTCTTCGACACGCAGTTGTTCGTCCACTGGATGCCGCGCAGGCGGCGCGCGAAGAAGCTGTCGAACGGCGTGCGCAGGTGGGCGAGGCCGGTGTCGACGATGATCGGGAGGCCGCGCAGGTGGCCCTGCGCGTCGCGTTGCTCGATCAGGAAGAAGCTCGGCTGCTCCATCCACCGCGACTCGCGATACATGCGGCGGCGTGTGAACGAGCCATCGGCGTTCGGCAGGTAGACGAACGATTCGTCGACGCGCCGGGTGCCCCGCCAGTCGAGGCCGGAGAAGTCGCCCGCATGCGCGAGCGCGGCCACGCCCTCGTCGACGGTGGTGTCGAGGTGGGCCCGGAGATCGATCTGCTGGATGTAGAACGTCTGGTTCTTTCGCACCTGCATCGGCGCGGCGACGCCGTCATCGATGTCGAGCGCGAGCCCGACGGGCGTGTGGATCGTCGTCGGTCCCGGCGGCGGTAGCTCGCCCCATGCGATCGACTGCTCGTCAGTCGCGGTCTCGGGATCGTCGACGCAGGACGCAAGCATGGCCACGGCAACCAGGACGCGAATCGGCTTGAACATCAGCGATGCACCTCGTGTGAGAGCCCCTCACGGTACTTCTACATGTCGGAAGACAGATCGCTACGTAAATCGTAGGCAGTCCAGGACTACGCAGTTCACGACATCAGGAACGATGTGTCCGCTGCGGCCGAGATCGTTTGCTGGCTTCCGAAACTTCCGCCGGTGCATCGTTTTGCGGCAGTTCGTCCTCGTGCTTGCGCGTGTGGTGCATCGATATGAGGCGGGCCGAGCGGGGTGAGATCGGCGATCGTGATGCTAGTTTCACGCTGACGTCCTCAGTGCGACTCACGTAGACGAGACAGTAGACAGCGTGTCTCCAAGGAGATGATGTATGGCTGACACCGGTCGATCGATCCCGTCTGCGCCCGCCGTGGAAGCGTGCGCCACCCTCGGAGATCTCGGTACCGCACAGCTCAGCGCGCTGGCGCGTGCCGCGGACCTTCACGATCAGGTCCCGACGATGATCGCGATCCTCACACGGTTGCTCGGGACATCGGCGACGAGCCCGCGCACGCGGCCCGCGTACGCCTCGGACGTTGTCGACGACCACTCGCCGTACGAGATGTCGGTCGCGCTCGGTGGCCGGAGCCCCGAGGTGCGCTTGCTCGTGGAGACCCTCGATGGCGATAGCTCGATCGCGGGCCGATGGGTCGCGGCCCGCGCGGCCGGCGAGTGGCTGCGAGACGAGTACGGGGCCGATCTCACCCGGCTGGACCAGATCGCCGACCTGTTCGAGCCGCGCACCGCCGATGGCCTGCTCGCGCTGTGGCACGCGATCGTGTTCCGGCCGAACCATCCGCCCGACGTGAAGGTCTATCTCGATCTTCGGGCGCGCGGCACCGTGCACGCGCCCGCGGTGCTCGAGGAGGCGCTCCGCCGCCTCGGACTCGCGGCGGCGTATCCACGGCTGATGCGTGAGGGCTGCCGCCGCGGCGCCGGTCTCGACGAGCTCGTGTACTTCTCGCTCGACCTCGCGGCGCACGCGACCGCTCGAATCAAGGTCTACTTTCGGCACCACCACGCGACCGCCGACGACGTCGAGCGCGTGGTCGGTGCGTTCGTGGAGCCCGGGGAGATGCGCTCGTTCTGCAGCGCGATCCTCGGAGGCGACGGGCCGTATGCACCGCGCCCGCTGGTCACCTGCTGGTCGTTCGCGAAGGGCGTCGAGCCATCCGGCGGCACGCTGTACGCGCCGGTCGCCTACTACGTGCGCGACGACCGCGAGGCCCACGGCCGCGTTCGCGACTGGCTCGCGCGGCGCGCGATGGACGCGACTCGGTACGATCGCTGCGTCGAGGCATTCGCGCGCCGGCCGCTCGAGGCCGGCGTGGGCATGCACAGCTACGTCTCGTTCAAGCGCGATGCGGGGACGCCGAAGGTGACCTGCTACCTCGCGCCCGAGGCGTACTCGATGTTCGCGCCATCGTCGCTCGCCGCCCGCCCGCTCGCGGCCCCGCGCCGGCCGCGAACCGCCCCCGAGCTCGTGACCTGGTACGAGGCCGTCGAGCGCTGCACGGACCACCCGTTGTTCCGCCGGCTCGAGCGCGAGCCGCCCGCGGTGCTACCGCTGTGGGCGATCCTCGCGAACAACTGGGTCGCCGTCGGCGATCGGTTTCCGCGCTGGCTCGCGGCGCTGGTCGCGCGCGTCGATGACGATCGCGTGCGCAGCATCCTCGCGAAGCAGCTCGACGACGAGCTCGGCCATGGCGATCCCACGAAGGCGCACCGGGTGCTGTTCCAGAAGATGCTCGCGGATCTCGAGCCGTACGCGGCGCCCGGTGATCGCTCGCTGCTGTTCGCGCCGGGCCGGCGGTTCGCGCAGGGCCTCGCGCACAGTTATCTCGAGAAGCCGCAGCTCGAGGCGATCGGCGGCACCTTGATCGCCGAGGTCTACGGCAAGCAGGTGGATCAGGCGATCGGCTCGCTGCTGCGCCGCCAGCGCGACGTGGATCCCGCGTCGCTGACCTGGCTGGTGCTTCACGAGACTCTCGAGGAGCAGCACGCCGACGAGTCGCTCACGCTCGCGGAGATGCTGCCGCGCGATCCGGGCTCGCAGGCCGCTGCGTGCCGCGGCGCGAACGAGCTCGCCGGCCTCGGGGTCCGCTACTTCGATGATCTCTACGAGGTGCTGTTTCGATGACCCCGGACTGGGGTGCGCTACGAGCGCGATTTCCATCCCTCCAGGAGCGCGCCTACTTCGTGACCCACGGCTTCGGGCCGCTCCTCGCGGAGACGCTCCGCGATCTCGACGACTACCGTCGCACGCTGTCGCTGCGCAGCCAGGTGGTGGAGACCTGGTACGAGCGGATCGTCGAGATCCGGGGGTTGTTCGCGCAGCTGATCGGCGCCACCTCCGAGGACATCGCGCTCGGGCCGAATGCGACCGCGTGTCAGGGGAGCCTGGCGGCGGCGCTCGCGCCGAGCGGCCGGCGCGACGTGATCGTGACGACGAACCTCGACTTCCCGTCGTCGCGCTACCTGTGGCACGCGCAGGTGCGCCGAGGCTATCGCGTGATCGACGTACCGTCGCGCGACGGCAAGACCATGCCGGTCGACGAGCTGATCTCCACGATCCACGACCGTGTGGCGATCGTGGCGGTGCCGCTGGTGGCGTACTCGAATGGCGCGTTGCTCGACGCCGAGCGCGTGATCCGCGCGGCCCACGCGGCCGGCGCGATCGTGGTGCTCGATGCCTACCAGGCGGCGGGCGTCGTGCCGATCGACGTGCGCGCGCTCGGCGTGGACGCGCTGGTCTCCGGGACCAACAAGTGGTTGTGCAGCTCCGGAACCGGCGTGGCCTTTCTCTATGTCAAGCCGGAGCTCGCCGAGCGGCTGACGCCTGCGTTCCCGGGATGGTTCGCGCACGCGGATCCGCTGGCGTTCGCAGCGAGGTTCGAGCCCGCGCGCGGCGCTCGCCGGTTCGAGCAAGGCGCACCGGCGGTGGAGGCGATCTACGGCGCGCGCGCGGGCGTGGCGTTCGCGCTGGAGGTCGGCGTACCCGAGATCCGCGCGCGCAGCCTCGCGCTCACCGATCACCTGATCGAGCGAGCGCGCTCCCTCGGCGTCGCGGTCTCCACGCCGCTCGGGCACGCCCAGCGCGCGGGGATGGTGTGCTTCGCGGTACCCGAGGCAGATCGGCGCGCGAAGGCGCTATGCGCCCTCGGGATCGATGTCGATACGCGGCCGGGGACCGGCGTGCGGATGTCGTGTCACCCGTGCAACACCGTGGAGGAGTGCGACCGCGCGATCGAGGCGCTCGCGCGCTAAGCTAGAGGCTGCCCGGAAATTCGGGTTGCGAAAACCGGGCGCCCACGTGGGCGCTTTCGTCGTCGGCCCGCGGCTGGGCGCCGTGACCGTGCCTACCGGTCGCCACGGATCGTGGGGTCAACGGGATCGCCGAGGTCCACGCCGCCGTCGCCGTCTACGTCCACGACCACCTCAACGTCAACGTCAACGGGGCAATCCGCAGGTTCCACCGAGCAAGGTCTCGACGAGACTGCCCGAATGTCCGGGCAGCCTCTAAGCTAGGGGATGGCCGGTCCGATCCTGGTCATCTCTCCTCACCTCGACGACGCCGTGCTCTCGCTCGGGGCATCGATCGCGGCGTGGACGTGCGCCGGCACGCGCGTGGTGATCGCGAGCGTGTACACCACGGGGCCGGCGCTCGACTCGGTGGCGCCGAGCATGCGCAAGTTCGCGGACTACCACGCGCGGTGCGCCGAGGACGATGCCGCGGCCCGCACGGTGGGCGCCGAGAGCCAGCGCCTCGGTCAGATCGAGCGCGCGTTCCGGCCACCGTTTCTGACCGGCTGGTCGTTCTTCACGACCCCGGCTGACCGCTCGGGCCTGACCGGCATCGCTGCGGTGACGGATGCCCTCGCGCCGCTCGCCGCCCTCGAGCCGGCGCAGATCATCGTGCCGCTCGGCGTCGGCAATCACATCGATCACGTCGAGGCCCTCGTCGCAGCGAGCGACTGGGCGATCGCACGGGGCTGGCGTTCGCGGCTGCGCTTCTACGAGGACTTCTACGCGCTCGCCGGCGCGATGCGTGCGAAGCACTTCGTCACGCGTGGCCGCACGTTCCGGCACTGGCAATCGCCGCTTCTGCGGGCGCGTCGCCTCGCCGTGATCCTGAAGACGATCGCCACGCGGATCGGCGGTCCGCCGGTCGAGACGCTGCTCGATCCGTCGCTGGCCGCCGCGACGTGGACCTGCGAGGTCTCGCCCGGCGACGAGCGCACGCAGCTCGCGGCGATCGCGTGCTACGCGTCGCAGACCACTGCGTTCGGCGGACTCGCCGGCATCGATCGTGCGCTGCGCGCGTACCACCGATGGTACGGCGGCGAGCCGCTGTGGCGACCGAGCTAGGGCGGCGATCCGCGAACCAGCGCTGCGGCGGCGAGCACGCCGAGCAGCCCGAGCCCCACGCCGACGAGCGGAGCAGCGCCGATCCCGACCCACGTGATCACGGCCGCGCCGACGAACGCCGAGATCACCATCGCGAGTGTGACGAGCAGCTCGTCGAACGCGGCGAGCCGACCGATCACCTCGTCGCTCGAGTGCCGCTGGAGCGCGGCGTGCGCGAGCACCCAGTTCGATCCCGTGCCGATGCCCCACACCAGGCACACCGCGACGAGGGGCCCCGCGCCGCGGACGAACCCGAGCGCGCAGATCGAGATCATCGCGAGGCCGATCGCCACGGCTTGCAACCGCTGCTCGTCCACGCCGCCGCGCCGTAGCCGCGCCGCGATCGGCGGCCCGATACCCGTCCCGGCGCCGCGCACCGCCTGCAGCACGCCAAAGCTCAGCGCCGCGGCGCCGAACGGCCGGTCGGTCGCGCCGATCAAGTTGAGCGCGACCCACGCCGCACCGGCGGCGAGCCCGACCGGCATCTTGCCGAGCACGGCGCGCAAGAGCGGTCGGTTCGCGCGCGCGACCCGCAGCGCGGCCACCGTGTCTCGCGGCGTGGCGCGCACGATCGCACCGAGGCGCCGCCCCTGCGCTGGCGACGGCATCGCCGGCAGCATCGCGTGCACCGCCGCCGCACCCGCAAACGACGCCGCGTCGAACGCGAGCGCGATCGCCGGCCCGAGCAGCGCGGCCGCGCCACCGAGCGCCATGCCCGCGACGTACGCGACACTCCACGTCGCCGCGAGGATGCTGTTGGCCGCGAGCAGGTCCTCGGTCCCGACGAGCCGCCGGATCGCCGCCGACTCGCCGGGCGGGACGATCGCCGTGACGCCACTCCGCACGAGCAGCAGCGGGATGATCGCCCCGAACACCCCGACGAGCGCCGCCGTCATCATCCCGACCGTGATCACCGCGGCGATCACATCGGCCGCGATCAGCACGCGGCGGCGATCCATCCCGTCGACGATCGCTCCCGCGAACGGCGCGAGCACCGCGCCCGGCAGCGCATGCGCCGCGAACACCAGCGCGAGCCCGAACGCGCCACCACCGCTCTGCAGCGCGAGCGCCGCCACCGCGACAAAGCTGAGCCAATCACCGACCAGCGACACGCCGGCCGCCGCCCACAGGCGACCGAATCCCGGGTTGCGACGGAGCAGCGACATCACGCGCGTACGCTACGGCTCCGCCGCCACCATGTCATCAGCGGCGCCAATGGATTGGCGGTCCGCTCGCAGCCTGTCCGAACGCGTCCGCAAATGGGGTCGGACCCCATTGTCGGACACGTGCCCGCGGGACTAGCGCTGCTTCACGACGCGCGACCACATCATCATCAAGTTCCGCAGCACGGGGCCGTCGGGTGGGCGCGCCGCGGGGGGAAGCTCGAGGGCGAGACCGTACTGGGCCATCTTCACGAACGGGTTGTTGCCGTCGTTGGTCTTCATCGGGACGCTCGGATCGGCGGGGCGGAAGCCGAAGTGCAGCGCGGTGGACTGCACGGGCACCGAGCGCAGGAACGAGATCACCTTCTCGCCCGCGGCCTTCTGGGCGGGCGTGACCCACGGACCCTTCAGCATCACGACGGGGTGATCGCTCCAGATCGTGGTCGGTGGGTAATAGATATGGAGCGAGCCCCAGCGACCCTGTGCGTTCTCGAGCTGGCTCACGGCGAGGGACTCGTAGACGAGCGCGATGTCGTACTTCGACGGTCCGAACCGGATCATCTCGGTCATGAACGTGCCGGTCGATGACTCGAAGTGCGGCACGCCGGTCTCGGTCTCCTTCACGAAGTCCTGGAACTTCGGGTCGAGCATCTGCTCGATGGTGAGGTCGCTGGTGGTGCCGAAGAACTCCATCGCCATGAGCACGATGGCCTGGAGGCCCGAGTTCGACTTGTTGGGGTCGGTGTGGCCGAGCTTGACGAAGCCCCACGCGGGCTTGCCGCCGATCGCAGGCCAGCCCTTCGGCGACATCACCGCCTTGTGGATCGTCTTCCACGACAGCGTGCCTCCATCGGAGGCGTCGAGCAGGACCTTCGCGCGGTCCTCCCAGACGGCGAAGACGAGAGGCGTCAGCAGCAGCGGCTGCGGGCCGGTCTCGCCGCTGATCGGGAACAGCTCCGACGAGGTCTTGGTCTGCCAGTCGGAGGCGAGGAGGTTCGCCACGAGCGAGTCGGCCGGGCTCCACAGCACGGGCTTGTCGGTGCCGTCGAGGATCGCGTTCGCGGAGTCGAGCGAGCCCTTGCCGATCAGCTTCACCTTGATCGACGGGTTCGCCGCGTGAAACTGCGCGATCGCGGCCTCGAGCCACTCGCGCTTCTCGGTGGAGTACTCGAACGGTACTTCCACCACCTCGGTGGACGGTGCGATGGCGGTGCCGCTGCCATCGGGTTTCGGGGTGGCAGTGTCGTCGCCCTTCTTGCCGCGGCCGACGGCCACGAACACGATGATGCCGGCGGCGACGAGGAAGCCGATGATGATCGCGAGCTTCGGTTTCATGGGTTCACCTCCACGATGGACTCGAGGGTCTGCTCGAACGAACGCAGGTCGACGTTCATGCGTTCGAGCTCGGAGCCGACGTCTCCGGTGAGCGCGTCGGAGGCCTGGTCGTCGAGCGCGCGCAGCCGCACGAGCTTCGACGGGATCGACTTGAAGGTCGACGCGATCTTCGCGAGGTTCGCGAGAGTGCGCTCCTGCGCGACGGAGATGTCGGCGATCGCCTTGCGGCGCTCCTCTCCCGCGTTCGCCGCGGCCTCGTAGTCCTGCTTGACGCCGGGGTCAGTGGCGGCGCGCGCGCGCTTCGTGTGCTGCGCGATCTCGCCGATCACGGCGGAGACGTCGACGGTTGCCAGGTACATCGCGACCTCCTCTGCGCGGCGGGCGAGCGCGGCACCGTGGCTCTCGAGCTCGTCGAGCGCGGCGATCGCCGTGCGCACGTTGCGCTGCACGCGCTCGGGTGTGGCCTTGACGACCGCATCGATCTCGAGCCGGGCCGCGAGGATCGACTCGACGACCGCGCGTACGTTCGAATCCTTCAGGCTCTCCGGCTTCGGCAGCTTCGCCGGTGCGCCCCTGCCGAACAGGATCTTCTTCCGGAAGTCGGGGTTCGAGATATCCGAGGCGACGAGCGCCGCGTACGCCACGCCTCCGATCGCCGCGATCGGCCAGCTCGCGAGCGCGAACGCGCCGAGCACGGCGCCGCCGAGCACCGACAGGTTCAGCGGCCCCGCCGCCGCGCGGCCCATCACCTTCCCGACTCCGGATCGCTTCGACATCAGAAGAACGAGGCCAGGTCCCGGTAGATCTGGATGATCGAATCCACGTTGCCCTCGGAGAACGAGCCGGCACCCGCAGTGGCGAGCTGCTTCATCACGTCGCGGCTCGATTGCTCGCCGTAGGCGATCGTGAAGACGGTCGCCTTGCGATCCTCGCCGCTGATCTTCTTGCTCAGCTCCTCGAGTGTGACGGTCGAGCGGTTGTCGGCACCGTCGGTCATCACGATCGCCGCGCGGATGCGATGCGCGGAGGACTTGCCGCGGGAGGCGAGCAGCTCGTACGCCTTCTGCGTCGCGGAGAGCATCGCGGTCTCGCCGCCCGCCGAGACGCCGTCGATCCGGGACTCGAGCTCGGCCATCGACGTGCCGACCTCCTTGGGGCCGAACGGCGGATAGATGTTGTTGTCGAAGAACAGCAGGGTGACCTCGTCGCGGGCGTCGAGCGTGTGGAGGAACGCCTTCGCACCGCGCTTGGCCTCGTCGAGCGGAGGTCCGTTCATGCTTCCGGACTTGTCGAACACGATGATCACGTCGGCGGGCTTCTTGGTCTTGCGCCAGGTCACGAGCAGCGCGTCGAGCATGGCGCCGTCGGGCACCTCGAGCAGCGTCTGCGGCTGCTGGGCATCCACGCCGTGCGCGGCATCGACGGGCGCGCCGATCTTGATCGAAGGATCCACGGGACGAAACCCGAGGGCGAGCGCCCGCTCTTGCTGCGGCCGCGCCTTGAGAAACGCGAGGAACTTCGCGGCGGCATCTCGCTGCGCGGGCGTCACCCACTCGGCGTCGAGCACGCTGTACGGGTGATCGGACCAGAACGTGCCCTCGACCGGATAGATCGCCACGAGGGGCAGTGGCGGCGACTTCGCGTACGACTCGATGACGAGGTTCTCGTACAGCACCGCTGCGGAGAGGTAGCTCGTGCCGCGCTCGACCATCTTGTCGGAGAAGAATCCGGTCGACTTGCCGTAGTGGACGATCGAGTCCTCGACCTGCGCCATGTACTTCTCGACCTTCGGCAGGTCCGCCGCGGTCAGGCCACGCGTGCTGTTCGCCCCGGCGTAGGCGATCGCGAGCACCGAGAGCAGCCCGAGTACTCGAACTGCGTGTGACCGAGCTTGAGCTCGCCCCACTCGGGCCGACCGTAGGCGCTCCAGCCCTTCGGATCCGATCCGACCTTGAGGATATCGGCCCAGCCGATCGGCTTGGCCGGCCATCCGAGCGCCTCCGCCATCGGCTTCCACATCGCGATCACGATCGGCGACAGCACGAGCGGATCACCCGCGGGCGCGAGCGGCTTGGTGTGGTTATCGCGCGTCTGCCAGCGCTGGTTGAGCAGCGTGATGTACGCGCCCGAGGCGGGACTGAAGATCGCGGGCTTCTCGGTGCCGTCGAGGATCGAGGTCATGGCCTCGCCCGAGCCGGCGGGCTTGCCGCTGACGTGGATCGACGGGTTCGCCGCGTTGAACGCGGTGATCTGCTCCTCGATCCAGGTCTTCTTCTCGCTGCCGTAGAGGATGGACAGCTCCACCTTGGCGGCCGCGACAGGTCGATCCGGAGGCGGCTTCGCCGGCGCCTCCTCACTCGTCTTCTTGCAGCCCCAACCCAGCGCAATGACTGCGACAACCGCCGCTGACCATCTCATTCGACGGCAAACGTATTGCCGCTTCGTGTCGGGACGGCAACACCGCTGCGGCGCGCGCGTGAAATGCAAGCGTGTCCGGAAATGGGGTCCGACCCCATTACCGGACGGCGAACTGCGGGTGCGCGGCGATCGCCTGGTCGAGCTCGGGGACCCGCGCCGTCGAGCGCGCTCTGCGTTCGAGCCACCCGGCGCCGAGCAGGTCGTGACCCGCGACCTCGGGCCCGAGGATCAGCGCGATCGTGGTCTCTTCCTTCGGGCCGCTCGGCACGCCGCGCGCGACGTGGAACCCCGCGGCGAGCAACGTGGATCGGATCGCGGTCGACGCGGTGTACGTGAACAGCTCGGTCGGGCCCACGAGGAGGTCTCGCAAGGCGCGAAACGCCGCCAGCGACCACAGCGGCGCATCGACCTTCGCCGAGAACGGATCGTAGAACAGCACGTCGGGGCGCGGCGCCGCGGCCATGCGCTCGAGGAAGTCGCCCTCGACGAGCGACCAGGCGAACCGATCGCGCTCGAATCGCCCGCGATGCGCGAGGATGTTCGGTGCCGGGTGCCGCAGGTGCTCGAACGGACCGGTGTTCGCGAGCGCGAGGTGAAACGCATCGAGATCGCGCTCGAAGCTCACGAGCTCCACAGGCGCGTGCGCGGGCGCCGCATCGAGAGCACGGACCAGCGCCATCGCGTTGTGCGCGGCGCCGAGGCCCACGTCCCACACCACGAGCGGGCGCTCGCCGGTGAGCGCCCGCGCGATCAGCCGCGACTGCGTGATGTACACGCGCTCCGCCTCGGCATCGGGCTGATTGACCGAGTGCATGATCTCGCCGGAGTCGGCGTGCTGGATGCTGGTGAACCCATGCGTCGACGTGTGCATCCGGAACGCGCCTCGCTCCGTGGGGCGCGGCGGCTTCATCCGCGGTTGGCGCAGGGGCGGGTTGTCGCGATCGTGATCGCCGAGCAGCTCGCGCTGCGCGGCGTGGAACTGCGCGAACGTATCGGCCTCGATCTCCGCGCGGATCCGTGCCATCAGCCGCAGGTAGAATCGCAGGTTGTGGAACGAGAGGAGCTGCCACCCGAGCGGCTCCTCGCACTTCACCAGGTGGTGCAGGTACGAGCGTGTGTACAGCGTGCACGCATCGCAGTCGCACGTGGCATCGAGCGGCTGCTCCGCGAACTTGTGCACGCCGCGCCGAAGATCGATCCGCCCGTGCGACGTGAATGCCTTGCCGTGCTGCGCCCAGGCCGTTGGCAAGATGCAATCGAACATGTCGACGCCGCGATGCACGGCCTCGAGCAGATCGAGCGGCGTGCCGACGCCCATCAGATAGCGCGGCAGCTCCGCCGGCAGCAGCTCCGCGGTCAGCTCCGTGATGTCCTCGCGCTGCGCCTTGCTCTCGCCGACGGCGAGGCCGCCGATCGCGTAGCCATCGAAGCCGCCGATGTCGGTCAGCGCGCTCGCGCTCTCGCGCCGCAGATCCGCGAAGCACGCGCCCTGCACGATCGCGAACAGCTTCTGCGGCGAGTCACCGCGCGCCGCGAGCGAGCGCCGCGCCCAGCGATGCGTGAGCGACATCGCTTCCTCGGCCATGGCGCGCGGGCTCGTGGAATCGATGCACTGGTCGAGGACCATCATCACGTCGGAGCCGATCGAGCGCTGCATCGCGATCGAGCGCTCGGGCGTCAGCAGGATCGTCCCGCCGGAGAGCGGGGCGCGAAACGCGGCGCCCTCTTCGCTCATCGTTCGGCCGGCGGCGAGCGAGAACACCTGGAACCCGCCGGAGTCGGTGAGGATGCCGCGCTTCCACCCCATCCACGGATGGAGGCCACCCATCTTGTCGAACACCTCCGGGCCGGGCCGCACCATCAGGTGATAGGTGTTCGCGAGGATGATGGCCGGATCGAGGTCCTGGAGCTGTCGCAGGGTCTGGGTCCGCACCGCGCCGCGTGTTCCCACGGGCATGAACACGGGGGTCTCGACGGTTGAGTGGAGCGTGGTCAACGTCCCTCGCCGCGCTCGGGAGCCGGTCGCTGTGCGGAGCCGCTGGAACGTCACTTCCGCCTTGTAGCCCGAAGCCTGGCCCCTTGCGTAAACCCAAGCATCACAACACACTCCGTCTGGTGACCCGTCGAATCGTGGTGCTGACGTGCCTCCTCGTGGCCGCGCTGGCGGGACCCGCCGCCGCCCAGCCTCCGGTCCAGCAGACGCCGGAGGAGAAGCGGCTCTCCGACGAGTTCCCCCGCGTCGAGCTCGTCACGATGGGCGTCGGCTCGCTCGCGTGGGAGCGGCACGGCCACATCGCGCTGTGCATCGAGTACGAGAACCCGCGCGAGAACGCTTGCTACAACTACGGCATCGGCGACTTCCACCACCCGCTCCAGATGGCGTGGGGGTTCTTCCGCGGTAACGGCAGCTTCTGGGTCGGGAAGATGAACCCGCGCGAGATGCTCGGGATCTATCAGTTCGCGGATCGCACGATCTGGGTGCAGAAGCTCCCGCTGACGCAGGCGCAGAAGAAGCAGGTCATCGACAAGCTCGAGTTCGACATCCTCGAGGAGAACAAGCACTACTCCTACGATCACTTCTGGGACAACTGCACCACGCGCGTGCGCGACATCCTCGACGACGCCACGGATCACGCGCTGCAGAAGATGGTGATGACCACCGACGACCGGACCTATCGCGACCTCGCGCGCGAAGGCTTCTACGGGATGCCGCTGTTCCTGATCATCACGGACCTCGCGATGGGGCGCGCCACGGATCGCGTGCCCTCGTACTGGGAGCGGATGTTCCTCCCCGATTACCTGCGCGAGGCTGCGACGCCGCTGTGGCACTCCGAGCCGATCGCGATCTACACGCGCAAGGGTCCGCCCGCGCTCAAGGAGATCGAGAAGCGCCTCGGCGATCCGAGCATCTCAGCCGCCGAGCGCGCGGATCTCGAGCAGCACATGGAGGACCTCAAGACCGCGCCGACCGGTCGGCTGATGTTCTGCTTCATCATCATCCTGCTCACCGCGCCGGCGTGGGCCACGCGCCTGTGGGGTCGGTTCCAGCGCGCGGGCCTCGCGATCGCGGTCGCGCCGATCGCGCTGCTCGGCACGGTGTTCTGGGGTCTGCTGGTCATCAGCCCGTTGCCATACGTGCGGTGGAACGAGACCACGCTCGCGCTGATGCCGCTCGATCTGCTGCTGCTGTTCCTGCCCGCCGACAAGCGAAAGAAGTACGCGCTCGCCCGCGTGGCGATGCTCGTCGTGATGGCGGGGCTGCTGCTCATCAACGTGCTGAAGCAGCCCATGTGGCCAGCTCTGTTGTGGGCGTTGATCCCGAACGCCGTCGTCGCGTTCATGCCGGAAAAGCCCTCCAAGCCCGCTCCAGAAGCGGTGGCCGCGAAGCCGGCGAAGAAACGCTGAATTCCGAAACATTGGGCTCGACGTCAGACCGAATCAGAGGCAAAAAGACCTCGACCAACGCTGGGATGCCTTTTCCTGGAGTCGACGCTCTGTCGCTCCCATCCCTTCCAAGGTCACTACGCACAGAGGTTTCAAGATGTCTGAAGGTACGATCAAGCGTTTGACGGATAAGGGTTTCGGTTTCATTGCGAACGGCTCGGGGACCGACTTGTTCTTCCACATGTCGGCGGTCCAGGATGTCCGCTTCGAGGAGCTCCGCGAAGGCCAGAAGGTGGCTTACGAGGAAGGTCGCGGCCCCAAGGGTCCGCGCGCCGAGAACGTTCGCCCGATCTGATTCGAACGTTGTAGACGAGCAAGCCGCCTGGGAGACCCGGCGGCTTTCTTGTTTCCGGAGCTCAGCGACGGCTCGGGCGGAGATCGCCGAGCGGCGTGGCGTCGTTGAGGCGGATCGGACGGCGCTTGTTGCTCGACAGCCGCTTGGTCACGACGCGCTTCGCGGTGGGGCGCTTGGCCTTTGCGATCGGCGCATCGTCATCCGCGACGGCGAGGGTGGTGATGGTCGGCGCGCGCACTTCCTCGGGTGCGGGCGCGGCAACCGCGACCTCGACCGGCATCACGATGCGCGGTGCGGGCGTGGCGGATGCGGCGAGCGCGCCGCGGTTCTGGCTCGCATACGCGAGGTAGCCGACCACGAAGATCAGGCCGGCGATCGCGCCGCACGCGGGCGCGGCGAAGCGCGACCACAGCTTTGCGAGCGTGACGTACCAGTCGGGCCGCAGGTCCGACATCGGTAGCGGCGCGACGCGCTCGGTCTCGAGGCCATACTGCGTCTGCGACTCGGAGTACGAATAGAACGGCAGCATGTAGTTCGAGGTCTCCACGATCGGCAGCGGCGCGGGCGGTGTGCTGGTCGTGGCGGAGCGCTGGACCGCGGGCGGCAGGCGCGGCGGAAGCGCCGACGCGGTGCTCGAAGACGCGCCCGAGATCGCCGGCGCCGTCGCGGGCGGCAGCGCACGCAGCAGGACAGGCGCGGGCCCGATCGCCGGCGGGGCGGATCGCGCGGGCGGAACCGACCGCGGCGCCGAGACCCGGCGTACCGACGCGGTACCCATCCGAGCGATCGATTGCCGCAGGCTCGACCAGTGGGGCTCGCGATCGAGCTGGGTGGCGTCGTCGTCGGCGTAGTCGGTGGCGGGCTGGTACTTCGGCATCGGGGGCTCCGTTCACTCTCTCGGTGCACGGCATGGACCAGCCAGTACCTCCGCGATCCCGCGTGGTTGGGATCGGGCCTGTCGGCGCTGGCAACCGAGCTGGCCGGGTCCCTCGGCCCATGTACCATCGCGCGCATGATCCCCGAGACGTCCTGGGCCACCGTCACCGTGACCGACCACATCGCCGACGTCGTGCTGCGCGCGCAGGGCAAGGCGAGCCGGATGGGGCCGTCGTTCTG
>JBBRED010000026.1:0-42722 GCA_038203335.1 Haliangiales bacterium | reverse complement strand
GCAGCGCGTGGCTCGCGGCGGTCAGCACGACCGCGATGAGGATGGTCACCAGCACGATCTGCTCGGCAACGCCGATCATGTTGTCGATCTTTCGGACCTTCGCGGAGACCGGACCGTCATCGGGATACGTGATCGGTGCCTTCAGGTCGACCGCGCTCTGCCGCGGCTCGGGCTCGACCGCATCCTGCTTGCGCGTCACCGGGATGTCCGCCTCGCGATCGGGCGCGGCGTCGTCCTTCGCTGGCTTCGCGTCAGCCTTCGCCTCGGCCTCTTCACCCTCGGGTTCGTCGGTCACCGGCCAATCGTAGGGGCGCAGGCGATCCCCGATCAATCCACGGGGCCGAAAATGCAAAGACCCGGAAGCGTTTAGCGACCGGGCCCGCAGTCGACGATCGACTGATTACTTCTTGTTCTTCGCGCGGTACTCGTCGCGGAACTTGATGACGGTGTCGAGGTCCTCCTGCGAGTAGACCTTGCCGACGAGCGCCTTGCGGACCTCGTCCGAGCTCTTCGTGAACTCGTCGACCATCGCGGTCGGGGTCTGGACGACCGTGATGCCCTTCTTGACCATCGTGGCCTTCGCGTCCTCGTTCGCCTTGCGGATCACCTTGCGCAGCTTCTTCGCGCTCGCCTTGCCGATGTCCTCGAGCGCCTTCTGCTCCGCCGGGCTGAGCTTCTTCAGCGACTCGAGCGACACCACGGTGGCGCCGATCGCGAAGCTCATCGGCATCGAGGTCATGAACTTGATCTTCGTGTACCACTGCAGCGCGACCGCAGCGACGGGCGAGCCGTAGGCCGCCGTGATGCGACCCGACGTCAGGCTGGCATCGACCTCGGGCACGCCGAGCGGCACGCCGTTGAGGCCGAGCTTCTTGAACATCGCGCCGACCAGCGCGTCATCGCCCCACTGCCAGACCTTCTGGCCCTTGAGGTCAGCGATCGACTCGATCTTGGTCTTCGACAGGAAGTAGACCCAGCCGACCTCGCCGCGGTCGTTGAGCTTGAAGCCCTTCTTCTCGAAGCGCTTCTGGAACATCGGCCACATCTTGTCGGCGACGTAGTCGACCTCCTCGGCGCTGGAGAACATCATCGGCACTTCGAGGACGCGGATCGACTCGTCGATCATCGAGAGTCCGATCGAGGTCACGGCGGCGCCATCGAGCTGACCGAGCTTGATCTTACGAACGAAGTCGCGTTCGTCACCCTGCTGACCACCCTCGAAGTACTTCATCGTGACGCGGCCGGCCGTCTTGACCTTGATCTCGTTGGCGGCCTTGTCGAGCACGGCCATCCACGGGCTACCCGACGGCGCGAGCGTCGCGAGCCGGATCTCGACCGGATCCGCCTTTGCCGGGGTCGCATAGCAAAGCGCAGCAACCGCACACAGTCCCAGTACCTTGGTCATCCGGATCATGAGTAGCTCCTTCGGGCGATCGTAGTGATTGCGCAAGACTATAGCCGCCGCACCGGTGAGACGGCGCACAGGACGGCCGTATTCACCGCTACTGAAACAGGTCCTTCTCGTGCGAGAGATAGCGCCGCGCGCGGCGGTGAGCCACCTCGTTCGCGAGCCGCTGCTCCGGCCACACCGACGGTGCGGTCTCGAGCACGATCTTCAGCTGATCGTGGAAGAACTTGCGGTCGTTGGTCGCGAGTCCGACGCGGTACGCCATCAGCGTACGCGCGAGCAGGAACTTGTTGTCGGTGACCTTCAGAGCCTGCTCGAACATCTGGCGGCCCTTGTCGGGGTCACCACCGAGCGCCTTGCCGCGCGCGGTGTAGATCATGCCGAGCGCGACGTACGGCAGCGCAGCGTGGGCCTTGTTCGACGGCGGGCCGTCCTTGGTGTCGATCTCGACCACGCGCTCGAGCATCGCCTGCACGGTCGGCAGGTACGCGATCATCTCGATGCGCGTCAGGTTGTGGTTGATCACCGAGCCGAGCGCGGTCGCGGCGAACAGCAGCGGGAAGCGCTTGCCCTTGCCGGTGTCCTTGATGAGCTTGTCGACGACGGCCTGGTCGTCGGCGAAGATCTCCTTCTGCCAGCGGCTGCCGAGCGTCTTCAGCGCGAAGTTGAGGCAGCGCGTGAAGATGTGGCTCGCGCGGGTGTTGTGATAGTCGGTCTGCTCGAGGTCCTTCTTGAACTTCGCGGCCTCCCAGTCATCCTCGACGAAGCCGGTGCCGTACTGGCAGTAACCCTCGGTGAGGATCTTCGTCAGGCGCGGGTTATCTGGGTCGACGATCCAGAAGCTCTCGACGGTCTTCAGCGCGCCGGGGATCGCCTGCCGCGCCATCTCGTAGTCGCCTTCCTGCTGGAGGCTTGGCTGACCGCGCTCGAGGACCTTCGACGTCGTGTTGACGGTGATCTTCCCGATGTCGCAGCCCGAGGCGGCGAGAGCGATGACGGTGGCTAGAGCATAGGCTACGCGCATGAACGGTCCCCCTGAGACGATGTCGTCCCGGACGCTAAGTCAGCGAAAGCCGAGAGTCAATCGCAAGCCCGACGAACGTCGGCGCGCAGCACCGCGAAGCGGTGCGCAGGTGGATCGACCGCGCGAGTGGAGTAGAGTCAGAGCCGATGACGACGGGTAGGCTGATGCTGGCGTGCATCGCCCTCGCAGCCTGCGACGCGGGCCGGGCGATCCACGATCATCGCCGCGATCCGGGCGCGCTCGTCGTCGCGGAGGCCGCCGGCGTCATCGGTCTCGATCCGATCCGCGTCACCGACAGCGAGTCGATCGAGGTCGGCGAGCTGCTGTTCGAGGGACTCGTACGCTGGATGCCGGGCACCACCGACATCACCGCGGGGCTCGCGACGTCGTGGAAGGCCGAGGACGATGGCAAGAGCTGGCGGTTCGTCCTCGAGGACAACGTGCGGTTCCACGACGGCACGCTGCTCGACGCCGCGGCGGTGAAGTTCTCGTTCGAGCGTCTGCTCGATCCGAAGCATCCGAACTACGTGAAGGGCGAGGACGGCGCCTACTGGCGCAGCCTCCTCAAGGAGGTGACGAAGGTCGAGGCGATCGACGCTCGCACCCTGGTGATCACCACGTCGCGCCCGTACGCACCGCTGATCGGCAACGTCGCGATGTTCCCGATCGTGTCGCCGACCGCGGTGTCGCGGTGGGGCGATGCGTTCAGGGATCATCCCATCGGCACCGGGCCGTTCGCCTTCGAGAGCTGGACCCGCGGCGAGCAGGTCGTGGTCCACCGGTTCGATGGCTACTGGGGCAAGCGCCCCGCGATCGATCGCGTCGTGTTCCGCGTGGTCGTCGATGCACGCCAGCGGCTCGTCGAGCTCGAGTCCGGATCCGTCGACATCGCCACGTCGATTCTCCCCGACGAGCAATCGTTCGTCGAGCTCCACCCCGACCTCGACCTGCGCTCGACCCCCGGCAACGACGTCAGCTACCTCGCGTTCAACACGCAGCACCCGCCGTTCAACGATCCGCGCGTGCGCCGCGCGGCGAGCTACGCGATCAACAAGGAGCCGATCGTCAAGCTCGCGTACCAGGGCCGCGCCCTCGCCGCCGATGGCCCGCTGCCGCCGACGCAGTGGGGCTATCACAAGCCGTCGACGATCTACACGTACGACCTGGTCGCGGCGCGCAAGCTGCTCGCCGAGGCGATCGCCGACCACACGTTCGATCCGGACCGCGTCTACAAGCTGTACTCGCTGTCGACACCGCGGCCGTACCTCGCGCAGCCCGAGCGGGTCGCGCGGTTCCTGCAGGTCGCGCTCGCGCAGGTCGGGATCAAGACCGAGCTGGTGCTTCAGCCGTACAGCGACCACAAGAAGTCCGTCGAGTCCGGAGAGCACGACCTCGGCGTGTTCGGCTGGGTCGGCGACACCGGCGATCCCGACAACTTCCTCTACGTGCTGTTCCACTCGGATAATGCGCTCGTCGGCGCTGCGCAGAACATCGCGTTCTACCGGGATCCCGGCGTCGACGGTCTGCTCACCGACGCGCAGGGCGCGAGCGACGAGCCCACGCGCTCGGGGCTGTACGCCGCGGTGCAGGATCGGATCGCCTCCGATGCGCCGTGGGTCCCGCTGGCGCACTCCGAGCTCGTGGTCGCCGCACGCAAGGAGCTCGAGGGCTTGATCCTGACGCCGCGCGGCCATCCGATCTACGCGCTGATCAGGCGGGGCGAGCCCAAGTGAGCACGGCCGGGAAGCGGATCTCGCCGAAGCCGCCGAAGAACCCGCGGATCGTCAAGCCGGCGCCCGCCCCGAAGCTTCGGCTACGGTTGCGCAGCAAGCTGGTCGCCGCGATGGCGGTCGCGGGCCTCGTGCCGGTGCTCATCGTCGCCGTGCTCGCGACGCGCGTGATCCTCTCGAGCCTCGAGACCGGCCTGCAGGAAGATGCACGGCGGCAGCTCACCGTCGGCCTCAACCTCGTGCTGCGCGCCGTCGAGCGGATCGGCGACGAGACCGTGCAGATGTCGGAGTCGCAGGAGCTCGCCGCGGCGATCGATCTCGGACCGCCCGCGATCGAGGCGTGGATCGCGCACGAGGGCGTCCACGTGCCGTCGGCGCGGCTGCAGCTCCTCAATGCCAACGGCGTGCTGATCTTCGACCGCGTGCTGGGCGGCGCGGTGGCGCGGTTCTCCGACGTCGGCATCGAGCCGCACGACGCGCTGATCGCCGCCGGCCAATCGTGGACGCGCGCCGTGTCGCTGGTCGCGGTCGGCGATCGCGTGGTGGTCCGCGCGGTATCGCCGGTCGTCGATGCCGGCCTCGCGCTCAAGGGCGTGCTCGTGCTGTCGACGCCGCTCGACGGCGACTTCGCCGATGGCATCAAGGGCGCGCTGTCGGCCGACGTGCTGATCGGCGGCACCTCCGGGATCCTCGCCGTGACGTTCCGCTCGACGCTCGGCAAGCGCGCGGACACGGTCACCGTCTCGGCGGAGGATCGCGCCGCAGGGATGCGCGGCCAGAAGGTGGTGCGTGCGTTCGAGCTGCCAACCGGCACGTACGAGGTCGCGCTGACCGGCCTCCTCGACGGCCAGGACCGCGCGATCGGCGTGATCGGCGTCGCCGTGGATCGCGGGCCGCTCGAGGCGACGAAGCGCCTCGCGATCCGCTCGCTGATCGGCGGCGGCATCGGCGCGCTGGTGTTCGCGCTCGTGCTCGCGCTGTTCTGGTCGCGGCGCCTCGGCGCACCGATCGCGCGCCTCCATCGCGGCGCCACCGCCGTGTCGCGCGGCGATCTCGAGCACCGGATCGATATCCCCGGCGGCGACGAGCTCACCGATCTCGCGACCGCGTTCAACCAGATGACGGTGACGCTCAAGGACAACCAGGCCCGCCTCGCGGCGCGCATGCGCGAGATCGTGGCGCTCCACGATGCCGGTCGCGCGGTGTCGAGCGTCATCGATCTCGATCTGGTGTCGCGCAAGATCGTGGACGCCGTCGCGCGCACCTTCGATATCCAGCTCGCCGCGCTGTGGCTCGCGGAGGGCGGCGCGAACCCGCGGCTGCGCGCATCGGCGGCGCGCGCGCGGCGGCCCGATGTCTCGAGCGCGCTCGCCACCGACGAGGCGCTCACCGCCGCCGAGTCGCTGCGCTCGCTCGCGGAGCACGTCCAGAGGACCCGGCAGCCGATCCGGCTCGACCGCGCGGCCGATGATCCGCTGTACTCGGAGTCGGCGAAGAAGGCCGGAGCCCCTGGCCCGCTGGTCGCGCTGCCGCTCGATCGCAAGGCTCGCGTCGTGGGCGTGCTCGCGGTCGGCCGCGCCGATGACGCGCGCGAGTTCTCCGAGGCCGACTTCAACCTCCTGACCACGTTCGCGGATCAGGCCGGCGCCGCCGTCGAGAACGCGCTGCTCTACCAGGAGGTTCGCGAAGCGAGCGAGGAGCTCGAGCGCAAGGTCCGGCTGCGCACCGCCGAGCTGACGGCGATCAACAGCGAGCTCGGCCGCGCGCTCGCGGATCTCCGCGAGACCCAGGCGCAGCTCGTGCTCTCGGAGCGGATGGCCGGTCTCGGTCTGCTCGTCGCCGGCGTGGCGCACGAGATCAACTCGCCGACCGCGGCGATCCGCGGCTCGATCGATGGCCTCGGCGCCGCGCTGGTCCGCGTCGCGCGTCACGGCGCGGAGATCGCGGCGCGCGCGAGCGCCCCCGACGTGATCCGCTCGGTCACCGCCTACCTCGAGGCGACCGCGCCCCAGCTCGCCGATCGCCCGCTCGCGACCGGCCTGTTCGCGCGCAAGACGGGCAGGGACATCGCGGCCGCGCTCCCCGAGCTGGCTCCTGTCGCCCCCGAGCTCGGCGACCTCGGCGCGACCATCGAGGACGCGCGGCGCCTGCTCGACACGCTCGGTCCCGATCGCGCGCTCGCACGCGAGGTGGTCGCCGCGCTCACCGACCACGTCTATCTGCACCGCACGTCGTCGACGGTGCGCCACGCGATAGGTCAGATCCAGCGCATCGTCGGCGCGCTGAAGAGCTACTCGCACCTCGACCAGCAGGCCACGCGGACCGAGGCCGATCTGCACGAGGGGCTCGAGACCACGCTCGCGCTCCTGCACCATGCGCTGCGTGATATCGTCGTCGAACGGCACTACGGAGACCTTCCGAGCGTGCCCGTGTACGTGGACGAGCTGAACCAGGTGTGGACGAATCTGATCCAGAACGCGCAGCAGGCGCTGGCCGGGAAGGGCGCGATCACGATCGAGACCACCGTCGAAGATGCGCGGGATGGCCAGTGGGCGGTGGTCCGCGTGATCGATGACGGTCCGGGCGTGCCCGAAGAGGTGCTGCCGCAGATCTTCGAGCCGTTCTTCACCACCAAGCCGAAGGGCGAAGGCACCGGCCTCGGGCTCGGCATCGCGCGCCAGATCGTCGACAAGCACGGCGGCGAGATGCGCTGCACGTCCGAGCCGGGCAAGACCGTGTTCGAGGTGCGGCTGCCGATCACGAACGCGAAGAGGGCCACGTGAATCGTCGCGAGGTCATCGTCTGCGTCGACGACGAGGAGGGTGTGCTCCGCGTGCTCCGCGCACAGCTCGGCGCGCGGTTCGGGCACGAGTGCCAGATCGCGACTGCCCGCTCGGGCGATGAAGCGGTCGCGCTGTTCGACGAGCTGAGCCGCGAGGGCGAGCACATCGCGCTCGTGATCGCGGATCAGATCATGCCCGGCATGAAGGGCGTCGAGCTTCTCGAGATCGTCGACCGCCGGCTGCCCACCAAGACGAAGATCCTCCTGACCGGCCAGGCCGGCCTCGATGCGGTGATCGAGGCGATCAACCGCGCCCACCTGAACCACTACATCGGCAAGCCGTGGGACGAGACCGCGCTGCTGCTCGCGGTGGAGAATCTCCTGCGCACGTACCGGCTGGTGAACGAGAACCAGCACCTGATCGCGTCGCTGCAGTCGAAGAACCAGGCGCTGCTCGAGATGAACCGCGAGCTCGAGGCAAAGATCCACGAGCGCACGCACGAGCTCGCCGAGGCGAACACGAGGCTCGCGCAGCTCGCGGTCACGGACGGTCTGACCGGCCTCTACAACCACCGCCACTTCCACGAGCGGCTGACCCTCGAGGTCGAGCGCAGCCAGCGCAGCGGTCTGCCGCTCTCGTTGCTCATGCTCGACGTCGATCACTTCAAGCAGTTCAACGACACGTTCGGCCACCCCTCGGGCGACGAGGTGCTGCGCCAGCTCGCGCGCGTGCTCGCCGACACGCGACGGGCCAACGACGTGGTCGCGCGCTATGGTGGAGAGGAGTTCGCGGTCATCCTCGTCGATACGCCGAAGTTCACGGCGGCGAAGGTCGCGGAGCGCGTTCGCGAGCGCATCAACACGCACGACTTTTCCGAGGCCGCGCCCCGCGCGGGAAAACTCAGCGCATCGTTCGGCGTGGCCACCTTCCCCGATGACGGCGCCGATGCCGAGACGCTCGTGCGATCCGCGGATACCGCGCTCTACGTGGCGAAGCGCGCCGGGCGCAACCGCGTGGTCCTGGCGAGCGAGGCGCTGTCGCACACGCCCGAGACCGCCGGCGGCGGCTAGGCGGGCGACCGCCTTTCATCCTACCTGCGCGAAATGTTAGGGTCGGCGCCGATGAGCACCGAAGACATCGCGGTGATCGGCGCCGGGAGCTACGGCACCTGTCTCGCCGTCCTGTTCGGTCATCACGGTCATCGCGTGTGTCTCTACAACCGCAACGCCGAGTCGACGCGCGAGATCGATGCGGCGCGCGAGAACAAGGCGTACCTGCCGGGTTACCGGTTGCCCGACTCCGTCACGGTCTCGAGCGATCTCGAGGCGGCGGTGCGCGGCAAGCGCTTCATCCTGGGCGTCACGCCGTCGCACGGCATCCGCGACACGCTCGGCAAGGCCGCGCAGTGGATGGATCGAGACGCGATCGTGATCAACGCATCGAAGGGCCTCGAAGAAGGCACGCTGCACACGATCGACGCCGTGTACCGCGACATTCTCCCGGAGCGGATCGCGGCGCGCGCGACGTACCTCTCGGGACCCACGTTCGCGAGCGAGCTCGCCGCGGGGATGCCCGCCGCCATCGTGCTCGCCGGCCGCGACGCCGATTCCACGAAGGAAGCGCAGGCCGCGCTGACCGCGCTCAACTTCCGGATCTACGCGACCGACGATGTTCCGGGGGTGCTGCTCGGCGGCGCGCTGAAGAACGTGGTCGCGATCGGCGCCGGCATCTCCGACGGGTTCGGCTTCGGCTCGAACACGCGGATCATGCTGATCACGCGCGGCCTCGCGGAGATCACGCGGCTCGGCGTGATGCTCGGCGCGCACCCGCAGACGTTCGCCGGGCTCAGCGGCATGGGCGATCTCGTGCTGACCTGCTCGGGGGACTCGTCGCGCAACCGGCGCGTCGGTCTCGCGCTCGGTCAGGGCAAGAAGATGCCGGACATCCTCGCCGAGATGAAGCAAGTCGCCGAGGGCGTGAAGACCACGAAGGTGGCGAAGGCGCTCGCGCAGAAGCTCGGCTGCGATGCGCCGATCATCGATGCGATGCACGCGATCATTTACGAGGGGGTCCCGGTGCGCGACGTGATGACGCGCATGCTGTCGCGCCCGCCGAAGATGGAACGCGACTGACGATGCTGGGGTACGTCCTCGACGACATCTTCGTCCAGCACCGGGCGCCCTCCGGGCACCCCGAGCGCCCGGCGCGCGCCGAAGCCGTGCGCGATGCGCTGCTCGCCGCCGGCATCGCGGAGCGTGGGCGCCGGATCATCACGCGCATCGCTACCGACGAGGAGCTCGCGCGCGTGCACGCGGGCGCATATCTCGACGAGCTGACCAAGACCATCCCCGGCAAGACCGGCTGGCTCGACGCCGATACCTACTATTCTCCCGAGACGTGGAACGCCGCGCGGAGCGCTGCCGGTACGACCTCGCAGCTCGTCACCGATGTGCTCGATGGGGCGCTCGCGCAGGGCATCTCCGTCGTGCGGCCGCCCGGCCACCACGCCACGCGCGATCGTGCGATGGGCTTCTGCCTGCTCAACAACGTCGCCGTCGCCGCCGCGGCCGCACGTGCGCGCGGCGCGGCGCGGGTCGCCATCCTCGACTGGGATGTCCACCACGGGAACGGCACGCAGGACATCTTCTGGGCCGACCCCGACGTCCTGTACCTCTCGGTCCACCAGTATCCGTACTACCCGGGCACCGGCGCCCCGACGGAGCTCGGCGCACCGAACGCGAAGGGCGCGACGGTCAACGTCGGGTTGCCGCATGGCTCGGGCGACGCCGACTACGCCGCCGTGTTCGACCACGTGTTCCTCCCCGCGCTGAGGAAGTTCAAGCCCGACCTCCTGCTCGTGTCGGCGGGCTTCGATGCGTTCCAGCACGATCCGCTCGCCGGAATGCGCGTGACGCACGATGGGTTCGCGGCGATGGCGCAGCGGCTGCGCGCGTTCGCGGATGCCCACACGGGTGGGAAGATCGTCGCCGTCCTCGAGGGCGGCTATGACCTCGACGGTCTCTCGGGCGGGATGACCCGCGTGCTGTCGGCGTTCTCCGCGCCCGCCTCGGCGATGCCCGCGCTATCGCCGCTGCCGGAGAACCTCGTCGCGCGCGCCGCGATCGAGGGCACGCTCGCCGCGCACGCCGCTGCCGGAGTCGCGATCCCGAAACCGGAGCGCGCCGGATGAAGCGCCACCGCACCGCGGATCTCGAGCCGACCGCGTTCGGTGGGCGGTACACGCTGCTGCGCCGCCTCGCGGTCGGCGGCATGGCGGAGATCTATCTCGCGCGCCAGGCCGCGATGGCCGGGTTCGAGAAGGAGGTCGTGATCAAGCGCCTCCGCGCCGAGCTCGCCGACGATCCGCGCATCGTCGAGTTGTTCCTCGACGAGGCGCGGATCGGTGCGCTGCTCAACCATCCCAACATCGTCCACGTCTACGACGTCGACGAGCACGACGGCATCCCGTACATCGCGATGGAGTACATCGTCGGGGAGGAGCTCAACGAGCTGTGCCGGCGCGGCCTCACGCACGGGCGGTTCCTGCCGATCGAGCACGCCGTCGAGCTGATCCGCCAGGCCGCCGCGGGCATGGGCTACTTCCATGCGAAGCGGGGAGGCGAGGGCACGCCGCTCGCCGATCAGCCGCTCGAGATCGTGCACCTCGATATCTCGCCGACGAACCTGCTCGTCACGCAGGACGGGACCATGAAGGTGATCGACTTCGGCATCGCCCGCGCGCGTGGTCAGCGCACGCGCTCCGACGTGATTCCCGGCAAGCTCTCGTACATGTCGCCCGAGCAGGCGGCGCGCCCGGCGTCGGCGGCCGCCGTCGATCACCGTAGCGACATCTTCTCGCTCGGCATCGTGCTCTACGAGATCACGGTCGGGCGCCGGTTGTTTCGTGGTCCCGCGAACGAGATCGTGCCGAAGCTGATCGAGGCGCAGGTCGAGCCGCCCACGTTCGCGCGGCGCGGATATCCGGCCGCACTCGAAGGCATCGTGATGCGCACGCTCGAGCGACATCCGGCGGATCGCTATCAGTCGGCGTATGACCTCGCCGACGATCTCGAGACGTTCCTCCGCGACGAGCGGTTGCACTCCGGTCCCGTGCGGATCGCACGCTACCTCGACATGCTCACGCACGCCGCGGGCGGTCAGCGTCGACCCGAGCTGGTCAGCGAGTCCGAGGCGCGGCTCGCCACCGGTGCCGACGACCTCGACTTCGATAGCCAGGTGTTCGACGGCTACCAGCCGAGCGAGGGCGCGCCGGGCCCGGAGCAGGCGCCCGAGTGGGAGGATGCGGAGCAGCCGGAGGCAGATGTCGCCGCGGCGCTTGGCATGGAGCTCGCCGAGCTGCGCGCGCTGCGCACGCCGGTGCCGGTGCGGCCCGCGGGGTTGGCACCGGTCTCCGGCGCCGAGCCGAAGCTGCCGCCGCGGAGCGGCGAGGACGAGGTCAGCGTGACGGCGCCGAAGCAGGCACGCGCGGTGACCGATGAAGGTGATGGCGAGGACGTGAATCTCGAGGATGCACGCGCCGAGGATGATCCGGCGACGCAGCCGATCCGGCCGACGCCGGTTCCGCCAGCGCGCCCGACACCGGTTCCGCCCGCACGGCCGACGCCGGTGCCCGGGTTCGTGCTCGAGACGTCGTCGCCGACGCCGTCCCGGCGCGCATCTACACCGATTCCCGTGTCGTCGAACACCGGACCGGTGCCGATGGTTGGGTCCGGGTTGCTCGCCCGCTCCGCGCCCTCGAGGCTGCCGTGGATCCTCGTCGGGACGCTCATCATGGCAGTGCTCGCGCTCGTAGCGTATATCGTCCTGACGTGAAGCTCTGGTTCGCCACCCTCGCGCTCGTTGCCTGCTCGGATCACGATCGGAGTGATCGGACGAGGCAGGAGGCCGAGGCTCAGCGACCGCGCCGGCAGATCGAGCCGCCGGTCGGGGTGGTGCGCGCGCTGCCGCCGTATCCGATCCGGGCCACCAGCGTGGGACCGTACAAGCTCGGCGAGAAGCTCTCCGATCTACTCGAGCAGCTCCCGTCGGGGCCGCGCATGGAGCTGTTCGAGGTGCCGAGCCTTTTGCACCGCAGCTTGATCCGCGCCGAGGACAACGCGGTGCTGATCGGTGGCGAGCCGCAGGGCACCGCGACGTTCGTCGCCGTGGTGGGCAGCGAGGTCGCGCGCACCGAGTCGAACATCCACGTCGGATCCACACGCGCCGAGATGCTCACCTCGCTCGGCCCGCAGCTCGAGGAGCTCGATCGCGGCCACGATCCGCTGCTGGTCACCCCGAGCGGGATGAAGAACGCGCGCGTCGTGCTCGACGATGATCGGATCAGCGCGATCGCGATCCTCGCGGAGCCCGCCGGGCCGTCGCCGGCACCGGTGAAGGACGAGTGTCCTCGGCCGGCCTCCACCGACAAGGCGATCGGCATGTGCCTCACCGGGCTCGGCGAGCTGGTGCAGCTCGAGGACAACGAGATCACGATCCGGCTTCCGGATGCCGAGAAGGCGACGGCCGCGTTCAAGGTGCCGAACGCGTTCTTCATGGCGCCGCTGCGCACCGCGGAAGGCCGCGACGAGCTGGCGGTCGTGACCCGCACGAACGAGGCGCAGCTGCGCAGCTGGGCGCTGGTCGTTTACCGGTTCGACAACGGCAAGCGGACGATGTCGGTCGAGCCGACCCCGCTCTACAGCGTGTCGAGCGCTAACGCGCGGTGGATCGGCGCCGAGGTCCGCGAGGTCGACCTGTACCTCGAGTTGACCAGTCGCCCCGATGCCATCGAGGTCGGAGGTCTCCTCACCACGCGTTCCGAGACCGGCCCGACCCGCGATGTGGTGGTGATCTCGACGGTCACGGTCCCGCGACGCCGCGGTAAGGCCGCTGCGACCGACGCGGGGAGCGCCGAGCCCGTCGACGGGGGCGTGGGGCAGCGCGAGGGCAGCGGGAGCGCTACCCCGGACCGCGCCAAGCCCTGATGTTCCGTCGGTGTCAGGTGGGCGTACCCCTTTGCCACCACAGGTTTTTTTCGGCACAATCACCGGACGTGTCGCGAGGAGGCCCCCGCTTGATCGGTGCACGCTCCACGAATGTGGAGTGCGCAGCACCGCGTCGCGGAGGGAGCCTGCGGTGAAGTTCCTCTGCGATCGTTGCAAGACCCGCTACTCGATCGGTGACGACCGCGTACGCGGCAAGATCCTCAAGATCCGGTGCAAGAACTGCGCGAACGTCATCACCGTTCGCGAGGGGATGACCGACGCAGACGCCGGTGTCGCCGAGGCTGCGGGCCCGCGTCGCAATGCAAAGCCGACGACGCTCGCGCCGCCGGTGGCCACCGCGTCCCCGAGCGCAGCGCCGAACGGTGCGCCGGCTGGTGCACTCGGTGCCGCGTTCGCCTCTGCGATGACGCGTCCCCCGCCGGCGCTCGAGGAGGAGTGGTACGTCTCGATCGACGGCGATCAAGAAGGTCCGTACTCGCTCGCCGAGGCGCAGCGGTGGATCTCCGGGAAGACCTTCGACGCCGACCTCCACTGCTGGAGCGAGGGCTTCGACGACTGGTTGCCCGTCGACAAGGTCAGTCACTTCCGCGGGATCCGGAAGAAGCCCGCGCCCGCGCCGGCACCTCCACCGCTGCCGCGGATCACCGGCGGCGTGCCCGCGCTGCGCGCGCAGACCCGGCAGGTCGTCGAGGAAGAGCCGAAGCCGCTGTTCGCGGCGACGATGGCATCCCTCGAGCGCAACGTCGCCGCACAGCCCGCGGCGGGCCTCGGTCCCGGCATGGCGCGCCCCTCGGCCACACCGCCGCGCGGCGAGTCGCGGTATCCGACGCCGCTCGGCGGCTCCCCATCGATCCAGGCGAAGACCAACGGCACCGGTCCGGCGAAGGTGCCGGCGGTCGCGCCGATGCCGGCGACCTCGAAGTCGGGGCCAACGCCGCGCACCGAGACACGCCCCGGTGTTGGCAGCTCGTTCGACGTCGGGGACAGCAAGCCCCATGACGGTGGGGTGCGCAGCAAACCCGAAGGGTTTGCGGAGGTAGATCAGGCGACGCAGATCGAAGCGCCGGCGTTCGAGGGCGAGGCGCAAACCGCGGCCGAGCCGGTCGCGGCGCGTGCGAAGGCGGGCGTGTCGGCACTGACTGCCGACCCCGCACCCGCGATCAAGCTCGCGAACGCGCCGGTCACCGTCGAGTCCGAGGACGATGACGACGACGGCCTGTCGATCGGCGAGGTCAGCCGCGTCGTCAAGCTCGCCGATCTGATGCGGCCGCCACCGAAGAAGCCGGAGGCGATCGCCGCGGCGTCGCGGCGCACGCAGTCGAGCCCGTCGCTCGCGCGCACGGGTGCGGTCGCCCGCATGGGCAACACGGCCTCGGTCGTGCGCGTCGAGGATCCGAACGCTCCCGCGGGTGCGTACGCTCCGGGCGGCGATCCATCCGTGGCGCCGGGCGCGGAGATGGCGATGCAGCCGGCGCCCGCGGAGACCAGCCACAAGAAGGGCATGATCGTCCTGCTCGGCGTCTCGGTCGTGCTGCTGGCCGGCGTGATCATCGCGGTCGTCACGCTTGCCGGCGGCGGCGACACGAGCGACAAGGGCCTCGGTCACAGCGAGGGCATCGATACCACCCGCCCCGACGATCCGCTCCGTCCACGTCTCCCCGGCGATACCGGCAGCGGATCGGCGGTCGCCGCCAACCCGTTCTTCCCGCCGAAGACGCCGACCAAGCGCCCGAACGGGAACCCCACGCAGCCCAACGGCAGCAACACGGTCAACCCGGAGCTGCCGACCGGTGATTCGCTGTCGCCCGAGGACATCGACACCGTGTCGAAGAAGTACTCGACCGGCACGCAGCGCTGCTACATGCGCTCGCAGAAGGGCGTCGACGCGATCACGGTCGGCGCCGTCAAGTCGATCCAGGCGACGCTCACCGTCGGCAAGGACGGCGCGGTCACCGAGGTCGTCCTCGGCTCGCACGGCGACGACACGCTCGGCAAGTGCCTCTCGCAGGCGCTGAAGGGCTGGCGGTTCCGCGCGAACCCCGGCGGGCGCGTGAAGTTCACGCTGGCGTTCGCGCAGGAGTGAGCTCGATCGCCACGTCGCCGAGGATCGTCGCCGCGAGGTCGACATCCTCCGCGGTGGTGTCGAGCCCGAACGACAGCCGCACCATCGCGGCGCTCTCCGCGAGCCCGACCGCGACGAGCACCGGCGACGGCTTGCCGCTGTGCGGATCGCCGGGCCGCTCCGAGCACGCCGAGCCGGTGGAGATGTAGACGCCGCGGCTCGCGAGCACCGTGCGCAGCGCCGTCGCGGGCACGCCGGGGATGGCGAGCGCGAGGATGTGCGGCGAGCGCCGCTGATCGGGGACGAGCTTGCGATGCGCGATACCACGGGCCTCGAGCGCGGCGGTGACGCGGCCGGCGAGCTCGAGCCAGCGCGTGCGCGCCATCGGCAGCGCGGCGATCGCACGCTCGGCGGCGAGTCCAAAGCCCGCGGCGCCGGGTGCATCCTGGGTGCCGCTGCGCAGGCCCTTCTGCTGGCCGCCGCCGACCCACAGCGGCTCGATCACGGCGCCGGCGCGGAGCCACAGCGCGCCGATGCCCTTCGGTCCGTGCAGCTTGTGACCCGCGAGCGCGACCGAGTCCGCGCCGAGCGTGGAGACGTCGAGCGCGACCTTCCCGAACGCCTGCGCGGCGTCGATGTGAAGGTGGCAGCCGGGCGCGCGTTGCTTGACCGCGGCGGCGATCGCGGCGACCGGCTGGACGATCCCGATCTCGTTCTGGACCATGACGATCGCGACCACGCCGGCACCGACCGCTGCGGCGGCGACCGCGTCGGGATCGAGGACACCGTCGGCACCGGGCGCCACCTCGACGATGGTGCGGCCCTCGTCGCGGAGCCGGCCGGGCAGGGCGCCCACGGCAGCGTGCTCGATCGTCGAGACCACGATCGTCCCGGGCTTCACCCGCGCGGCGCCGATCACGGCGAGCGCATCGGCCTCGGTACAGCCGCTCGTCCACACGATGTCGCCGTGCTTCCCGCCCGGATCGCCGAGCGCCGCGAGCAGCCGCTGGCGCCCGCCCTCGATCTGCGCGCGGGCGGCGGCGCCCTGCGGGTGGGCGCTGCTCGCATTGCCCCACGCCGTGCGCATCACCTCGGTCATCAGCGCGAGGACCTCGTCGGTCACGCGGGTCGAGGCGGCATTGTCGAGGTAGATTGGCAGCACGCTAGGCGTCTACCTCCATTTTCCGTGGTGCCGCAAGCTCTGCCCGTACTGCGACTTCGCCGTCGAGGTCGGGGAGCCCGCGCACGACGCGTATCTCGCGGCGATCCTCGCCGAATTGCGCACCCGCGCCGATGGGTTCTCCGGCGAGCTGACCTCGATCTACCTCGGCGGCGGGACCCCGTCGCTCTGGCGGCCCGACTGCATCGCCGCCGCGATCTCCGCGATCCGCGAGCGCTACGGCGCCGCCCCGCGCGAGACCACGATCGAGGCGAACCCCACCGACTGCACCGACGCGAACCTCGCGGCGTGGCGCGCGGCCGGCATCGATCGGGTGTCGATCGGCGTGCAGTCGCTCGAGCCGCAGGCGCTGATCACGCTCGGGCGCGATCACCGGTTCGGCGACGGCAAGGGCGCGGTCGAACGCACGCGCGCGGCCGGGTTCACGACGAGCGCCGACTTCATTCTCGGTACGCCCGGTGCCGCGCACGAGGTCGCGACGCTCGACGCCGATCACCTGTCGGTCTACGAGCTGACGATCGAGGAGCGCACCGCGTTCGGCCAGCGCGTGCGCGACGGTCGCCTGGTCCCGCTCGACGAGGACACGCTCACCGACATGTACACGTCCACCCACGATCGCCTGACCGCCGCCGGCTACGAGCACTACGAGATCAGCTCGTATGCGCGACCGGGCAAGCGCGCGGTCCACAACAGCCTGTACTGGCAGGGCGCGCCGTTCCTCGGCCTGGGCGTCGGCGCCGCGTCCCTCCAGCACCTTCCCGACGGGAGCGGCCTCCGTGCCACGAACCCGCGCAAGGCGGTTGCCTACCTCGCGGCCCCTGGAACGCCCGCCGAGCGGCTCGAGATCGGCGCCGAGGAGATGGCCACCGACCGGCTGTGGCTGGCGATGCGGACCTCCGATGGCGTCCCCGAGAGGGCGATCTCCGCCTCGCTCGCCGACGAGCTGGTCACCCTGGAGCTCGCGGAGCGCCGCGGCGGCCGGATCTGCCCGACTCTGCGCGGGTTTCTGATGGCCGATCGCGTCGCCGGACGCATCGTGCAAAGCACCGGCGATCTTGTAAGCTCGTCGGAAGTCCGATGAGTGGTACCGACCTGTCCAGGCGTGCGCAGAAGATCCTGCACGCCGTGATCACCGAGTACCTGACCGTCGGGGATGCGGTGGGCTCGCGCACGGTCACGCGCCGCCACGACCTCGGCCTCTCGCCGGCGACCGTTCGCAACGTGATGGCGGATCTCGAGGACCTGGGCCTGCTCGAGCAGCGCCACTCGTCCGCGGGCCGGGTGCCCACGCCGACCGGGCTGCGGTTCTTCATCGACAGCTTGCTCAAGGTGCGCGGCCTGTCGGCTCGGGAGAAGGAGGAGATCCGCGAGCGCGTGGTCGCACCCACCCCCGACGAGGTGGTCCAGCGCGCGTCGCGGCTGCTCTCCGATCTCACGCAGCACGCCGCGGTGATCATCGCGCCCGATCCGGATCAGCAGCGGCTCGCGCAGATCGAGTTCGTGCCGCTCCGCGACGGCAAGTTGATCGCCGTGCTGGTCACCAGCGACGGGCGGATCGAGAACCGGTTGATCCTCGACGAGGTCGATCCGCAGAAGCTCGAGCGCATCCACAACTATCTCAACATGCAGCTCTCCGGCATGACGCTCGACGAGGTCCGCGAGTGCGTGATCCGCGAGCTCGGCGAGGACAAGAACAAGTACGACGAGGCCATCTCGGCGGCGCTGCGGCTCGGCCACGCCGTGTTCGTCGCTCAACCGGATCGCTCGGCCGAGGTGCTGATCAGCGGCCAGTCGAACCTGCTCGACGACGCGTTCGCGCAGGACCGCGCGCGAGATCTCCTCAAGACCCTGGAGGACAAGGAGACCTTGATCCGCCTCCTCGATCGCACGCGCCGCGCGGAGGGTCTGCAGGTATTTCTCGGCGCCGAGACCGCGATGTCGGCGCTGGTCGGCAGCTCGGTGGTCGCCGTGTCGTATGGCCCCGAGGACCAGCCGATCGGGGCGCTCGCGGTGATCGGCCCGATGCGGATGAACTACGGCAAGGTGATGTCGGTTGTTGACGTCACCGCAGATACGGTTTCTCGCCTGCTCGCAGAGCTTCAATCGTAAAAGCTGGTTATCTTCCTGCCGAGATGAGCGGAGACCCCAGTCAGAGCGACGCCCCCCCTCCAGACGCCGGTGCGCCGGAGGCGGATGACAGCGGAATCCTGCCGGTCGAGGTCGAGGTCGAAGCCCCGGTCGCGGCCGAGGGCATCGTCGAGGTCGCCCCGGAACCCGACAGGTACGCTGAGCTCGAGGCCAAGCTGGCCGCCGCCGAGAAGGAAAAGAAAGAGAACTGGGATCGGTATCTGCGCGCCGCCGCGGATCTCGAGAACCTCCGGAAGCGCCAGAAGCGCGAGGCCGAGGACGCGAAGTTCGAGGCCAAGGGCAAGGTCCTGAAGGAGATGCTGCCGGTCGTCGATAACCTCGAGCGCGCGATCGAGCATGCGGCGCAGGCGAGCGAGGACAAGCACCCGATCGTCGAGGGCGTGCAGCTCGTGCTCCGCCAGTTCACCACCGCCTTCGAGCGGCTGGATGTCACGGGCGTCGAGGCGATGGGCACGCCGTTCGATCCGAACCTCCACGAGGCGATCTCGCAGCAGGAGAGCGACGCGGCCCCGGGCACCGTCGTGCAGGTGCTCCAGCGCGGCTACAAGAGCGGTGATCGACTCCTGCGCCCGGCGCTCGTGGTCGTTGCAAAGGCGAAGAGCAGCGAGGCATGAGCCGCGTCGTCGGCATCGACCTCGGAACCACGAACTCGTGCGTGGCCGTGATCGACGGTGACGCGCCGGTGGTCATCGCGAACTCCGAGGGAGCGCGCACCACGCCCAGCGTGATCGGCTTCGCGCAGTCGGGAGAGCGCCTCGTCGGGCAGGCCGCACGCCGCCAGGCGATGACGAACCCCGAGAACACCGTCTACGCGGTGAAGCGGCTGATGGGCCGCAAGTACGACGACGAGGAGGTGCAGCGTCATCTCCTCACGTGCCCGTACGAGATCGTCGCCGCGGAGAACGGTGATGCGCACGTGCGGATCCGCGGTCGCGACTACTCGCCGCCGGAGATCAGCGCGCTCGTGCTCGGCAAGATGCGCCAGACGGCGGAGGACTGGCTCGGTGATCAGGTCACCGAGGCCGTGATCACGGTGCCCGCGTACTTCGACGACGCCCAGCGCCAGGCCACGAAGGACGCCGGCCGGATCGCCGGCCTCAACGTGCTCCGCATCGTCAACGAGCCCACCGCCGCGGCGCTCGCCTACGGCGTGGAGACCGAGGGCGCCCAGCGCGTAGCGGTCTATGACCTCGGCGGCGGCACGTTCGATATCTCGATCCTCGAGCTCGATGACGGCGTGTTCCGCGTGCGGTCCACCGCCGGTGACACGTTCCTCGGCGGCGAGGACTTCGACAACGCGATCGTCGAGCACCTGCTCGCCACGTTCGCCGCCGCGAACCGGGGAATGGACCTGCGCGGCGATCGCATGGCGCTCCAGCGGCTCAAGGAGACGGCGGAGCGCGCGAAGATCGAGCTGTCGAGCGGGCACCAGACCGAGATCAACCTGCCGTTCCTCGCGGCGGGTGCGGATGGTCCGCGCCACCTCCAGACCACGATCCAGCGCGAGCAGCTCGAGCAGCTCGTCGAGCCGCTCGTGCAGGCCTCCCTCGAGCCGTGCCGTCGCGCGCTCGCGGACGCCGGGTTCGCCGCCCAGGACATCGACGTGGTGATCCTCGTCGGTGGTCAGACCCGCATGCCGCGGATCCAGTCGCTGGTCGCGGAGATGTTCGGCAAGGAAGCGAGCCGCCAGGTCAATCCCGACGAGGTCGTGGCGATGGGCGCGGCGATCCAGGGCGGCGTGCTGACGGGCGAGGTGCAAGAGGTGCTGCTGCTCGACGTGTCGCCGCTGTCGGTGGGCGTCGAGACGGCGGGCGGTGTGTTCACGCGTCTGATTCCGCGCAACACGGCGTTACCGGCGCGCGCGACGGAGATCTTCTCGACCACCGTCGACAACCAGCCGTTCGTCAACGTGCACGTGCTGCAGGGTGAGCGCGAGATGTCGGCCGATAACAAGTCGCTCGCGAACTTCGAGCTCACCGGCATTCCGCCGTCGCCGCGCGGTGTGCCGAAGATCGAGGTCGCGTTCGACATCGATGCGGATGGCGTGCTCAGCGTGTCGGCGCGCGATCACGGCACGGGCCGCGTCCAGCGCATCACCGTCACGCCATCGACCGGCCTCTCGGAGCACGACATCGAGCGCCTGGTCACCGAAGGCAACGAGATGGCCGAGAGCGATCAGGTCCGTCGCCTGATCGCCGACGCACGCAACAAGGGCGAGGGCCTGCTGTATTCGTCGGAGAAGGCGATGGCAGAGTTCGGCACGCTGCTCCTCCCCGAGGATCGTGACTTCCTGGTCGGCGAGCTCGCCGAGTGCCGCGCGGCGATGGAGACCGAGGACCTCGCACTCGTCCAGGACGCCGTGGAGCGCCTCGAGGTCTCCGCGCAGCGCATCGGCGAGGCGATCTACGCCGCGGCGGATCCCTCCGGCGGGTCGGGCGGCTAAGGTCAACCATGGCGCGCAAGAAGCGGGACTACTACATGGTGCTCGGCGTCTCGCGCGATGTCAGCGAGGTGGAGATCAAGCGCGCCTTCCGCGAGCTCGCGCGCAAGTACCACCCCGACGTCAACGCGGATGACGCAGGCGAGAAGTTCCGCGAGATCAACGAGGCGTACGCCGTGCTCTCCGAGAAGGAGTCGCGCGCTCGCTACGATCGCTGGGGCCACTCCGACGATGGCTCGAGTGGGTTCTCGGCGGTCGTCGATGCCGCGCAGGACATCATCAACGACGTGTTCCGCCGCCGGAAGGCGAAGGCCAAGGGCAAGGACATCCGCTACACCCTCGAGGTCTCGTTCGAGGAGGCGGCGTTCGGCGTCAGCAAGACGATCGCGCTGCCCGATCCGTCGACCACGCGTGCGCGCGAGCTCACCGTCGTGATCCCGGCCGGCATGAAGGAAGGCACGGTCAAGACGATCAAGGGCGAGGGCGAGATCGGAAAGGGCGGCGCCACGAACGGCGACCTTCACGTCCAGATCCGGATCGCCGAGCACGCCACGTTCAAGCGCGACGGCCTCGACGTGCGCAGCGAGCTGACGATCACGTTCGCGCAGGCCGCGCTCGGCGACGTGCTCGAGGTGCCCACGCTCGACGGCGACGTGAAGATGCGGATCCCTCCGGGGACGCAGCCGGGCGGCATCATGCGGTTGCGCGGCAAGGGCGTGCCGCAGGCCGCGGGTAAGGCCGCACCGCGCGGCGATCACCTCGTGACGATCCAGGTCGAGGTTCCGACCGAGCTGACTGCGCGCCAGCGCGAGCTCATCGAGGAGCTCGGCCGGAGCGAGGGCCAATCGCCCGGCGGGGCGGCGCCTGCGGGCAAGAAGCGCCTGCTCGATCGCGTGCGCTCGCTCCTCGACGAATGAAGCGACTCGTCCTCCTCGCGATGTGCGCGTGTGGGCCGAAGGGTCCGCAGAGCGGCTGGATCGAGCAGGAGGCGCGTCCCGGCGAGCACCACGCGACCACCACCGGAGGCGGTGACGTGGGGACGTTGCCCGTCGCTTTCGACGTCACGCAGATCGACGGCCTCGACGAGGGCACGGTGCTCGCGGCGCTCCAGCGCGCGGGTGATGGGGCGCCCGCGGCCCGGCTCGCGCTGCGGGCGGCGCGGCTCGCGTACCACCGCGGCGATGGCGCCGAGGCGCGCGCGATGGTCGCGCGGGCGAGCTCTGCGGCCGACGAGGCGAGCGTCCATGCCGAGCTGACCGCGCTCGGTGCGGTGCTCGCCGCGCCGCCGGTGTCGCCGGGGACGGTCGCGGTGCTGCTGCCGCTGACCGGGCGGTTCGCGGCGATCGGCAGCGAGCTGAAGATCGCGATCCAGCTCGCGGCCACGCCGGGCACGAGCTGGCTGTTCCTCGATACGCGCGGTGAGCCCGATGGCGCGGTGGCGGCCGTCGACGCCGCGATCGCGAAGGGCGCGGTCGCGATCCTCGGGCCCGTCGGTCAGCGCGAGGCGATCGCCGCGGCGCGCGCGTCCTCGCTCGCCCAGATTCCGATCGCGCTGCTCGCACCCGCCGATGGCGGCGATCCCGCGGCGGGCGTGTTTCGCCTCGTCGATTCCGCCGCCGACGAAGGGCGCGCCGCCGCGAAGCTCGCCGCCGAGGACAGCTTTCCCACCGTGGGCGTGTTCGCACCGCGCGACGATCTCGGCGCCGAAGCCGCAGAGGCGTTCGTCGCCGAGGCGCAGCAGCTCGGCCTCGCGGTGACCGGGCAGGGCACCTACGATCCGACGAACGGCGACCTCGAGGCTGACGTGAAGACGTTCTTGAACCTGATCCCGGCGCTGAACCCGCGGCTCGCCGCGCACCTCGCGAGGTCGAAGACGGCGCGGATCGGCTGGACCACGTTCTCGCCGGACATCCCGTATTCCCTGCTCTACATCCCCGATCGCTACGACCGCGCGGCGATCGTCGCGTCGTTCCTGCCGTACTTCAACGTCGAGCTCCGCACCGCGGAGTTCCCGGATCCCGATCGGCTACGCCGGAAGCACGGCGGGCACCTGCCGCAGGTGGTGCAGCTCGTCGGTGGCGCCGGGTGGAATCATCCGTCGCTGCCGATCCGCGGCGGCGAGGCGGTGCAGGGCGCGATGATCCTCGATGCGTTCGTCGGCGATCTCGCGGGCGACGCCGGCGCGCAGTTCGCCGCCGCGTTCCAGGCGCGCGCGGGCCGGCCGCCGAGCAGCGCGGCGGCGCAGGCCCACGATGCGGCGCTGCTCGTGGCCAGGCCCGCGCCGAGGCCGCCGTGGCCAGGGAGCCGCGGTCGGCGCTGCGCGCGGCGCTGTCGCGCGGCAAGCTCGATGATGGCGCGTGCGGCCCGGCCGCCCTCGGTGTCGACGGCGAGCTCGTGCGCGCCCCGACGGTGCTGGAAGTTCAGGGCGATCAGCTGATCGTCGCGCCCTGAGGAACGCGCTACAGTCCTTCGCTCGTGCCGCAGCTGTGGAAGCACATCGGCCTGTTCGTCGTCTGCTGCGTGACGACGTATATCGCCGGTGGCCCGTACTTCGCGGGGACGCTGATGGGCATCCTCGCGTTCCACGAGGCCGGTCACTACATCGTCGGCCGGCTGCATGGCGTCGAGTCGTCGCTGCCGTACTTCATCCCGCTGCCGCCGTACGTTTCGTTCGGCACGCTCGGCGCCGTGATCAGCATGAAGAAGCCGATCGAGGAGCGGAACGTGCTGTTCGATGTCGGTGCCGCCGGCCCGATCGCCGGGCTCGTCGTCGCGATCCCGCTGCTCGTGATCGGGCTCCACATGTCGGAGCTCGGCCCGATCAGCAGCGGCGACAACCTCGAGGGCAACTCGATCCTCTACGCGCTCCTCAAGTACGCCGTGTTCGGGCGCTGGCTACCCGGCTCCGGCGTCGACGTCCAGCTCCATCCGATGGCAAACGCGGCGTGGGTCGGCTTCCTCGTCACCGCGATCAACCTGATGCCGATCGGCCAGCTCGACGGCGGCCACATCGCGCGCGCAGCGTTCGGGGAGGCTCACGAGCGGTGGTCCCAGCGGTTCAACCTGGCGCTGCCGGTGGTGGGTATCCTCGTCGGAACGTTCATGTTCTTCGACGCGCGCGGGGCGGGGAAGGACCTCGGGGATGCACTGACGTATGCGCGCAGCGGCGTTCTGCCGTGGATGATCTGGGCGCTGCTGCTCGCGGTGTTTCGCCATCGCGCAGGCGAGTACCACCCACCGGTAGGCGAGACTCCGCTGGATCCCAAACGCCGGGTGGCGGCGATCCTGATGCTGGTGATCTTCGTCTTGATCGTGACGCCGGTCCCGTTTCGCCCCGCGTTGTGACAGGATCGTCGCGTGCGAGTCGAGTGCGCGTCGTGTCATCAGGTCGTGAGCCCGGCGCTCGCGATCAACTCCGCCAACGTCGGCACGACCTGCCCGAGCTGCGGCGCGCAGATCACGCAGGCCGCACTCGTTTCGGCCGAGACCGATGACGAGGTCGCGACGACCAACCCGATGCCGCGCGTGAAGTTTCTCGATAACGCGCGCGCGTCCGTCAAGCTCGCGACCGTTCCGCCCCCGATGCGCGGGGCGGCCGCGAAGGCCCCCGAGTGCCCGAAGTGCGGTACTGCGATCAAGCTCGGCGCCGCGGCGTGCGCGAGCTGCGGTCTCGCGAGCGCGCGCATGGCCACGTTCAAGTCCGAGCGCGATCAGGCGGTGCCCGCCGAGATCCGCACCGCCTGGGACGCCGTCATCGAGAAGTGGACCGACGACGCTCGCCACGATGCGCTGTTCGCGCTGATCGCCGCGCGCGGCGAGTACGGCTGGGCCGCGGGGCGCTACCGCGAACAGGCGCGGGAGCGCATCGGTGATCCCGTGGCGCCGAAGCAGATGGATCGCATCCGCCGCGCGATCGAGGCGACCATGGTGGTCAGCGCGACCACGCGCGAGACGAAGCAGGCGTCGCCCTACAAGAACACCGCGATGCTGCTCGCCCTGCTCCTCGCCGTTCTGATCGTCGGCATGGCGTACATGTTCATCAAGTCGCACAACGCGTCCTCGTCGGAGGCGCCGCCGCCGCCACCGCCGCCCGCGGCGCAGGTGCGGTAGGTCTCCGCCGTGGCTCAGGTCGACTTCACCGAGCGTCAGCTCACGTTGAAGCTCGTCTATTACGGACCGCCGCTGTCTGGAAAGACGAGCAACCTGCGCGCGCTTCACGGCATGGTCGACCAGCTCAACCGCGGCCGGTTGATGACGCTCGATACGCGCGACGACCGCACGCTGTTCTTCGATCTGCTGCCGATCTTCTTCCGTGCGTCGGGGTTCTCGTTCCGCATCAAGGTCTACACGGTGCCCGGTCAGCCGGTGCACGAGGCCACCCGCAAGGTCGTGCTCGCGGGCACCGATGGCATCGTGTTCGTGGCGGACTCCAAGCCGGACCAGATCGAGGCGAACAGGGCGTCCTGGCAGAATCTCGTAGCGAACTTGAAGTCGCTCGACCTCTCGGACGTCCCAATCGTGGTCCAGTACAACAAGCGCGACCTGCCCGATGCGGTCCCGATCGAGGAGGCCGACCGGTTCGGCGACCCCCAGCGAAAGCTCTCGGAGGCCTGCGCCAGGGCCGGTACCGGGGTGGTCCCCACGTTCTTCGAGCTGGTGTCGCGGACCTGGGAGAGCCTCGATAAGGACCTCAAGCTCGCGGAGAAGCTGGGCATCGACGGCGAGGCATTCGGTCGAGCCCTTGCCGAGCATGTAGGCGTGACACCCGTGGCCCCTCGGGAAGAAAGCGAATCAGAGCAAAGCTAGGGCGCTCAACCGTGCCGGCGCGACATCAGCCGACGCGCTCTGATAGGCGAAAAGGAGGGACGTAAGGGGGCGCCCCGGGGCCCAAGCAGTACCGTGGCGTGAGATCCTCGGCGTCAAGTTCCCACGGCATCTCGGTCGCGAGGGCTCTCCACTGCGAACACGTGCGCCGCTCGGCAGCGTTCGTCAGTTGGTGAGAGGACGTCTCGTCGAACGTTCCAACCTCACGGCTTGAGGGAGATGATGTCCACGCCCTCCAACTTCGCGCGGTCTCGCAGTTCCTCGATCGAAACGACTAGCGAGGGCCAGTGCTGCAAGCACCACCAGCTACAAAGGTCGCGCTTGTCGTTCGGGAATGTCCGTCCGCAGAACTTGGACCGCTCGTCGAGCAGGTACTCCACGTAGACCGTCGCTGGAAGGCTGGCGTGGGGGTCGTCGATGTACTCGTCGTCGAGCTTGATGTTCCTGAACGCCCAGAGTGCCTGGTCCGCGCTGGTGCACGCCTCGACAACCGCCCGCTCGTCCTCGACTTTGAGTGACATCAGTTTCCTCGCGGCAGGGATCATGCTGGTCAGTAGCGGGTTGACCTCGCGCGCGATCCTCTCGTAGACCGCCTGCTTGTGCGACTGGCAACCAAGAGCGAGGGTCCCAACGAGCGCCAAGAAGACTGAGACTGTGCGTGTGTCCGTGCCCATTTCAACCCATCGTCTTTTTGATCGAGCTGGGGACGAGTTCAGCGAGGAGGAGCTGTAGGCCAGCACTATACTTGCCCCACTCATCCTTCGAGGCGTTCTCGGGATGCCCGACGACAGACCTCGCAACGAGCCATCGACGCTGGCTTTCCGTCAGGTGGTTTGCTTGGCCGTTCTCATCGAGGTTCAGCGTGAAGTTGGCGCCGCCCGCTACCCGCGCCGTGATCTGGCGCGGAATCCTCATGTCGGCCAAGGCCATGCCCTCGTACTCGCTGCGCAGTGCCGTGTTGACGCCGTCGAGATAGGCGATGCGGACCTCGGGCCTCCCCTCCATCTCGGTCCCGATGATCGCGGGCAGTTCCACCAACACCTCAAGAACTCCCGTCGCTCCGTCCATCGGATTCAGCTCGGGGGCGTTCTCCGGGACGAAGCCGGGTGCCGACTTGTTGGTCTTGTCTCGAGTCTCTTGGGTGCTCATGTTCGTGGTCGTCGGCCCGACGTTCATGTCGCCCGGCTGGACGGCCCCTCGCTTTCCAACGGAACCGAAGTTTCTCTCACGTGCCTGTGCTGCTGTCGGATCGAGGCACCGGATCAGCGGCCACGGTCTGCGTCACACGGCGGTTGATACGTTGCGTCGTTCGGCGAGTAGCCTGAGCTGCAGGCGCATGCATGAACAATACTCTCCCCCGGACGAGCAGGAGCTGATCGACGCGGCGCGTATCGCGTTCACCCCGTTACTGGCCTCGGGGGACAGGTGGGGGATCGGGAGACCGGCTCCGAGGCGAGCATGTAGGCGTAACAACTGATAGAATAGGCGGGTGACGCGAGGCCGGACGCTCGATGATCCGATCGAGCTTGCTCGGCTGGTTCCCCGCGGGGAGCTGGGCGAGCTCGCGGCGTCGATCGAGCGCGCGCTCGGCGTCAAGCTCGCGATCCACGACCGCAAGGGCCAGCACCTGGCCGGAGCGGTCGATGCCGGCGCCATCCACCGAGATATCGATCACGAGGGCGAGCCGCTCGCGAAGCTGGCGGCCTCCGGTCCCGATGCCGAGAAGGCGCTCGCGCTCGCGACCGAGATGCTCGGCCTGCTCGTTCATCACGCGCATGCGCGCGATCTCGCGGCGGCGACGCACGAGGAGGCGATGCGGGTGACGTTCGGCGAGCTCACCGAGCACAACCAGCGGTTGACCCGCGCGGTGTCTCGGCTCGAGGAGCTCGATCGCTTGAAGTCGAACTTCCTCGCGACGATGTCGCACGAGCTGCGCACACCGCTGACGTCGGTGATCGGCTACGCGGAGATGATGGCCGAGGGACTCGCGGGCAGCGTGTCACCGGAGCAGCGCGAGTACCTGACCACGATCCTCGGCAAGGCCGTTCAGCTGCTCGGGCTCATCACGTCGGTGCTCGAGGTGTCGTCGCTAGAGAGCGGGCAGCTCGCGCTCGAACGCGCGCAGCTCTCGCTCGCCGATGTGGTCGCGAGCGAGGTGGCCACGTTCCAGCCGCAGGCCGGGAGGCGCGGCATCGCGATCCAGCTCGAGGCGAAGGCCGAGTCGTTCGTCCTCGGTGATCGCCGCAAGATCCGGCAGGTCGTCTCGAGCCTGCTGTCGAACGCCGTCAAGTTCACTCCTGATCGCGGCAAGGTCGGCGTCGAGGTCCGCCTCGGGCCGCTCGCACCGGGGCACGACAACGACGCCATCGCGGCGGTCCAACTCGTGGTCTCGGACTCGGGCATCGGCATCTCGCGCGAGGCCGTGGCGAAGATCTTCGAGCCGTTCTTCCAGGTCGATTCCTCGTCGACGCGCGCGTTCGGCGGCACCGGCCTCGGCCTCACACTCGCGAAGGCGTACGTCGAGGCGCACGGCGGCCGGATCTGGGTCGACACCACCCCCGGCGCGGGCTCCACGTTCGTTGCCACGTTTCCGCTGCAGGAGGGCCGCTCGTGATCTCCGAGCTGTCGATCGCGATCCCGCTGGCGATCATCTGCGTTCTCGGCTCGGCGTTCTGCTCGGGCTCCGAGGTCGCGCTGTTCTCGCTGCGCCGCGTGGATCGCGAGCAGCTCGCGCACTCGGACCGGCTCGTCGATCGCCGGATCATCAAGCTGCTCGAGCGGCCGCGTCGTCTGATCGCGAGCGTGCTGATCGGCAACGAGGCGTTCAACTCCGTGCTCGCGATCGTGTGCCTCACGGTCGTGCTGCGCTCGTGCGAGGCGATCAGCGATTCGCTGTGGGCGCTCGGCGGCATCGCGCTGGCGGCGGCGCTGCCGATGGTGGTGCTGATCGCCGAGGTGACGTCGAAGACGCTCGCGGCAAAGGCGCCGATGACCTGGGCCCGGATCTGCGTGCTACCGCTCGGCCTGTTCATGCTGATCGTGACGCCGATCCGCATGGTGGTGCAGGCGATCACGGGCGTGCTGCTGGCGCCCTTCGGCGAGGCGGTGCGCACGCGGCCGGCGCGCGACCTCGCCGAGGACGAGTTCCGCAGCATGATCGATGCCGGCGCCGCCCAGGGCCAGGTCGATGCGCGCGAGCGCCGTCTGATCCACCGTGTGTTCGAGTTCTCCGACAAGAACGTCGGCCAGGTGATGACACCGCGCGAGCGCATGTTCGCGTTGTCGTACGACCTGCCGATGACGCGCCTGGTGAAGGAGATCGCGGCGCGCGGGTTCTCGCGCGTGCCGATCTATCAGAAGTCCATCGACAACGTGCGCGGCATCCTCAACGCGAAGGACCTCGTGCGGATCGCGGCCGGTCAGCCGGCAGGGCGCCCGCTCGCGGAGCTGCTGCACGAGCCGCTGTTCGTGCCGCGCACCACGCCGGTCAAGCGGATGTTCCTGACCTTCAAGCAGAAGAAGGTCCACATCGCGATCGTCGTGAGCGAGTACGGCAAGGTGCTCGGTGTCGTCACCATGGATGATCTGCTCGTGCAGATCTTCGGGCAGCTCCGCGACGAGCGCGCCGAGCTGCAGAGCTCGATCCCCGGGCGGCCGAAGGTCCGCACCCCCGCGCCCGGTGTACCCAGCTCGCAGCGCCCCGGCACCGATCCGCCGATCCACGTCGCAGAGGGGACGAACCCCGTGCCGCGCGTGGACCCGATGGATCTCGACGATCACAGCGTGCCGGTCACCAAGATGGACGGCTCCGATCTGAGCGGCCCCCACCTGCGCGCGGACTCCCAGCCGGGCGAGGTCGCGGGCGTGCTGGATCCCCCGCCCGTGCCCATGCGCCCGTATCACGACGTCGACGAGGTCACGCCGCCGGCGGTGGATATCAGCGAGCTCGAAGAGCAGGCGCGCAAGGAGAAGAAGTCGTCGTGATGATGACGACCTCCACGCTCGTGTTCCTGCTCGTCGTTTGCGTGCTGCTGCAGGCGTTCTTCGTCGCGGCCGAGGTCGCGCTGTCAGCGGCGGATCGCAACCAGCTCCATGCTCGCGCGATGGGCGGCAAGCCATCGGCGGCACGCGCGGAGAAGATGCTCGGCGTTCCTCAGGTCACGCTCGCGACCACGCTGCTCGGCGCGTCGCTCGCGCTGCTCGTCGGCGTGATCGCGCTCGGCCTCGAGCTGGTCCAGCGCGGCATCCATCCGTTGTGGGCGCCGGTGTTCACCGTGCCGCCGTTCCTCGTGCTCGGGCACCTCGTGCCGAAACAGATCGTGCAGGTCCACGCCGACAAGATGGTCGACGCGCTCGCCACGCCGCTGCGTTATGCCTCGTGGATCCTGCGGCCGGCCGTGATCGTGGTCGGCGGGTACGCGTCGCTGTTGACCAAGATCACGCGCACCGATCGCAAGAAGGCGTTCGTCACCCGCGACGAGCTCGCGCTGCTCATCGAGTCCGAGCCGGAGACCGACAAACCGGAGATCTCCGCCGACGAGCGCGAGATGATCGCGAACGTGTTCGAGCTCTCCGAGTACAAGGTCGGCGAGCTGATGGTGCCGCTGTCGGAGGTCACCGCGCTGCCCGAGGACGCCGCGATCTCGGAGGCCGCGCTCGAGGTCGCCGACAAGCAGCACTCGCGCATGCCGATCTATCGCAACCGCGTCGACGACGTGATCGGCATCGTCCACGTGTTCGACATCCTCCAGGCGAACATGAAGCCCGACGGTCGGAACGTCGCGGCGCTCGCGCACCCGCCCACGTACGTGCCCGAGACGATGAAGGCCTCGGACCTGCTCGTGCAGCTCCAGTCGGAGCAGACGCACCTCGCGATCGTCGTCGACGAGTACGGTGGCGCGGTCGGCATCTGCACGATCGAGGATCTGCTCGAGATCATCGTCGGTGACATCGACGACGAGTACGACACCGAGCCGTCCGCGATCCGCGCGGAGAAACCGGGCGTGTGGAAGATCGAGGCGCGTACCTCGGTCGCGCGCGTCAACGCGGAGCTCGCGCTCGGGCTCCCGGAGTCCGAGGAGTACGAGACCATCGCCGGCCTGCTGATCGAGAAGCTGCGCCGCATTCCCACGCCGGGCGAGACCATCCCGGTCGGCGGCTGCCTGATCGAGATCGTGCAGGCCACCGACCGCGCCGTCGAAGCCGTGCGAATCTCGAAGAAGAAGAAGTAGCCGATGGGGCATCGCCCCGTTCCCAGCCCGTTCGCGACCCCACCGCACCCTCTCGCGCTCGCCGCGGCCGAGGAGCTGCTCGCGGAGCTGGGTGCCATCGCACGCGACGAGGGGAAGATGTTCGGCGTGCTCGTGGCCGAGGCGCCCGACGGCACGCAGGTCACGCTGCGTGCGTTCTCGGGGATGCTCGGGGGGAGCTGGACGCAGCCGGGGTTCGCGCCGCCGCTGTTCGATCCGGCGGCGTGGGAGGTGATGTGGCCGGCGGGGCAGGCGTCGCTGCGCGGGCACGAGCTCGCGCTGCGGGCGATCGCGGCTGACCCGGAGCGAGCAGCGCGTCGCGAGGCGCTCGCGGGGATGGTGGCGGCGCGCGAGGCAACGTCCGAGGCGCTGCGCGTGCGCCATCGCGAGCGCAAGGCGGCGCGCCGCGCGATGCGTGATGCCGGTGGGCTCGACGCGGCGGCGCTGCACGCGCTGGATCAGGAGAGCCGCGGGGACACGGCAGAGCGCCGTCGGTTCGATGCGGAGGTGCGCGGCACGGAGGTGAGCGGCACGGATGACGCGGGCGCCGAGGGGCACGCGGCGGCCGGCCATCACCGGCTCGCCGCGCACGTCGCCGCCGATGACGCCGAGCGCGTCGCGATCGAAGACGGGCGCGCTGCCGAGTCGCGCGAGCTCATGAAGCGGGTGCACGACAGCTACGTGATCGCGAGCTACCGCGGCGAGCGGCGAGCGCTGCGCGAGCTGTTCGCGCCCGGCGAGCCGCCGGGTGGCGCGGGCGACTGCGCGGGCCCGAAGCTCCTCGGCGAGGCGTACCGGCGTGGGCTGCGTCCGATCGCGATGGCCGAGGTGTGGTGGGGGCCGCCGCCCGCGACCGGCGGGCGACATGCGGGCGGCTTCTATCCGGCGTGCCGGGGCAAGTGCGGCCCGATCCTCCCGTTCATGCTCGAGGGCCTCGAGGTCGAGGATGCGCCGGTGTTCGGCGCACGCGCGATCGCCGCCGACGAGCCGCGCGCGGTGCTCGAGGACGACGACATCGTGGTGGTCGACAAGCCGATCGGTCTTCTCTCGGTGCCCGGCCGCAGTGGTGCGCTCCGCGACTCGGTGCAGACCCGGTTGCGGGCGCGGTATCCGGAGGCGACGGGGCCGCTCGTCGTGCATCGGCTCGACCTCGAGACGTCGGGGCTGCTCCTCGCGGCGAAGTCCGAGGCGATCTACGCGGCGCTGCAGGCGCAGTTCGCGCGCCGCGAGATCGACAAGCGCTACATCGCGTGGCTCGACGGCGATGTGCGCGGCGACCACGGGGTGATCGAGCTCGCGCTGCGCGTGGATCTCGACGATCGGCCTCGGCAGATCGTGGACGCGGAGCACGGCAAGGCCGCGATCACGGAGTGGACCGTGCTCGCGCGCGAGGGTGGGCGCACGCGGGTGGCGTTCGTGCCGCGGACCGGGCGCACGCATCAGCTCCGCGTTCACGCGGCGGTCGGGCTCGGGGCGCCGATCGTGGGGGACCGACTCTACGGCACCGCCGGGGAGCGCCTGCTGCTGCACGCCGAGCGACTCGAATTCGTCCATCCGCGCACCGGGCAGCGGATCGCGGCCTCCTGCCCGTCGCCGTGGTAAGAGCGCAGTCGTGGATCAGCAGCAGTTGCTCGTCGTGCTCGACCGGGTGCGCGCCGGTGCGCTCAGCCCGGCCGACGCCGCAGACCAGATCGGGGCGCTGCCGTACGCCGAGGTCGCACACGCGGTCGGGTCCACGCTGATCGATCACCATCGCGAGCTGCGCACCGGCGTTCCGGAGATCGTCTACGGCGCGAGCAAGACGCCCGAGCAGATCGCGGGTGCACTGCGCGAGCTGGCAAAGCGTGCGGGTGGTGCGATCGCGACGCGTGTCGATGCGGCGAAGGCGGCCGCCGTCTCCGCGCTCGTGCCGGAGGTCGTGGTTCACGAGCTCGCGCGCGTGTGCGTGCTCGGCGCGCCGGCCCCACGGCCCGCGGCGGCGCGCATCGCGATCGTCTGCGCGGGGACCAGCGACCTCGCGGTCGCAGAGGAGTGCGCGCTGATCGCGGAGTTCCTCGGCGCTCCGGTGACGCGGATCTCCGACGTCGGCGTCGCGGGCTTGCATCGGTTGCTCTCGCGTCTCGACGAGATTCGCGTCGCCGAGGTCGTGATCGCCGTCGCCGGCATGGAGGGAGCGCTGCCGTCGGTGCTCGGCGGCCTGATCGATCGGCCGCTGATCGCGGTGCCGACCAGCGTCGGTTACGGCGTCTCGATCGACGGGCTGGTCGCGCTCGCGAGCATGCTCGGCTCGTGCGCGCCGGGCATCACCGTCGTCAACATCGATAACGGCGTCGGCGCGGCGATCGCGGCGGTCAAGGTCGCGCGGCTCGCGGTGCGGCGATGAGCCTGCGCGGTAAGCACCTGCACGTCGACTGCGCGAGTGGCGCGGCGGGCGATATGATGCTCGGAGCGCTGCTCGATCTCGGCGTGCCCGTCGACGCGGTGGGAGCCGCGCTCGATGCGATCGGGGCGGGCCGCGCGCGACTGCGCGTGACGAAGGTGACCAAGCGCGGCATCGCCGCGACCGATCTCAAGGTGGATACCGCTGGCGAGCTCGGGGGGACGGGGCGGCACGACCACGCGGCGCCTGCGGCCGCGGGCGCCGAAGCGAGTCCGACCGGGCCGCACCACGCGCACGCGGACCACGGTCACTCGCACGCCCACGCGGACCACGCTCATTCGAGCGACGCAGGGTCAGGGCAGGGGCGAGGCGATGACGACCGAGACGTACTCGGGCAGGGACGGCGGGTCGCGCGGGACACCATGTTGACGCCGTTTGGCGGGTTCTCCGCGATGGGCGGCACATCGCCGGTCACGTTGTCTGCCGGTAGCGCGGGCGCGTCGAGCCCGATCGCCCACACCCATCCGAACGGCAGGGCCCACGCGCACTACCACTACGCCGATATTCGCGCGCGCATCGATGGCGCCGCGCTGACGCCGGGCACCAAGCGACGGGCGCTCGACATCTTCGATCGCATCGCGCGCGCCGAGGCGACGATCCACGGCACCACCGTCGCCGAGGTCGCGTTCCACGAGGTCGGCGCGATCGACAGCGTCGTCGATGTCGTCGGCACCGCGGCCGCGCTCGACTGGCTCGACCCGGCCAGCGTGACCTGCACGAGCGTCGCGATGGGGCACGGAACCATCACCTGCGCGCACGGCGTGCTGCCGGTGCCCGCGCCCGCGGCGCTCGAGGTGCTGCGCGAGGCGAAGGGCGTGATGAGCGATGGCGGCGTCGCTCGCGAGCTGTGCACGCCGACCGGCGCCGCGATCCTCGCCGCGACCGTCACCACCTGGACCGCGGCCCCCGCGGGTACACCGCTCGCCATCGGCTGGGGCGCTGGAGATGCCGAGCTCGCCGATCGCGCGAACGTGCTTCGCGCCGTGGTGCTCGAGCCGGTGGGCGCAGCGGCCGACTCCGTGTGGCAGATCGATGCGAACCTCGACGACATGAGCCCCGAGCTGTGCGGCCCCGCCGGCGACGCGGTGTTCGCGGCGGGCGCGCTCGACGTCTGGTGGACTCCGATCACGATGAAGAAGGGCCGTCCGGCACTCACGCTTTCGGCGCTCGCGGAGACCGCGACCCGCGAGGCGGTGATCGCCGCGATCCTCCGCGAGACCACCACCATTGGCGTTCGCTACGGTCTGCGCGAGCGCACCGTGCTCGCACGGCGGATTGTCGAGGTCGCTACCCGCTACGGCGCGCTTCCGATCAAGCTCGCAATGCAGGGCGAGACGGTGCTCAACGCAGCGCCCGAGTACGAGGCGTGCGCGGCGGCGGCGAAGGCTCACGGCGTGCCGGTCAAGATGGTGTTCGCCGCGGCGCTCGCTGCGTACGACCAGCGCTGAGTCGAGGGACCTCGCTGCCATCGAGCCGAGCGGACGCTCGATCGAGGTCGCAGGTCCCGCGGGCGATCGCCGCCTCGATGCGCATGGTACGGTGAGCACCGCGTGGAGGCCGCACCCATCGTCGTGCTCGGCGGCAGCGAGCCGGAGCGGGCAACGCTCGTGGCCCAGCTCGCATCGAGCGGACTGGCGGCCACTGGCGCCACCTCGATCTCCCTCGCCGACGGGCTGCCCGCGCTCATCATCGTCACCGGCGCCGACGCGGCGCACCTCGTTGCCGAGGCTCGGGACATCGTCGCGCTCGCCGAGGTGCCGATCCTCGCGGTGGTGGCTGCCGTCCCGCCGACCGCGGTGACCGAGGCGCTGGCGGCCGGCGCGACGGATGTGGCGCGACATCCGGTGCCGCCAGCGATGCTCGCGGTGCGCTGTCGCAATCTGTGCAAGCTGGTCAAGAAGGACGTCGCGGGAGCGCAGGCGCTCGCGAAGATCAACGAGGTCCTGACCGCGAATGGCGACGATGCCGAGGCGCTGATGCAGGTCCTCACGATCACGGCCGGGCTGCTGGGCTTCGAGCGGGCGTCGCTGGTCGCGCACATCGAGGGCTCGGACCACGCGTTCGTGATCGCCGCGACGGATGCCGAGCCGCTGCAGCGGTTCACGCTCGCGATCGCGGAGTATCCGGAGATCCAGGAGGCGATCCGCACGCTGTCGCCGGTGATGATCGACGACGTGCTGTTCCACCCGCTGACGTCCGCGATCAGCGACATGCTGAGCTCGCGGCGGGTGCGCGGCATCGGCGTGTTCCCCGTGCAATGGCGTGGACGTCCGCTCGGCGTGATCCTGCTGCGCAAGCGCCAGCCGGGCACCGGGCACGTGGGCCCGCGCGGCCTCGAGCTCGGCAAGCTGATCGCGAGCATCACCGCCGCTCACCTGCGGCACGGTGCGGTGCTGGAGAGCCTGCGCGATCAGACGCACCGGATCTCCCGCGCGCGGTACGAGGCGGAGCGCCGGCTGCGCGGCATCGATTCGCTCAAGGAGCACTTCGAGGCCGGCGCAGACGGCGTGGTGGTCCTCGACGACGCGGGCCGGATCCTGTTCGTCAACCGCGCGGCCGAGCGGATCACGGGCTTCGCGCGCGATGGCCTGCTCGGATCGGAGCTCGTGGATCTCGTCGCGGGCGAGCAGCGCGCGCAGATCGGCGACGCGGTGTCGCGCGTGCTCGCCGGCGCGAACGTCGACTCCTTTGACCTCCAGCTCTCGACCACCTCCGGCTCCGACGTGTGGGTCAGCGTCTCGACGTCGACGGTGCTCGCCGGCACCGGCGCGGTGATCCTCGCGTTCCGCGACGTCACGGCGGAGCGCGCGCTCGAGAACGAGCTTCGCTCGACGAAGGAGTTCCTCGAGCGCCTGATCGACTCCACGGTCGACGCGATCATCGCCGCCGACATGCGCGGCACGATCATCCTGTTCAACCAGGGCGCGGAGCGGCTGTTCGGCTACCGGCAGAGCGACGTGATCGGCAACCTGCCGGTGTGGGACCTCTACGAGGACGGCGGGGCGAACCAGATCATGAAGATGCTGCGCTCGACCTCGTACGGTGGGGTGGGGCGCCTCGAGCAGACGCGCCGCGAGGTGCGGATCGCGTCGGGGGAGATCGTCCCGGTCAGCATGACAGCGTCGGTGGTGTACGAGAACGAGCGCGAAGCCGCGACGGTCGGTATCCTGACGGACCTCCGTGAACGAATCCGCATGGAGCAGCGTCTCCTCGATGCCCAGCAGAAGCTCCAGCTCTCCGAGAAACAGGCGCTCGTCGCCGAGCTCGCCGGCGCCGCGGCGCACGAGCTCAACCAGCCGCTGACATCGATCATGGGGTACGCGCAGTTGATCCAGAGGCAGAGCGAGAAGGAAGCGCAACACCTGCGCCCGGTGGGCATCATTCTCTCCGAGGCCGAGCGCATGGCCGGCATCGTCAAGAAGATCGGAAGGATCACGAAGTACGAGACCACCGACTACGTCGGCTCGGCGCGCATGCTCGACCTCGATCGCGCCGCGCCCGAAACCAGCGATCCCGCGATCCCGATCGCGACCTCCGACGACAGCCTGACCGGCGAGTTCCCGGCGGTGCAGCCGCCTCCGGCCGATCCGCAACCCCAGCCCACGCTCGCCGATCTCGGTGACCTCGGCGATCGTCACTCGGGCAAGGAACGCTCGTGACGCTCGCCGCACCTTCGGAGGGCGCGCAGCTCGCCGCGATGCGGTCGCTGGCTGCCGAGTTGCCGGTCGCCACCACCGAGGAGGCGCTCGTCGATCGCGCGCTCTCGATCCTCGCCACGCTGCTGCCGAAGCGCGCGGTGTGTGTCCGCGTGCTCGAGCTCCGGTCGCGCGATCCGGCGCGCACGTACGTCCGTGGTGGAACGGTGCGGGAATCGAGCGCCGATGACGGCGTCACGATCAGCGAGGACGCGCTGACCCGCGCGAAGCTCAAGGGCGCGGTGGCCGCGAGCGCACGCCTCCGCGTGCTGCCGCGCTGGGACTCGCCGTTCACCGGGATGGCGTCGGGCTTCGCGATCCCGCTCGCCGCCGGTGGCGAGCTCTACGGCGTACTCGATGTCGGCTACCCGCCGGGCACCGATGCGTCGGCCACCGACGAGCCGGTCGTCCAGCCGCTCGCGAGCCACCTGGCGGTCGCGCTCCGCACGGTGCGCCTGCAGGACGATGCGCTCGGCCTTCGCGACTACCAGGCGCGCTTGCTCGAGAGCGCGAACGCGTTGATCCTCGGCATCGATCGCGCGTGGCGGATCACGGTGTGCAATCGCGCGATGCTCGAGCTCACCGGCTACTCGCGCGACGAGGTGCTCGGTCGCGACGTCCGCGACTTCATCACGAGCGATCAGCGCCAGTACCTGACCTCGGCGTTCGCGGCCGCGCTGATCGGCCAGCACCACGCGGCGGTCACCGTGTCGCTGCCCACGCGCACGGCCGGCCTGGTCCGCACCGTGTGGAGCATCGCGCCGGTCGGTCGCAGCGGCGCGCCGGGCGGACCGATCGAGGCCGTGGTCGCGATCGGCCAGGACCAGTCCAAGATCGACGCGCTCCAGCAACAGGTCGTGCGTGCCGAGCGGCTCGCCACGCTCGGCGAGCTCGCGGCCGGCGTCGTGCACGAGCTGAACAACCCGCTGACGTCGATCACGGTCTATGCCGAGTACCTCGTGCGGAAGCTCGAGGCCGCGGGGAGCGAGCCGTCGGATGTGGAGAAGCTGCGGCGCATCGGTGGAAGCGCGCAGCGGATCCTGCGGTTCTCGCGCGACCTCGTGCAGTACGCTCGGCCAAGCGGTCGCAATCTCGAGGCCGTGGACCTGGCGGGCGTGGTGCGGCAGTCGGTGTCGATCTGCGAGCACCTGATCGAGCGCGGCGGGATCGACCTCCAGGTCGAGGTCGATCCCGAGCTGCCGATCGTGCAGGCCGTCACGGGGCAGCTCGAGCAGGTGCTGATCAACCTGATCACGAACGCCGTGCACGCGGTCGAGGCCGGCGGCAAGATCACCGTGAGCGCCAAGGTCGATGGGCCCGCGTCGGTGTTGGTCGAGGTGGCCGACTCTGGCCCGGGCGTGCCCGACGCCGACCGTCAGAAGATCTTCGAGCCATTTTTCACGACGAAGCCGGATGGTAAGGGCACCGGGCTCGGCCTCCCGATCGTGCGAAATATCGTCGACCAGCACGGTGGGGAGATCACCGTCAACCGCTCAGATCTGGGCGGTGCCGCGTTTCGCGTGATCCTGCCGATCGTCTGACGATCTCGGCCGTCCGGGAATCGGACAGAAAGGTTGCGCGGTGGATCCAGATGGGTACTGTGGCTAGGTCATGAAGCCAGAAGTACTGCTCGAGCTGCTGGAGGCTGCGGCCGACCAGCTCGGGATCAATGTCAGCTACGAACCGCTCCAGACCAGCGTGGTCAACGGCGGACTGTGCCGCGTGAAGGGCGTCTACCGTGTGATCATCGACAAGCGCGCCACCTCCGAGGAGCGCGTTGCGACCCTCGCGACGGCTCTGGCGACGTTCGACACGACCGAGATCGCGCTGCCCCCGAAAGTTCGCGACGTGCTGAAGCTCCACGAGGGCTCGACCAAGCACCGACGCGCCGTCGCCTGATCTCACCTCGTCCCTCCCTGCGCTAGACTGTGCGCAATGCGCGCACCCCTCTTGCTGATCGCCGCTGCCCTCCTGGGCGCGTGCTCCAAGAGCAACCCGGCCCGCCAGCTGGATCTCGACACCATCCGGGTGACCAGCGATGCCCGACTCCGCACGGATGTCGTCGGTGACGGCAAGTTCTCCGAGACCGCGACATTCGTCCTCGTCGATGCCGAGAACTCGGCGACCGAGGGCGCGTACGTGACGCTCGGTGGAGATCTCACCGCGTCGGGCGGCGAGATCCTCGGCCACCTGAAGCCGCAGTCGCTGTGGATCCCGGCCGGCGAGCGCCGGACGTTCGCGCTCGTCGATACCGAGCGCCTCCCGCGTCCCGCGTCGACGTCCGCGCGCATCGTGATCCGCGGCGCGCTGGTGCCGACCGAGCCGCCGAAGGCGCGGATCGCGGAGCTCCACACGTTCGACGATTACGGCAAGACCGTCGTCCAGGCGAACCTGGTCAACGACGCGGATCGCCAGGGCCAGATCATGGTGATCGCCTCGTTCCACGACGGCGACGGCCGGCCGATGACGCGGCCGTTCCAGATGATCGAGATCGATCGCAAGGAGACCAAGGCCGTGCAGTTCGTGGGACCGCAGGGCTCGAAGGTCGGAACGATCTACATCGGCGACGTGATCTACTAGATCCGGTTGGCGAGGCCGTTGAAGTACGGATCGTTGGCCACCAGGTCCGCGAGCATCTCGCGCAGCTCGGCGCGCTCGGCGGCCGATAGGTCGGGTGTAGCCGTGGACTCCACCAGCTGATCGATCGCCTCGCGCGGCGTCAGCCGGCCGGCGGCGACCTCGGCCGCGAGCGCATCGATGTCGCTCGTGCGCTGCGCATCCTCGGCGGCATCCGGGCCACCGACGTCGTCCGGGCCATCGGGCCCATCGGGGCCGTCAGGTCCACTCGGGCCGCCCGCTCCGCCGGGGCCGCCGATTCCAGAAGGTCCACCGATCGAGCTCATGGCGCGCTCCTGAGCATAACAGCGACTTGGTCGATCAAGGTCAGCATGGGGTAGCTCCCGTATCGGCCGGCGGCATCTCCGGTTGCGTGCAAGAATCTCAAAACATGACGAGGCTCGCATTGGTCGTGTCCGTGGCGCTCGCCGTGGGCTGCCACGGGAGCAAGCCGCCATCGCACTCCGCCCCACCTCCCGTGGCGAAGGAGTTTCCCGCGACGCGCTGGGTCCCGGCGAATCCGACGTACGTGCTCGCGTCCCCGAGCGTGAAGGAAGCGCAGCGCGCGGTGCGCGACGTCATCGATACGCTCGGAGTGATGGGCGGCGTCGATGCGGCGGAGGTCTCGCGCGAGCTCGGCCGGCTGATCGCCGTCGATCCCCTGAATCCCGATGCGCTGACGGCGATGGGGATCGATCTCGACGGCGGGATCGTGCTGTTCTCCGAGGACGTCGCGCCGACGTTCGTCGTGCACCTCTCGGCGCCCGAGTCGGTGCAGGCGTTCTTCGACCGCCAGCGCGAGCGCGGCCTGGTCACGCAGTCGGTGATCGTCGAGGGCACCGAGCTGTTCAGCGCGCAGCTCCCCGGCGGCGCACACGTCAAGGTGAGCTGGGCGGTGTCGGCCGACTGGCTGTGGGTCCACTTCACGCTGCCGTTCGCCCACGACGACGGATCCTCGTGGTTCACGAACAGCCATCGCCCCGAGGGACCGGGCTGGGCCAAGGCGTGGACGTGGGCGAGTGCGGCGGCGACGGCGGCCAAGCCCGCGCTGATCGGCTTCGTCGACGCCCACGACGTGATCGCGAGCATCGTCGGCAAGGTGCCCGAGGCGATGGCGTGCGCGAAGCTCCTCGATCCCGTGAGCCGCGTCGGGATCGCCGTCGAAGGCGGGCTCAAGCAGGCCGCGGGCAAGGTGACGATCGACATCGGCCCGGCGGCGGGCAGCATCGCCGCCGCGCTGTTGCCCGAGCCCGCCGGCTTCGCGGACCTCGCACGCACGGCGCCGCTCGCTGCGCAGTGGAACGTCGATCTGTTGACGGTGCGCGCATGGCTCCAGCCATGTCTCGCCACGACGAACACCAAGCTCGATGCGCTCGATCGCTACGGCGTGCGCAGCGTCCGCGCCGTGCTGCGCTCGCTCGATCCCGATGACCGGAGCGGCACGGGCGCGGTCTCGCTCGACCTCGTGCACGAGCGCTACTTCGACGCGCTGCTCGACGAGGTCCCGCTGCGGTCCACGCTCGAGCGCAGCCGCACGTACGGACCGCACAAGGGCCACCGCCTGTCGGTGCCATTCGTTGCCACCCTCGACTACGTGCTCACCGATCACCTCGCGCTTGCCGGCGTGGGTGATGGCCTCCTCATGCAGCTCGTCGGCACTGGTGCCGTGGTGACGGGCCCCATCGCCGCGATCGACATTGCACCGCCGGCCTTGTCGGCCGAGGCGTGGCAGATGCTGCTGCGGAGCGCGGACATCGGCAGCGCCGAGGACGTGGTCGCGCACCTGATGCGATGGCGCGAGGGCCACATCGCGGTGACGCTCGAAGGTACGTCGCTCGTGGTCACCGCGACTGGCATTCGCCGGTGATGTGGTAGGGTCCGCCGGTGGCAGCAGCCCCGGTCGTCCGCGTCCGTGACGTGACCAAGAGCTACGGTGTCGGCTCTGCGAAGACCCAGGTCCTGCGCGGGGTCAACCTCGACGTCGAGGCCGGAGAGCTCGTCGCCTTGGTCGGTCAGTCTGGATCTGGCAAGTCGACGCTTCTCAACATCATCGGCGGGCTCGACATGCCCGATGCCGGTGAGGTCGAAGTGCTCGGAATCGATACCCTCAAGGCCGGCGACGGGAAGCGCGCGAAGCTGCGCAACCAGTCGATCGGCTTCGTGTTCCAGGCGTTCAACCTGCTCGACCACCTGAACGTCCTCGGTAACGTGATCATCCCGGCCTCGTTCGCGAAGCAGCCGAAGCGCGACATCGAGGAGCGCGGCCGCGAGTCGCTGCGCCGGGTCGGCCTCGCGGACTTCGCGCACCGCCGCCCGGGCGAGCTGTCGGGCGGGCAGAAGCAGCGAGTGGCGATCGCGCGCGCGCTGTTCGGCTCGCCGAAGCTGCTGCTGTGCGACGAGCCCACCGGCAACCTCGACTCCGAGACCGGCAAGGGCGTGATCGATTTCTTTCGCGAGCTCAACGCCAAGGACGGCGTGACGCTCGTCATCGTCACGCACGAGCGGCGCGTGTCGAGCGTCGCGCAGCGCGTGATCGCGATGCGCGATGGCAACATCGTCGAGACCTCGGATGACGAGGTTCACGCGGAAGGAGCCGGCCCCGCATGATGCCCGCGAAGAGCCTCGTGCGCATGGTGATCGCAAACACCCTGCGCAGCCCCCGCCACTTCATTCTGTCGGCGTTCGGCATCGTGATCGGCATCGGTGCCTTCGTGCTGTTCCTCGCGCTGACCCAGCGCGCCGGCACAGTCCTCGAGAAGATCTTCCCGCTCGACGAGGTCCAGGTCGTCGCGCCGCGCGTCTCGCTGCTCGGCAAGGACACCTCCAAGCGACTCGACATGTCGACGGTCGAGACGATCCTGGCCCGGCCCGAGGTCGGCAGCGCCGTCCCGCGCATGAACCTCGCGTTCCCGGCAGCCGGCCGCGGGTCATTCGAGGGGACGGATCTCAAGTTCGAGGTCGGCGGCTTCGCCGACGGTGTCGATGCGAGCTTCGTCCAGGACGACGAGCGGATCCGCGAGCTGTTCAAGGACTGGGACGCCGTCAAGGACGACCCGAACCGCGTCGCATGCGTACCGCCGGCGCCCGATCCCGACGACAGCGTCCGCCACGCTCCACG
>JBBRED010000025.1:0-42861 GCA_038203335.1 Haliangiales bacterium | reverse complement strand
AGTCCCAGAGCCGACCGATATCCTCGGGCTTCATGTCGTAGCGGTTCGAGGACGCGGCGGCCGCGATGATGCGGAGCTGCAGCGCGCGGCTGCCCATGCCGATGAGCTCCTCGACGGCGGCCTTGTTCTGGCTCGCCGCGTAGAGCGCGGTGATGTGGCGGAGCTGCCACACCGCGCCGATCAGACCCGACGTGGTGTCCGCGGTGATCCGCTCGGGGCGCGGCGACTTACCGTACGCACGACCGGCGATCAGATAGCGCGCGAGCGCCGGGCGCGGATCACCGGCGGCGGCGAGCGCCTGGGCGAACTGCGCGTCGGTCGCGGCGGTCGCGATGCCGCCACTCGCGAGCGCGAGGTCGCCGGCCTCGATGCCGCCGTTCGTACGCAGCGCCTCGAACGCGGCGAACAGGCCGACGCGATTGTTGACGGCCGCGAAGCTCGCCATCAACTGGCGCTGTGCGCGACGCCAGCCGGGGCTGCCGGGGAGCTCGGTGGTCAGCTTGGTCTGCCAGTACGCGGGCAGGTGCGCGGGCAGCTCGACGAGCACACCCGGCTTCGCCGTGCCGTGCGCCCAGCTCGGTGCATCGCCGATCGCCTGACCGGAGAACCCGACCTCGATATCGTCGCCCATCATCTTCGCCGCCGCGGGACCGACGTCGCCCCACATGATGCGGAGCAGCTCGGCGCCCTCGCCGTCGTGGATCGAGACCAGGTGGTCCTTGTCGTCGAAGCCGAGGACGAACACGGCCTTCCCGGCGCGCGACAGCGTGATCTCCTTGCCCTTCGCGTGGACCTCGAACCAGCGCGCGTAGTGCGCGGGCTCGGCGATCCAGACCGGGAGGTAGGCGAGCGCGAGAGCGATGTCGTCATCGGTGAACGTGCGGGTGACGTCGAGGCCGAGCTCGGCGTACCGGCGGGTCCACGTGGTGCCATCGAACGAGGCGGTCTCCGCGAGATCCGCGTCGGTCGTGTGGCGCCAGCCCATGCGGTGTGCGTCGTCGACGGCGATCTCGAGGCCGTTCCAGCGGTACACGCCGGAGGGCATCGCCTTGCGCGCGCGGGTCAGGAGCGCCTTCGCCGCGTCGTCGATCGGGTGCGCCGCGCTACCGCCCATCGTGATGAGTCGCGTGCGCCACGCGTCGCTGTCGTCGGAGATCAAGGCAGGAACGAACGCCGTAGCGTCATCGAATGCCTGATCGTTCGGATACGAGAAGCGCTGCGCCACGATCGGACCCGACCAGAACGCCGCCTTGCCATCCATCTCGCCGCCCATCCAGCCCGTCCCTTTGTTGCCACCGCCGCGCCCCTGGCCGAACGTACCGGCAATCTCGTCGGTCGTGACCTGCTGGCGCAGCGAGCGCTGCTCCCCAGCGTCCCAGCGATCGCTGTCGCGCTTCGCTTCCTTTGCGAGCGGCGGCCCCGCCGCCATCTCAGCATCCGGCTGGGTCGCCGCGGCCACCGTGATCGCGCCGCCGCCAGCGTCGGCTGAGGCCGTCGGGCCGAGGCCAAGCGAGTTGCGCGTACGCGCTCCGCCGACGCCGTACCCCGAGCCCGTGCCCGCGCCGTGACCGATCATCCCGAAGTCGCCGGCGCCACGTCGCGCGGCCATCTGCCCATCGGGCATGATCGCGCCCCCGAGGTTGTCGAGGTCACCGCCGAGGCCACCGGCGAAGTATCCGTTGTAGCCGTAGTTGTAGAACACCTGGATCGGCGCGCGCACCAGCTCCGCATCCGCCGCCACGTCGCTCGGCTTGATCACCGCCGCCGTCGTGACGACCGGAATCTTCGCGGGTAGCGCGTAGGGTGCCCACGTATCGCCGGCGCCCTTGGTCACGCCGTACTGCGCGTACATCGCATCGTTCTCGAGGACGAGCAGCGACGTGTGGCGCGAGAGCAGGAAGTACTTCTTGCCGAGGCCCACGACCTCCTGGCGGATCTGCTCGTCGCGCGTCTCGCGCACCTCGGCCTCGGTCGGGCACTTCGCCGACGGACCCGGCGTGCACGGCGTCATCGCGATCGTCTCGTGCTTCGCGAGGAGGCGCGCGGCGATGTGCCGCTGGGCCCACGTGCGCGGCAAGTAACCGCCGGTCGAGCCGGAGGTGGGAATCGCGACCGTGCGCGTCCACGGCGCGCCGTTCAGCGTGCCGGTCAGCTCGACCGCGGCCGGCGCCTTGCCGCCCGCGAGCTTCGCCACCAGCTCGAGCTCCTCGCCATCGGCGAGCTGCGGGCTCTTGAGGTACAGCGCCGAGGGCACGAGCGCACCGCTCGCGTCGACGAGGCGCGCCGCGAGGTCGGTCACCCGCGTGGTGTGCAGCGCGGCGATCAGATCGAACGCGCGCCACGCCACGTCATCCGCGAGGTCGATGGTCGTCGCGTAGCCACCGGTGGCCGACGCGAGCGTCTCCAGCGTCTGGGTATCCGGGCCATCGCCCACGCCCACGCCGATGAACGTCGCCTTGCCCACGAGCTGCGCCCGCAACGCATCGAGGTTCTTCGGGCCGCTCGTGATCACGCCATCGCCGAGGTACACGAGCATCGCGTCCTCGGGCGCCACGCCCGAGAGCGCCTTGGTCGCCGCATCGAGCGCGGTGCCGAAGTCGGTCGCGCCGACATCGCCCTCGTCCTGGAGGGACCTCCGCAGCGCGCGGCGGTCGACATCGAGCACGCGCGTCGGCGCGAGCTTCTGGCGCGCGGAGACGTCGAACGCGATCACGGAGACCTTGTCCTCCTCGTCGAGCTCGTGCATGAACGCGTCGATCAGATCGGCCTGCGCCCGGCGCTCGAGCGAGCCGCGCGATGCGCTGACGTCATCGAGGATGACCCACGTGCGCGGGCGATAGGTCTGCGCGTTCTTCGGCAGCTCGGCCGGGGTGCGGACCATCACGTACGACTCGCCGTTCGCCTCGTTGCGCGCGACCGAGGTCTGCTGGCGCGCATCGCGAACGTGGAGCACCAGCGAGTCGCCGATGGTCTCCGACGTGTTGCGGTAGGTGACGATCGCGTCGTCGCCCTTGCTCTGCACGGTGACCTTGTGGCTCGTCGAGGTGACCTCGCAGTTCGCGCAGCCCTTGATGGTGACATCGAAGGCGACCTCGCCGACCGGCTGATCGATCTCCGGCAGCGGAACGCTGAGCGTCCAGTCGGAGTACAGCTTCGGCAGGCTCTGCGTGTACGCGAGCATCAGCCGCTTATCCTGGCGCGCGGGCAGCGGGTACACGCGCAGCGAGAGCCGCCCCGTGCCCGCCCACTCGAGCAGCGCGGGATCCACGCGGCGATAGACCAGCTCCTCGTAGATCCGGCGGGCGCGCATGCGCTCGACCACCGCCGACTCGGTGAGCTTGCCATCGACGTACATCGCGAGCCGCTGCAGCGCTGCATCCGGAGGGATCGCGAACCGGTACACGCCCTCGAGCGTCTGGTCCGCGTCGTTGTGGAACGTCTGATCGAGCGCGACACGCGCGACCTGATTCTCGACGACGATATCGACGCCGAGCTTCTTGATCGGCAGCGGATACTCCTCGCCCCACGGCGGGTGCGAGCGCACACCCGGATCGCGGGCGAACAGCGTGCCGTGGTGGATCGGCTGGATGTCCTTCTCGTCGCGGTGGCGCGCCTGCGCGGCCCACGAAACGAGGTGCGAGAGCCGGGGCGCCGGGCCGCGGGTCGGCGGGCGACCGGGCTCCGCCACACCCTGCTCGCCCGCGTGGAGCGTGACGTCGCCATCGGACGTGGCGAGCTTGACCATGCCGCGCACGACGGCGGTGGTGGTGCGATCAGGTCCGGCATCGACGAGGAACCGGGTGCCGAGCACCTCGATGCGCCCCCGCTGCGTCTCCACGACGAACGTCCCCTTGCCGGGGGCCACGTCGAGGAGCGCCGCGCCTTCGACGCGCACGTGCCGGTCTCCGATCACGGTGACCTTCGCGCCCGGCACGGAGATCCACGTCGAGCCATCCGCGAGCTGGTTGGTCTCGTTCACGGTCGCGCCGTTCGCTCCGGATCCGCCGCCACCGCCATCGTGGCCGACCACGCGCGTGACGATCAGCGCCGCCGCCGCCGTGGCGGCGAGGCCGAGGCCCACCGCGACGAGCGGCGAGCGCTTCTTCGCGACGATCGGCGCATCGGCGCCGTGCGCGCTGACGAGCTTCGCGCGGATCCGCGCCTTGGCGATGTCGTTCAGCTTCGGCGATTCACCGCCGGATTCGAGGAGCGTGCTGACGTTCTGCTCGAGAACGTCCTTGTGATCGGTGCTCACGATGCAACCTCCGAGAAGTTGGCCGACAGCGTCGCGAACGTGTCGCGAAACGCGCGCCGGGCGCGGGCGAGAAGGGACTTGGTGGCATCGACGGAGAGACCGAGCTCGCCGGAGAGCGTCTCGAGGCTCTCGCCATCGACATACTTGCGGGTGAGGGCGACGCGGTACTGCTCCGGCAGGTTCGCGACCGCCATGTGCACAAGGTCGCGGGTCTCCGCGCGTTCGAGCACCTCGCCCGGCAACGGACGCTCGGCCATGGCGGCGAACGTCTGCGCGAGCGTGGCGTCGATGCGCTCCCACGCGGCCTGGAAGTCATTCGTGCGCTTGTGATCGCGAAGGTGATCACGAATCACGTTGCGCGACAGGATCGTCAACCAGCTGCCGACCGAGCCACGACTCGCGTCGTAGTCGTTCGTGCGCGAGAGCGCGCGGGTGAACGTCTCTTGCACGACATCCTCGGCGAGCGATTGATCGCGACCAACGCGGTAGAACACGAACGCGAACAGGCCATCGACGTGCGCGTCGTAGAACCTCCCGATCGCTTCGCGGTCTCCCGCCTTGGCGGCGCGTAGCTCGAGATCCGGGCTACTGCGGAACAGCCGGGCGAACAGGGACAGGACCATGAATGCAGGTGTCATCGAGGATGCGGGAGGTGTCGCCGGAGTCGACCGAAACTCGATGCAGGCAACGGTTTCAGGGGGATACTGGTCTCATCCTCGTGCGGAAGCTGCCCTCCGTGCTCGCGATCTCCGTTGCCGTGCACGCGGCCGCGATCGCGTGGATGAGCACCTACACCGGGGACAGGCGCTTCCCGACCGATGCCTCCCCGGCGACGAGCGTCGAGATCATCGACGTTTCGCCGGCGCTCCCGCCGGTGGTCGAGGTCGCTCCCGTGGACGTGGCGTTCCTCGACGAGGCGACGACGGCGGCCGTCCCGGAGCTCCCGGCACCGAGCGCCACGCCGCCACGCGGGCGCGATCGCGCGAAGGTCGCGCCCGGCGAGGCGATCACCGCCGGGCCGCCGAGCACGGAGGTCGCGGTCGCCACCGGTCCCGCGGTGCGCAACCCGTACATGGACATGCGGCGCCCCGGGGCCCCGAAGGTCGCCCTGCCGAAATTCGAATGGGATCCCGACATGGCACCGGAAGCGCCGCCCCCGCCCGATCCCACCACGGGTCAGCTCCACGACAGCGGCAACGGCACGCATCGCTCCGATCAGGGACCGTTCGTCGCAAAGATCGGCAAGGACGGCACCGTCAAGCTCAAGGACAAGAAGAACTTCAACATCCACTTCGGGCTGCCGTCGGGGAAGGACGTCGGCAAGATGATCGCCGACTGGTACCTGGATCCGAACAAGCCGGTCGGCACGCTGCCGCCGGATCACATCGAGAAGGCACCGATCCTCCCGGGTGACGACGCCACCGGGCAGGACAAGAAGCCCGACCACGGCGATGTCGCGGGCATCCCCATCCTCTCCGGCGGCTTCGACATCTCCGACGCGTTCATGCGCGGCCACGGCAACGATCCGTACGCGAGCAAGAAGCTCGCGTTCCTCGACTCGACGCGCGACGAGCGGGTGCAGATCGGCGTGAAGCATCGCCGCGAGCAGCTCGCGAAGGCGTCCGAGATCATGCGCGGCAACCTCGAACAGGTCTGGCGCCGCATCCTCGATCCGGCGGCGCGGCGGCAGGCGCTGTTCGAGCTGTGGGACGAGATCGAGGAGACCGGCAGCGCGGAGATGATCGCCGCCGGCATCCAGGCGCGCAACCTGGTGATCGGCTGGATCCGCGCGCGCCTGCCGCAGAGCTCGGCCGAGGCCTACGGCGTGGACGAGATCGCGCGCCTCAACGCGAAGCGCACGTCGAAGGCGACGTTCGCGCCCTACTGACTCACGCGACTACCTCATTCCTCCTCGATCAGCTCGCCGGCCTCGGAGAACGTGGCCTCCTTGGTCCCGAACGCGATCTCGTACCTCGGCGGCTGGTTCGGGATCCCGATCTTCTCGACGCGCGTCGGACGCTGACCGGGGTACCTCGTCGCGAACGCCGTGGCCACGGTGCCCGGGAGCGCAACGACCGAGATCACCTCCTCGGTCTGCAGGATCGTTCCATCCGGCGACAGCTCGACCTCGGCCTCGCTACCGCCCGTGCGGATCACCACGACCTCGTAGATGTCCTTGCCGTCCTCGTGTTCGGCCTTGCAGCCCTTCTGGGGCGCGTCGGGGTACGCCGTCGCGACGGCGGCAGCGATGTTCGGCGGGCAGGCGGTGGCGGGGGGGGCGGGGGACTTCGGCGAGCCGCCGCATGAGGCGAGCAACACGAATCCAAGCCCAGCTCTGATCGTCATCCGCGCACGCTAGTCGGGGCGAGATGAGAGGGCGATGAACGCCGGCTCTCATATGCCTCTCACGCGTGTTGGGCCATGCTCCAGTGGATCGATGCGCGCTCTGGTCGTCGAAGACTATGTCCCCCTGCGCAACGCCGTCTGCGATGGCTTGATCGAGGCCGGCTTCGCGGTCGACGTCGCGGCGAACGGCGAGGACGGACTGTGGCACGCCGAGCAGAACCCGTACGACGTCATGGTGCTCGACATCATGCTGCCGAAGCTCGATGGTCTCGAGGTGGTTCGCCGCCTGCGCGCGGGCGGATCCAAGGTGCCGGTGCTGCTCCTCACCGCCAAGGACACCATCGCCGATCGTGTCAAAGGGCTCGACCAGGGCGCCGATGACTACCTGGTCAAGCCGTTCGCGTTCGCCGAGCTGATCGCGCGCGTGCGAGCGCTGATTCGCCGCCGCTACGATGCGCGCGATCCGAGGATCCGGGTCGCCGACCTCGAGGTCGATACGACGCGACGCGCGGTCCGGCGCGGAACGATCGCGATCGCGCTCTCGGCCAAGGAGTACGCGCTCCTCGAGTACCTCGCGCTGCGCGCCGGCGAGCTCGTCACCCGCACGGAGATCTGGGAGCACGTCTACGACTTCCACTCGGAGGCGCAGTCGAACGTGGTCGATGTCTACATCGGCTACCTGCGGAGGAAGCTCGGACCTCCGCAGCTCATTCACACCCGCCGCGGCCAGGGATACGTTCTCGCGGAGGTCGAGGAGTGAGATCGATCCGCGCGCGGCTGCTCGCCGGCACGGCGCTCGGCGTGGCCCTCGCGTTCGCGATCGCCGGGGTGCTCGTACTGATCCTCGCGCGATCCTCGCTGTACGCACAGTTCGACGAGGCGCTCGCCGCGCGCGCCGGAGCCCTCGAAGCGCGGGTCGAACAGGACGGCGAGAGCATCGAGGTCGAGCTCGATCCCGCCGGGACGCCCGGTGATGTCGCCTACGTCGAGGTGTGGGCTGGCGAGCGCGTGCTGCTGCGCTCGGCCAGCCTCGGCCCGCACGATCTCGTGCGCGACGCGGGCGAGCGCGCGGTCCGCGACGTCGAGCTCCCGGATGGCGGCGACGGACGGCAGATCACGCGGCGCTTCCCCGCGCGCCGCGAGCCCGAGGAGCACTCGGACCGGTCCCCATCGACCGTTACGCTGGTGCTCGCGCGACCGAGGGCGGAGGTCGACAGCGCGATGACCCGGCTCGGCGGCGTGCTGATCGGCGTCGGCGTGTTCGGCACGTTGCTGTGCCTCGCCATCCTCGTGGGCGTGGTGCGATTCGGCCTGGCCCCGGTGCGCTCGCTCGCCGCGGCGATCGCGGACCTCCGGGAAGGCGACCTCGCCGTGAACATCGCCGCGGCGACCACGCCCCGCGAGCTGACCCCCGTGATCGAGCGACTCGACGAGCTGCTGCGACGACTCGCGACCGCATTCGACCGCGAGCGCGAGCAAACCGCCGAGATCGCGCACGAGCTGCGCACGCCGATCGCCGGCCTGCGCGCGACGCTCGAGGTCGCGCTGTCGAAGGACGATCGCCCGCCCGAGAAGTACCGCGCCGCCCTCGCCGACTGCCTCGCGATCACGCGACAGACCGAGCGGCTCGTCGAGACCATGCTGTCGATCGCGCGATTCGATGCGGGTAACGCCGAGCCGGTCGCCACCGTCTCGGTCGATCTCGACGAGCTGGTGCGCGAGTCGGTTGCCACCATCGCGGTGCGCGCCGTGGAGCGCAACGTCACGTTGGTCACCGCGCTCCCTGCGGTCACCGCCACCACCGATCGCGACCGGCTGCAGCTCGTGGTCCACAACCTGCTCGACAACGCGGTCAGCTACGTCGACAGCGGCGGGACGATCCGCATCGAGCTCGGCCTCGGAACGCTCACGGTCTCGAACACGGGCTGTGCGCTGACGCCCGCCGACATCGAGCACGTGTTCGATCGGTTCTGGCGGGGCGACACGGCGCGCAGCGGCGGCATGCACGCCGGTCTCGGCCTCGCCCTGTGCAAGAAGCTCGTGAGATCGCTGGGCGGTACGATCACCGCGCGGGTAGACCAGGGAAGCTTCGTCGCTGTGGTGACCCTGTGATCGGCAAACCTCTCCTCCTCGTCGCATGGCTCGCCACGGCAGCGCAGGCGGAGGACATCACGCTTGCCCAGGCGCTCGCGGCCGGGACCCGCGCCCCGGCGATGCCGATCGCCGCGGCGGAGACCGCGAGTGCGGAGGCGCGGATCGCCGCGGCCGGGGCCTGGCCGTCGCCCACGGTCCGCGTCGAGAGCAACCGGCTGACCGCGCGCCTGGTCGCCGGCGTGGCCATCCCGCTGCCGATCCTCGGCACCATCGGCGCGGCGCGGCGCGAGGCATCCGCGCGCGCGACCACGGTGCGCGCGGAGGGCGCCGCGGCGCAGCGCGAGCTCCGGCATCAGATCGTCCTCGCGTGGCTCGCGCTCGCGAGGGCCGATGCGGACGAGGCCGCGCTGATCATCGCGGCGCAGCAGGCGGCGGAGCTGGAGATGATCGCGAAGGGTCGGCTCGACGCGGGCGCCGGTGCCGATGTCGATGTCACCGCCGCGCACGCCGCGCGGATCCGGGCCGATCTCGCGGTCGCGACCGCCGGCCACGAGGAGGATGCGGCCGCGGCGCAGCTCGCCGGTCTCCTCGGCGGCGATCCGATGCGGTCGTTGCGCTCCGCCGGTCCGCTGCCGGGAGGCACCGCCGCGCTCGCGGACCTGCGCGCCTCGCTCGCAGCGCATCCGGATCGCGTGATCGCGCTCTCGCGGATCGCGGAAGCGGAGGCGGCCAGCGGCGCGGCGCGCGTGCTGCGCCGTCCCGGGCTCGCCGTCGAGGTACAGGGCTCGTGGTTCGATCCCACGCAGCCCGGCACCGACGTGATGGTGGCGCTCGCCCTCGATGTGCCGCTGTTCTCGCACGCCGGCGATCACGTGCGCGCGGCGGAGGCGCAGACCACGGCCGAGCGCGCGCGGCTCGCCGCCGGCGATGCGCAGCTCGCGGGTGATCTGGTCGCCGCATTCCGGCGCTGGCAGTCCGCCACCGAGCGGAGGACCGTGCTCGAGCGCGACGTGCTGCCCGTGCAGGATCGGGCGACCACGCTCGCGGCGCAGGCGTACCGCGAAGGCGCGCGCGATCTCGCGAGCGCGCTGCAGGCCGAGCGAGACCGCGCCGCGGTGCGGACGGAGATCGCGGACGCGAAGATCGCCGCCGCGACCGCGTGGATCGAGCTCGAGCTCGCGGCGGGAGGTGAGCCCGGTGCGCGCTAGCCTTGCGATGCTCGTCCTGGTCGCGTGCAAGAGCGCACCGACCGATCCCGAGGAGTCCGAGGCGCTTCCGCCGGCGGCCGTGACCTGCGCGGCGGTCGCGCAGACCCCGGTCGACGAGATCGTGGAGGTCGACGGCGTGATCGCGGCGCCGCCGAAGCTCGATGCGGTGATCAGCTCGCCGGTCGCGGGCCGGCTCGCGCAGGTCACCGTCGAGGAGGGTGACCACGTCGCGGCGGGTCAGCTGCTCGCGACCATCGAGGATCCGGCGTTGCCGGCCGGTAGCCTCGAGGCGAGAGCGCAGGTCACGTCGGCGCAGGCGGCGAACGAGGCCGCGCGCCTCGAGCTCGCGCGCCAGCAGCGGCTGGTCGAGACCGGGATCGGCGCGAAGCGCGATCTCGACGACGCGAGGGCGAAGGCCGCGGCCGCGACCGCGGATCTGGCGGTCGCGAACGCGCGCTCGGGGTTGGCCGCTCGGCAGAACGCGCGCCGCGACCTCCGCGCACCACACGCGGGCATCGTGCTGCACGTGTGGAAGCGCGCCGGCGAGAGCGTGGATGGCACCACCGCGAACCCCGTCGTGGAGATCGCGGATGTCACCGTGCTCGAGGTCCGCGCGCAGGTCTCGCCGGGGGCGCTGGTCAAGCTGAAGGATGGACTCGCCGCCACCGTGACCGTGATCGGGATCCCCGCCCCCGTCGCCGCCACCGTGGCGCGCGTGGCACCGGCCGTGGATCCCACCACGCTGCTCGGCACGGTCCGCGTGCAGCTCGCACCCGGCACGGCGATTCCCGTCGGCAGCGCCGCCTCGGCCCGGATCGTGGTGTCCACCCATCCCGGGCTGATCGTGCCGCCCGAGGCGCTGCGCCGCTCGCAGCTCGGGACCGACGAGGTGGTGACGTGCAAGGGCGACGTCGCGAAGGCGGTGGTGGTCACCGTGGGCCAGCGCGCGGCGACGGGCGTGGAGATCACGAGCGGCCTGGTCGCCGGTGACCAGGTGGTGATCGATCACGTCCTCGGCCTCGAGGACGGGCAGCATCTGACCAGCAAGACAGCGGCCCGAAAGGCACCGTGATCGTCCGCTGGCTGCGCGCGAACGCGGCGGTGATCTGGCTCGCCATGCTCGGGCTCTCGATCGCCGGCGCCCGCGCGATCGCGCTCTTGCCGAGCGGCATCTACCCGGAGATGTCGTTCCCGCGCGTGATGGTGGTCGCGCATATCGGGCAGCTCTCGCCCGACCTCGTGGAGGCCCAGGTGACGCGCCCACTCGAGGAGGCGCTCGCGGTGGTGCCCGGGGTTCGCCACATCCGCGCGAAGACCATCCGCGGTGCCTCCGAGCTCTCGCTCCAGCTCACCGACGACGCAGATCCGCTCGAGGCGCAGTACGCGTGCCGCGCGGCGATCGATCACGTGGAGCTGCCGCGCGGAACGACGACCCTCGTCGAGCGCGTGCTTCCGACCGCCGTCCCCGTGATCACGTTCGAGCTCGCCGGACACGACGTGGATCCGCGGCGGCTGCGCGATATCGCCGAGCGCATCGTACGGCCCGCCTTCGTCCGCGTCCCCGGTGTCGGCGGCATCGAGCTGCAGGGTGGCCGCGTGCGCGAGGTCGAGATCCTGATCGATCCCGTACAGCTCGCCGCGCTCCACATCACCCCGTCGCAGCTCGCCGCAACGCTCGAGCAGGCGGATCAGCGGATCGCCGCGGGCCACGTGTTCGACCAGCACCAGTCCCTGCCGATCGTCCTCGATGCGCAGGCTCCTGATCTCGATGCGCTGCGTAGGCTCCCGATCGCGAACGGCCCGACCGGCCCGATCGCACTCGGCACGGTGGCCCAGATCGTCGAAGGCGCCCAGGATCCGGATGTCCTCGTGCGCGGACCCAGCGGCGAGGCGGTCGCGATCTCGGTCGCCCGGCTCCCCGGCGCGAGCACGCCCGACGTCGTGGCCGCGATCGAAGCCCAGGCCGCGGCGCTGCGCAGCTCGCACGCACTGCCGCCCGACGTGCTGCTCTCGCCGGTCTACGACCAGGCCCAGCTCGTCGACGAATCGCTCGCCAGCGTGCGCGATGCGATCCTGATCGGGATCGCGCTGTCGCTGATCGTGATCGCGTTCGCGTTGCGCGATCTGCGCGCCGGCCTGATCGCTGCCCTGCCCGTGCCGATCACGCTCCTCGGCACGTTCGCGGTGATGCGCTGGTTCGGCATCACGCTCAATCTGATGTCGCTCGGCGGTCTCGCGATCGCGATCGGCCTCGTCGTCGACGACGCGATCGTGGTGACCGATGGCATCGTGGCGCGCATCGAGGAGGGCCTGCCGCGGGACCAGGCGATCGAGCGCGGCTTCACCGACATGTTCGCCGCCGTGGTGGGCACCACGCTGACCACGATCGTGGTGTTCGCGCCGCTCGCCACCCTCTCCGGCATGACCGGCAAGTTCCTCGGCGCGTTCGCGGTCACGCTGGTGATCGCGGTCGCGCTGTCGATGCTGACGGCGTTCGCGATGATCCCGATCCTCGCGCGCTGGCTCGGCACGCCGAAACCGCGCGCGGCCGGCAAGGATCGCACGGGCGCGATGATCACCTGGTTGATCCGGCACCGCCTGATCTCGCTCGCCGTGATCGCCCTTCTGCTCGCCGTGGGGTATGCGGCGCAGCGCGGCCTCGCCACCGGCTTCCTGCCCGCGCTCGACGAGGGCGCGTTCGTGATCGACTTCAAGATGCCGCCCGGCACGTCGCTGGAGGAGACCGATGCGATCGGCACGCGGATCGACGCCGCGCTCCACGCCATTCCGGAGGTCGTCACGTTCACCCGGCGCACGGGCACCGAGCTCGGCCCCGCCGTCGCGACGCTGCAGAACGAGGGCGACATCATGGTCCGGCTGGTTCCGCGCGGGGAGCGCGGTAGCGTGGAGGACGTCATCGATCAGGTGCGAGGCGCGCTCGAGGGGGAGGTCCCCGAGGCGCGGTTCGAGTACGTCCAGGTGCTGCAGGACGTCCTCGCCGACCTCGCCGGCAACCCGGAGCCGATCGAGATCCGCGTGCTCGGGGACGATCCAGCCGCGCTCGAAGCGTGGGCGGAACAGGTCGGAGAGAAGCTCGAGAAGCGCGACGAGCTGGTCGATTTCTTCGACGGTCGCGAGGGCTCGATCCCGATCCTGCGCGCGCGCATCGAGCCGATCCAGCTCGCGCGCCTCGGTCTCGATGCCGCCACCGTGGGCGGTGACCTCGGGATCGCCGCCGAGGGCCGCACGGTCGCCGAGATCCTGTTGCCCGCCCGGGTGGTCGGTGTGCGACTGCGCTACCCCGACGCGATCCGCTACTCGCAGCCCGCCCTCGCCCGCTCGCCGATCGCGTACGGACCGCGCTCGCTCTCGCTCGATCAGGTGGTGACGTTCGATCGTCCGCTCGCACCGAGCGTGCTCCACCGCGATGGCCTGCGTTCGGCGCTCGTGATGACCGCGAGCACACCGGGCGGAGACCTCGGCGCCGCCGAGGCCGCGGTGCGCGAGACTCTTCGCGAAGTCCCACCGCCGAAGGGCGCGCAGGTCGAGATCGGTGGCCAGGCGGCCTCGAGCGCGGCCGCGCGATCCGAGCTCGTGTTCGTGGCGCTCGCCGCGCTCGCCCTGGTGCTGCTCGTGCTGCTCGTCCAGCTCCGCTCGCTACGATTCGCGATCGTGGTCCTGGTCGGCGCACCGCTCTCCACCGCGGGCGGCCTGCTCGCGCTCGCGATCACGCACACCCCGCTCGACATCTCGTCGATGACCGGGCTCGTGCTGCTGGTCGGGCTCGTGGTCAAGAACGGCATCCTGCTTCTCGAGCAGGTCCAGCACGAGCAGGCCGCCGGCGCCGCGCTCGAGGCCGCGATCATCGCCGCCGCGCGCCGCCGCATCCGCCCGATCCTGATGACCACGATCGCCACGCTCGCCGGCCTCGCGCCGCTCGCGATCGGCATCGGCGCGGGCGCCGAGCTCCAGCGCCCGCTCGCGATCACCGTGATCGGTGGTCTCGTGCTCGCCACGCTGGTCACCCTCGTCGTGATCCCGGGCCTGGCCAGCCTCCTGGCGCCTCGCGTACGAACTCCGCGAACGGTCGCCTGACCGGCGGCATTCTACGGAACTGCGCAGGCGCGCCGCAGCGATCCGATCTACCCTCGGCGAGATTTTCCATGTCGGAGCTGCACGCCCGGTTCGTTGCCGCGTTCAAGCGGGGCATCGAGGGCGAGGTCGCGGCGATGCAGGCATCGTCGGCCACGTTCGAGGTCGCCCTGTCGCGCGGCGAGGAGCTCGGCGGCCTGCGCTACCGGTTCGAGACCACGGCGCCGACCGACCGGGTCACGCTCGGCGCCACCGGCACCCTGCGTACGGCGCGCGGCGACCACCGCGTGACGATCGAGCGGATCGACGACAAGCAGCTCACCCTCGCCGCCATGCAGCCGGTGGATCCCACGGCGTCACCGATCGCGCTCGTGCTCGCACCGTGGTTTCTCTACGAGCGGCTGGTCGAGGCGCTCGATGGCATCGGCGCGGAGCACAGCATCGACCGCGCGCTGATGCTGTTCGGCAAGTCGCCACCCTCCCGAACCCCGACGCCCCTCGTCTGCGACCACGCCGCGCTCGATCCGAGCCAGCGCGCGGCGGTCCAGCTGTGCAGCGATAGCGATCTCGCGTTCGTGTGGGGCCCTCCCGGCACGGGCAAGACGATGACGCTCGCGAACGTGGTCGAGGAGCTGGTGACGCAGGGCAAGCGGATCCTCCTCGCCTCCACCACGAACGCCGCGATCGATCAGGTGATCGCGAAGCTCGCCACGCGCGCGTGGTTTCAGCCCGGCACGATCATCCGCCTCGGCACGAGCGAGACGGAGACGTTCGGCACCCAGCTCGGCGAGATCGTGGATCGCCGGCACGGCCGCTATCGCGCGGCGGTCGATCGCCTGCGCAAGCGCGTGGGCGAGGTCGCGCTGGCGGCGAGCACCGCGCGCGCGCTCGCCGAGGAGCTGACCGTCGTGACAGCGGCGCAGCAATCGCTGTTCGCCTCGGGACCCTCGGCGCTGCGCGCTCCGGCGCTCTCGCGCGTGTTCTCGCCGGGCCTCGCGAACGTCATCGCGGCCCTGCCCGCGCGCGAGCAGGTGAAGCTACTCGCGTTGCGGGCCGCTCGCCTGGATCGGGTGCGCGTGCTCGCGAAGGAGCGGATCGCGGCGCACGCCGCGGCCGATCGAGATCTCGAGGGCCGGATCGTGCGCGAGGCGCGCGTCGTGATCTGCACGCTGACGAACGCGTATCTGTCGCCGCTGATGACCGACCAGCGGTTCGATGTGCTGATCGCCGAGGAGGCCGGCATGGCCACGCTGCCGCCGCTGTTCTACGCCGCGTGTCTGTGCCGGCAGCGCGTGATCGTGGTCGGCGACCCGAGGCAGCTTCCTCCGATCGTGCAGTCTGACGACGAGCTCGTGCGCCGCGCGATCGGCCGCAACATTTTCGACGTCACCGTGCCGGAGCCCGAGCGCTCCGAGGTGGTCGCGATGCTCGGCATCCAGTACCGCATGCACCCCGCGATCGGCGCGCTGGTCAGCGCGCTGTTCTACGCCGGGCGACTCGCCCACGCCGCCGATCCGGCGGCGACCGCTGCGATCGCGGAGCGGGCCCCGTTCCCCGGCCGGCCGGTCGTCGTGGTCGACACCGCGGGGCACACCACGTGCGAGCGCTCCGCGAAGGGCTCGTCGCGGATCAACCCCGCGTCCGCGGAGATCACGGCGGACCTCGCGCTCGAGGCCGTGCGCGGCGGTGCCACCTCGATCGCCGTGATCACGCCGTATGCCGCACACGCGGCGGAGATCCGCCGGCTGCTCGCGGTGCGCAAGATCAGCGACGTCGTCGAGTGCAGCACCATCCATCGCTTCCAGGGCCGCGAGTGCGACGTCGTCCTCATCGATCTTGTCGACGCCGCGCCGATGCGGCAGAGCTCGCTGCTCGCCGCCGAGCCGAATCTGTTGAACGTCAGCATCAGCCGCGCGCGCGGCAAGCTCGTGATCGTCGCGGACGTCGCCTACTTCGCGACGAGCGCGCCCGGTGGCATCGTCAGTGCGCTGCTCACGGCGTGCGGCGGCTGACGCCGAGCGCGGCGAGCCCGGCGCGCGCGCTGCCCGAGACCTGTGCGCTCGGATCGTCGAGCGCGGCGCGGAACCGGGCCTCGGCCTCGACGGTCTGCTTCGCGTCGACGAGCAGCCAGCCCAGCATCGCGCTCGCCTCGTGCGCGTGCGCAGAGCGCGGGTAGCGATCGAGGAACTCGCGGAACGCGGACATCGCCTCGGAGCGCTTCGCGCGCGCGAGCGCGACTGGATACCAGTAGCTCGCGTCCTCGGCGAGCGCGCCATCGGGATCGAGGATCGCGACGCGGGCGAACACGGCCGCCGCGCGCTCGAAGTTGCCCGCGCGCATCGCGTCCCACGCCTCGTCGTAGGCGATCGCGTGCGCCGGCCGCGGCTGCACGCTCGGCGCCGGGGCCGCGCTGGCGGCGAGCTGCGCGGGCGGAGCGAGGCCGCGCTCGGGGCCTCGGCGCACGACCGCCCGGCGCGCCGGCGCGCGATCCGGCGATGCGACGACCGATGGCGACACGGCACCGCCCCCCGACGAGACATCCGCCACCTCCTCGAGGGGTGCCGGCACGACGTCAACCGGAACGACCTGCGCCGTTCGCAGCGGTGAGGTCCACGCCTCGCCCGCGCCGAGCATCACCGTCGCGGCGCCATGGGGACGAACCTCGACGCGACCGTGCCGGACGGTGACGTTCGTGACGTGCCCGAGCACCGCCGTGACCTCGAACGCGGTGCCGCGCACCTCGATCTCGGTGTCCGCGGTGATCACGCGGAATCGTTCACCCGGGTGGAGCGGCGAGACCTCGACGTCGATCACGCCGTCGTGGAGCATCACCATCTCGTCGGGCGCCTCCGTGGTGGTCGCGAACCGCGCACCGGCGTGACCGCTGATCGTCCCGTGCGCGTGGACCTTCGCCGGTGCGCCCACCACGATCACCACGGCCGCGGCCGCGGCGAGCAGCGCACCACCCGCGATCCACCAGGCGCTTGGCGATCGGCGCGGCGACGCGACGGCCGTCGGCACCAGCTCGGCGGCGGCCAGGATGTGCGTGCGCAGCTCCTCGCGGCGCTCGGCGCTCGGCATCGTCACGCGTAACCCGCGCGCCAGATCGATCACGCGCGCGGTCTCGGTCCACGTCGCCGTGCACGCGGCGCAGGTCGCGAGGTGCGCGGTCAGCTCGGTGCTCGCACCGTCGGTCACGGCGCGCGCGAGCTCGAGCTCGTTCGGGCAGGCCGTCATCGCGACGTCCTCTCGATCGCTTCGCGCATCTGCTTCCGCGCGGTGTGCAAGCGCCGCCACAGGGTTCCCTCGGGAATCTCGAGCACGCGCGCGACCTCTGCCGAAGGCAGTCGCTCGAGGTCGCACAGGATGAACGCGACCTGCAGATCGCGCGGCAGATCCTCCAGCGCCTCCTCGAGGCGCGCGAGGAGCTTGCGCTGCTCGACCTGCTCGTCGACCTGCATCGGTGCCGCCGTCATGTGCTCGACGTACTTCGCCTGCCGCGCGCGCCGCCGCCGCTCGCTGCGCAGCGAGTGTCGCGCCACATTGGCGGCCACGCCGAAGATCCACGTGCGCACCGAGGACGTGCCGCGGAACGAGCCCGCCGCGCGCCGCAGCTCGAGAAACGTCGCCTGTACGAGGTCATCCCGCGCGAGCTCGTCGGTGGTCGCGAGTCGGCCGGCGAACCGATACACCACCTCGTGGAACCGATCGAACAGCGCGCCGAGCGCCTGCGTATCGCCCGTCCCGCACGCGGCGAGCAACGCCTCGTCGGAGAGCTGCGCGGTCTCGCCGCTGATCCGGCGCAGAGGTACGAGCTTCGCCGCCACTACAGCCCTCCGTAGCGGAGGCCAACCCCGAACCGTACGAGCAATCTCGGCTCGTCGGGCAGCGGCTCCATGGTGTCGTCCCACTCGACGCGGGTCTCCTGCGTCAGGTCCGCAGCGGTGAACACGTCGACGGCGAGGCGCCGCCAGATCGGGATCGAGAGGGCGACGTGCACGTCGGCGCGCACCCCGCCGGTCTCGGCACGCATCTCGTGGGTGGCGCCGCGCGTGTGCATCTGACCCAGCCCCGCGGCGAAGCCTGGCGAGATCGTCAGCGGTCCGATCGCGAGCGGAATATCGATGCCGACGAGCAGCTCCGTGCTCCGGCGTTCCATCTGCTCCTTCCACACGCCCGGCCCGTTGGCCACGCTCGCGAAGCGCAGCCGCGCCGCACCGCACACCGGCCCGAACATCACGCAGACGCCGATGTGCGCACCGACCCAGCTCGTTCGATCACTCGCATACGAGGTCTCGAACGCGCTGAACAGTTGCACGCCGCGCGCGACCGGCCTCGACGGTACGGTCACCGCCTCACCGTGATCACTCCGCATGCCGAGGCTCGGCGCGGACTCCGGGGGCAACGCGCGGCTCGCGAGCAGTGGATCGCCGACATCCATGCGCACGAACGACTCGATGACCGTAGCAGCCGATCGCGCGTCACTGACCACGCGTTCGATCGGCACCCCATCGCGGTCCGCGATCGAGATTGCGATCTCGTTGCCACGGCGCTCGACATGGGCTCTGATCGCGCCGCACTGTTCGACCACGAACGACACGGCACGTGCTCCGAGGATCTCGAACACGTCCGCGACCACCAGTGGCTCTCCGGCGAGCTCCACCGCGGGCCGACACGTCTCGGCACGGGCGCGCGCGGGAACGGTCAGGGCGAGCGCGATGAGGCGGAGGAGCCGGTGGGACACGTGTTCCTGGAGGGGGTGCCGACGGAGGCTGAATCCTTCACCACAATCGTGCACAGGAACAGCGAAGAAAACCGCGAGCGGCGGGCACACACCTTCAGACTCATGGCTCGCTGTTTGCTGGTTCTGACCAGCCTCCTCGCCGCGCGTATCGCGGCTGCCGAGGGCCCGACCCTGGCGTCGGATTCCTTCGAATACCGTTCCGGCGGCCCGTACCTGCTCGATGGCGGCCTGGTGCTCGGATTTCCGACAGCGCTGCCGACCGGCATGTCGAAGGGGGCCGGAGCGGGGATCACGTTCGGCACCTGTCCGTTCCGCTGGGGCGCGCGAGCAGCGTGGGTCACGGCGACCGAGTCGACCCGGGTGTGGACCGTCACGAACTCCGACGTTCGCATGCGCCTCACCGGCTCCGCGCAGCAGGATGTAGGACGCGGCTCGTTCGGCATTCGCCTCGGTCTGGGCGGCACGCTCGTGCACGAGACTCGCCTCCGCAACCAGGGTGCACGCGCCGGGAAGACCGGCTCGGAGCTCGAGACCTCGGCGTTCGCGCTCGTTCCCGCGGGCGACCTCGAGGCCGTGGTGGGCCTTCACCTGATCGGGCCGTGGCTACTCACCGTGAGCGGAGGTCCGTCGCTCGCCGTGATCGACGGCTCGCTCCACACGAGCTGGACCGCACAGCTGGGGGTCGCATGGCAGCCTTGATCCGCACCACCGTCCTCGCCGCCCTGGTCGCGAGCCTCGCCGGCTGCGACAACCTCGTCGGATTCTCCGGAGACGTCACGCCCCTGGTCACGATCCACGTGGAGGCGACCGGAGACTTCGAGGCCGTGCGCGTTCCCAACGCGGTGAACGAGGATCTCCAGGTCGCCGTCGTGTGGGGCACCCAGTGGTTGCCCGAAGCGCTGTGCTTCGTGCCCCCGGAGTCTCCCGAGCTCGCGACGACGGTGCTCGCCGGTTGTCGCAATCCGCTGTCGTTCACGCCGGTCCAGGTGACGAGCGGCGTGCCGCTATCGCCGAACACGCCCGCCGACATCTCGCTCTACGAGCTTCCCGCCGCGGATCTGCTATTCGGGAGCGTCACCGCACGCGTCGCGTACGCGAGCCTCGTCATCTTCGACGACCGGGATCACAGCGGCACCCTCGAGCTCGCGCGCGCGCGCCGCCAACCGACGCGCGGCTTCGACGGGGAGGAGGACATGCCCACGAATGACATCGTCTACGGAGCGAGCTTCGTCGCCATGACGGAGCCCGACACGCGACTCGGGTATCGCGAGGGTGCATTCATCGAGACGGGCTACTTCCCGCGCCACGGCTGCGGCGCGCCGCTCCCCGCGTTCTCGCTGCTCTCCGCCGGTGGCTTCTCGATCCTCGATGCGGTGATGGCAACGCAGAACAACATGCTCCCTTCGCAGGATCCGGCGACGTGCCACGAGGACAAGCCCGACGACACGACCGTCAAGATTCCCCTGCGCCCTACCGCTCAGGTGCGCGAGGTCGGATGCGAGCAGCGCCGCCTCGATAGCAGCGTGCGCTATCGAGAACCGCCGGAGATGTCGCCGGATCTCACGACCCGTCCGTTCGCGTGTGCAGGCATCCCTTCTCTCTCGGGCGATACCGGCACGCCGGATAGCCAGATCCAGCTCGTGATCGCGACCGGGCCCGACGAGACGTGCAAGGGCATCACGCACTACACGTTGCTCGGCTGCGATGAGGGCAAGCTGACGTGCGACAACCCCGAGTGGGACTATCGCGCGACGCCGCCTGACTGGTGGCCGTGCCCGCAGGCGACGCCATGATCGGGCGTGCGCTCGCCATCGTGCTCGTGTCTCACGCGGCGTTCGCCGACGTGCCGCCACCGATCTTTCCGCCGCCGGCGCCGGTTCCAGGTCCGGAGCCGGATCCGATCCCGGCTCCGCCCCCGGCTCCGGCGGCGACGATCACCGCCGCGCCGCCGGAGGCCGTCACCGCGCCGGCTCCGTCCAGCGACAAGCCGGTGATCACCGACGAGGAAGAGGGCCCGCCGAAGCTCTCACTGCCGACCGAGGCAGATCGCCAGGCGTGGACGCACCCCGGCTTCCGTCTCGGACTCGGCCTGACCTATGGCGAGTTTCACGGCCTCCGCGGCGCGCCGAGCGGTCGGCTGCTCGGCCCCACGCTGCGCGTCGGGCTGCGTCTCGACGAGACGTGGTCGTTGATCGCATCGTTCGAGTACGCCGCCGCCTCGCGCACCAACCAGCTCGCCGGGCTGCGGTTCGCCGGCACGCTCGATCCCACGTGGCACGTCACGCCGGCGTTCAGTCTCGCCATCGGCTTCGGCTTCGGCGGCATCGTCGAGGATTCGAATCGCATGGATGCGACGCCGCTGCCGGGCGACATCCAGAGCTCCTACACGTTCCCCGACGCGAGCACGCCGATCAGGAGCTGCAGCGGCGTCGGCGCAGCCACGCTCGTCCGCGGCGAGTACGCATACGTGCTTGGCCCGCGGACCGAGATCACGGTGGCGGCGGAAGCCCTCGGTCAATGGACGGGTTGTGTCGACGACAGTGGCCACGTCGAGCCCGATACCGGCAAGGCGATCGAGCGCCACCAGTGGTGGCCGCACGTCGGAGGCACGTTGACCGTGGGCATCACATGGCGCTGATCACCCGCCTTGTCCTCGCGCTCTCGCTGGTCGCCGCCGTCGCGTCCTCGGCACGTGCCGACGTTCCCCCCGCGGATGCCGGCGTCCCACCGGAGGATGCGCAGCCGGCCTTCGAGCCGCCGAAGGCGATCGGCTCGACCGACGTGCCGTATCCCGCGACCGCGCCCGCGCACGACGTGCCGATCGTGGTCACGGTGAAGCTGCTCGTCGATCCGACCGGCGCCGTCACCAAGATCGATCCGATCACGCCACCGCAGCCGCCATTCGACGAGGCGGTCGCTGCCGCCGCTCGCGCGTTCACGTTCCAGCCCGCGACCTTCGGGGGCAAGCCCGTGCCGGTGGAGATCACGTTCACGCACACGTTCGTGCCACCGCCGCCTCCACCGCCGCCCGTGACCGAGACCGGCCCCGCGAAGACCGCGATCCTGAAGGGCAAGCTCGTCCAGCTCGGCACGCGTGCGCCGGTCCCGGGCGCCACCGTCACCGTGGTGATCGGCGACCGCCGGTTCGAGACCGATGCCGACACCCACGGCAAGTTCGAGCTCCCCGTGCCACCCGGTGCGGCGAAGGTCGTGGTGACCGCACCGGGTCACAACCCCTTCCTCCAGCAGGAGACGATGGTCGACAAGCAGGCGCTCGCCGTCACCTATTACGTCGAGCGCGACCGATACGACCCGTACGAGATCGTCGTCATGGGCGACCAGCGACGCGAGGAGGTCTCCCGCATCACGCTCCGCGGTCCGGAGATCAAACAGATCCCCGGAACGTTCGGTGATCCGTTCCGCGTGGTCCAAGCGCTACCGGGCGTGGCATCGGCGATCTCGTTGCTGCCATTCCCGATCGTGCGCGGCGCGAGCCCGAGCTCCACGGGATTTCTGCTCGACGGGACCCGTGTCCCGCTGCTCTACCACCTGCTCTCCGGGCCGAGCGTGATCCATCCGGACTTCATCGACGAGATCCAGTTCTATCCGGGCGGCGCACCGGTGACGTACGGCGGATACACCGGCGGCATCATCGACGGCCGTACCGCACGTGCACGGCGTGACGAGCACCTGATCGATCTCGACGCCAACCTCCTGCAGGCGGGCGGCCTCGTCCGGCAGCCGATCAAGCCGATCGGCGCGACCCTCACGGCGGCCGCGCGCTACGGCTATCCCGGCTTCGTGCTCGGCCTCGCGACGAACCGCGTCTCGTTGACCTACTACGACTATCAACTCCGGCTCGACGGCGGCACGCCAAACGACGGGTGGACGATCTTCGCGTTCGGCGCCAATGACGAGCTGGACACGCCCGCCGCCACCGCCGCGCCGAACGATCCGAATCCCCCGCTCGAGCCCTCGCTGATCCTCGGCTTCCACCGGCTCGATCTCCGACTTCATCGGACGTACGGCGGGCTGGTCACCATCTATCGCGCCGTCCTCGGCTACGACCGCTCGCAGTCGCAGGGCACCGACTTCTCGGTGCTCGTCGCCGAACCGTCGATCAACCTGACGTGGAAGCAGAGCCCGAAGCTCAAGCTCGTGGGCGGCGTCGAGGGCTCGTTCCACTTCATCGATCAGAAGGGACCGATGGGATCGGATCCCACGGCGATCATCACCGGCGGGCTCGATCGATTCATCAACGGCGCGGCGCTCGTGGAGGCGCTCTGGCGTCCCACCGACAAGTGGCTGATCCGCCCCGGCGTTCGCGCGGACCTGTGGCGCGATGGCGAGACCACCACGAAGTCGGTCGATCCTCGCCTCACCGTCCGCTACAAGGCCGCGCACCGCGACCTCGCGGACGTGCCTCCGGATAGCGACGACAGCGCGGTGTGGATCAAGGGCTCGCTCGGCGTCTACCACCAGCCGCCGCGGTTCGTGCTGCCGCTCCCTGGCCTCGATCTGATGCCGCTCAAGTACGGCCTGCTGCGCTCGTATCAATCGAGCCTCGGCGTCGAGGTCCCGCTCACCAACCGATTCCAGTTCACCGGCGAGGGCTTCTACAATCGTCTCGATCCGACCATCTTCGACCTCTCGGTCAACGACGCCTCGGTCGTCAACGACGCGAACCCGACACTGTTCCCGACGACGACCGTCACCGAGATGGACCAGCAGATGTTCATCGACCGCCTGACGAAGCCGCAGCAGGGACGCAGCTACGGCCTCGAGTTTCTGCTCCGCCGCCAGGCCAAGTCCGGGATCTTCGGCTGGGTCTCCTACACGCTGTCGCGCTCGGAGCGGCTGCGCGACGGCCGCTACGTTCCCTACGACTTCGATCGGACCCACCTCGTCAACATCGTCGCCGGACTGCCGTTGCGCAGAAACTGGGACCTTGGCGTGCGCATGCAGTACCAGAGCGGCAAGCCCGTCACGACCACCGCGGGCTACAACACCGCACGCACCGCCGGCTACGTGCGGTTCGACGTCCGCGTCGACAAGCGCGTCGTGTGGCGCAAGTGGCTGCTCGACTTCTACGTCGACGTCACGAACATCGCGCTCCTCCCCGAGGAGGTCAGCGCGGGCCAGGTCATTCGCTACGTGCTTCCCACCGTCGGCCTGCGCGGACGGTTCTGACCAGGAGATGCCATGAGTAATGACACCACGATCGACGCCCAGCTCCTCGACCTGATGCTCCGCGCGGGATCGCGCTGGGTGCTGTGGCTGATGCTCGGCCTGTCCCTCGCCGCGATCGCCGTGATGATCGAGCGCCTCTGGTTCTTCGTGCAGGAGCGTCCGCCCCGCGAGCTGATCGCGAGCGCGCTGAAGACGCTGACCAGCAAGGGCCCGGCCGCCGCGCTGAAGCAGCTCTCGGGCGCGCGATCGATGGAGGCCGCGGTCGCGCGCACCTGCCTGACCTACGCCGCCGACGGCCCGGCCGCCGTCGAGGAGCACAAGGCCGCGATCCTCGAGGAGGAGCGCCTCCGCCACGAGAAGCGGATCGCGTTCCTCGGCACGCTCGGCAACAACGCCCCGTTCGTCGGTCTGTTCGGCACCGTGCTCGGCATCATTCGCGCGTTCCACGACCTCGCCGGCGCCTCGATGCAGGGCACGCAGGCCGTGATGTCGGGCATCGCCGAGGCGCTGGTCGCCACCGGCATCGGCCTGCTCGTCGCGCTGCCGGCCGTCGCCACGTACAACGCGTTCATCCGTCGCGTCGAGACCTCGGTCGCCGCGTCCGAGGCCACCGCGCACTCGATCCTCGCGTACCTCAAGACGGCGCGCGAACCGGAAGCATCCGCGAAGGAGGCGTGAGATGGCCGGCGGCGCATCCCGGCGGCGCGGCATCGTGGCGGAGATCAACGTGACTCCGCTCGTCGATATCATGCTCGTGCTGCTGATCATCTTCATGCTCACGGCGCACCTGATCGCGAAGCAGGCGATCGAGGTCGAGCTGCCCCGCGCGGCGCAGAGCACGGCGCTTCCACCGACGACGCTCGCGGTCACGCTGACCCGCGATGGCACGCTCTACCTGAACTCGGCGCAGGTCACGCCCGATGCGCTACGCTTGGCGGTGAAGGAAGCGGTGGCGAAGGATCCCAAGACCCAGGCGATCATCGTCGGCGACAAGGCCGTCTCGCACGGCCGCGTGGTGTGGGTGCTAGATACGATCAAGTCGCTGGGAATCACCTCGTTCGCGATCCAGATCGATCCGGCCGAGATGGTGTCGCCCGGGGGGACGTGATCGCGCCGTGATCGACAAGCGGATCCTGATCTGTGCGGCCGTCTCGGTGCTCGGGCACTTCGCCCTCGGCGAGGCGCTCTCGACGCTGCCGCCGCGGCCGCCGCCGGTCTACGACCGCAAGATCCAGGTCACGGTGATCCAGCCCGAGAAGCCCGAGCCGCCTCCGCCCGAGCCGCCGAAGCCCCCCGAGCCGGAGCCCGAGGTCAAGCCCGAGCCGAAGGTCGTGCGCGAGAAGGTCGTGCGGCCGGTGCAGGCCACCGTGCACGATACGATCGCGAAGGACGTACCGATCGCGGATCATGCCGTGGTCGCAACCGAGTCCACCGCGCAGCCCGTGTTCGGCGTGACGATGGAGTCGACCTCCACCGGCGGCGGCGGCCCCGCGGTCCCCGTGGGCAACACGACCACGCCCACGCCCGGCGCGGCGACGAGCGCCGCCGCGAAGCCCGTGGCCGCACCCGTCGCCGCCTACGAAGTCACGAAGATGCCGCTCCCGCAGGGCCGCTGCTCGGGCAAGTATACGGACGAAGCGCGGACCGCCGCGCTCGAGGGCGTGGTCGTCCTCGATCTCGTCGTCGACGAGAAGGGTCGCGCGCGCGACATCAAGGTGGTCTCCGGCCTCGAGCATGGCCTGACCGAGGCGGCGATCACCGCGCTGAAGGAGTGCCAGTTCTCGCCCGGCGAGAAGGGCGGCGCACCGGTCTCCGTGCGCGTGCGCGGCTTCAAGATCCGGTTCGTGATGCAGGACGCGAACTAGAACTCGGGATCGAGCTTCACCGAGCCGAGCTCCTGCTTGAGCCAGCGCTTGAACATCTCCGGCGCGAACCACGTGTACGCGCAGAATCCGAGCCAGCCGTAGCTGAGCGCCATCGAGATCATCTCGTAGCCGAGCTCGTCGGTGACGATGATCAGCATCCGCATCAACACGAACGTGCCGATCAAGAGGCCGATCTGGCGCCGCTCGTCGCGCATCGAGATCCACATGTTCCACCGCCACCACAGACCGAGCACGAGGCTGCGCTTCGCCTTCACCGCGGTGAACAGCTTGAGGCCGCCTTCGTCGGTCGCGTTCTGGTTGAGCACGAAGCGCGCGTGATCCTCGGCGACGCGATCGTTACCCGCCGCGAGCTCGATGTAGCCGGCCACGATGTGCGCGTCGCGATCGACCGGATCACTCTTCAGCGCGATCGCGATGTGCTCCGCGGCGGCGGCGCGGTTGCCGTCATGCAGCTCGAGTCGGGCGAGCTCGGTCAGCGCGCCGCAGTGCGTGGCGTTCTGCTCGAGCGCCTCCCCGAGCAGCTCGCGCGCCTTCGCCTTCTGCCCGCGCAGCACCTGGATGGTCGCGCCGAGCACGTAGGCCTCCGCGCTGGTGTTATCCGCCTCGAGCGCGACCAGCACGTGGCTCCACGCATCCTCGAGCTTGCGCTCGGCCATCATCACCGCGCCGGCGACGTAGTGGATGTAGTCGTCGCCGCCATCGAGCGACAGCGCGATCCGAGCCTCGAGGCTCGCGCCCGGCAGTCGCCGCGCGCCGAGCAGCGAGAACGCGAGGGCGGCATGCGCCCGGGCGTGATCCGGATCGATCGCGAGCGCGCGCTGGACCAGCTCGATCGCCGTGCGGTGGTTGCCGAGGCGGCGCTGGACCTCCGCCTGCTCGAGCAGCACCTGAAGCTGACGGTGCTCCATCACCTGACTCCCACGACGAGGAGGCTGCCGGCGACGATGATGATCCACAGCGGATCATCGGACAGGGAGAGGACGAGGCGGCGCAGCCAGTACCCGGCGCTCACCACCCCGGCCGCGTTGCGCACCGGACCGCCGTAGTACTGGTAGACGTGAAACGTCCGCTCCTGCACGGTGAACAGGTAGTAGGTCATCCCGAGCTTGAACGTCGCGATGCCGAGGATCGCGAACCTCATCGGAACGCCGTCGGGGAGATAGCCCGCGTCGACGAGCGCGATCACCGTGGCGCCGAGCACCGCGGTGCCCACGAACGCGGCGATCACGAGCGCGATCTCCTTCTTCTTCGTCGGGCTACCCATCGCGACCGCGTTGAATGCGAACCATGGCCACGCCAGCCAGGCTCCGGCGACCATCGCGGCCATCATCGGCACGCCCGGACGGACGACATAGGCACCGAGGGACGACTCGTGGGGCTCGTCGGCGATCTGATAGCTCATGACTTTCCGTGCTTCTTGAGGAAGTCGAGGACCTCGTCGTACTGGCCACCCTCGTTGGAGTAGCGCGCGTAGTTGCGCGCCGTGGTCAGCCACTCGATCGTGGTCGGTTTGATCTCCGCCAGCGCCGACATGAGGTGCCCCTGATCGATCGGCACCTCGGTGTTCGCCGCGAGCGATGCCGCGATCGCGCGATCGGCCGCGGTATCGACGAGGTTCTCGAGGTCGGCGCCCGAGAACCCCGAGGTCTTGCCCGCGAGGCCGTTGTGGTCGATGTCGGCGTGCACCGGCCGGCCCTCGAGGAGGATCTGCAGGATCTGCGCGCGCGCCGTCTTGTCGGGCGGCGGAACGAACAGCACGCGATCGAACCGGCCCGGGCGACGGAACGCGGGATCGATCGCCCACGGCACGTTCGAGGCCGCGAGGATCAGCACGCCGGAGTTGTTCTTCACGAAGCCGTCCATCTCGGTGAGGAACTGGCTGACCAGCTTGCTGCTCGTGCCCTCGCGGGTGTGCTGGCGCTTGCCGGCGAGCGCCTCGAGCTCGTCGAAGAACATCACGCTCGGCGTCGAGGCGCGCGCCTTGTCGAACAGCGCGTGCAGCTTGCGCTCGCTCTCGCCGATGTACATGTCGAGGACGTCCTCGATCGCGACGTTGAGGAACGTCGCCTTGCACTGCCCCGCCGTCGCGCGCGCGAGCAGCGTCTTTCCGCAGCCCGGCGGTCCGTACATGAGGATGCCGCCGCCCGCCTTCTTCTTGAACTTCGCGAACAGCGCCGGCTTCTGGAACGGCAGGATGATCTTCTTCTCGATCGCCGTCTTGATCTCCGCGAGCCCACCGACGTCATCGAAGGTGATCGCCGCTTCATCGGGATGCAGCAGCCGATCCAGCTCGCTGCGGTCCGTATCGTCATTGCTGACCACGCGCAGCCGTGGCCCATCGCCATGCCCTTCGTGCACGGTGACCTTCGAGAGGATCTGGTGGCGCAGGTCGCGGTCCTCGTACGTCGGGTTCCCCGCGATCGCCGCGTTGTACGCGACCAGCGCGCCCGCCTGGTCCTCCTGCGCGAGCAGCACCCGCGCGCGCACCATCTGCGCCTCCGGCTCCGGGCCATCGGCGAAGCTCAGCGCACGCCCCAGCGCACCCGCGCGCAGCAGCACGAGCGCCACGAACGCGCGGTCCGCACCGGCGCATACCTCGGGCGTCAATCGGTCGCAGTACTCCGCGGCCCGCGCATCACCCGCGCCGTGAAGCCCGCGGACCACGGCGATCCGCAGCGCGGAGTTATCCGGCGTCGCCGCCAGCGCCTCGAGTAGCGACCGCAACGTTGCTTCGTCCATCCCGCATCGATGCTACCCCCGTTCGCGCGCGCGCCGGCGGCGCTGGATCACGATGTACGTGACGAACCCGATCGTCGCGAGCAGCGTCAGCCCCCCGGTGACGAGCTTCTGAACCCGCTCGTCGGTGTCGAGCCAGCTGCTGTCGGCCTCGAAGCCGGAGAGCACGGCCTGCATCTCCCCGCCGACGTCTGCCTCGCCGAGTCGCATGATCGTGATCTGCACGGCATCGCCGCGCACCGGGACCTGAACGCCGGAGGTGAGCCGCGCGAGCGCCCAGCACGGCGCAGACGATCGTCGCGAGCGAGAGCTGCTTCATTCGAGGGCGATGCTACCCGCTCCGGGTGCTCCATGGCGGCGCACTGCTCCGTTCGAGAGCGCCCGCGCGACGAGGTTTCGCGCACCTGCGCGTGGACGCGTTCTTGAACGAGGGAGGTCATGGACGAACGGAATCCGAAGCGCGACCTCGTACTCGCCCCGAGCGAGTACGCCTACATGCAAGACGTCACCAAGGGCATCGTGAAGACGTACACGGGCCCGACGGTGATCAACCCGACGGCGCAGGAGCGCCCGGTGGTGTTCGATCCCGAGAAGAAGCTGTTCGAACCGTGCCCGCTCGAGGAAGCCGTGCAGCAGATCGCGATCGCGCCCGAGGGCTACTACCTGATCCTCAAGAACCCCTCGACCAAGGACGATCATCCCGTGCCCGGGGGCGTGTATCCGTCTCCGGATCTGCGGGTGGGCCGCCGGATCAACATCACCGGCCCGTGCGCGTTCGCGCTGTGGCCCGGCCAGCTCGTGCAGGTCGTGCCGGGACATCGCCTGCGCTCGAACCAGTACCTGGTGGTCCGCGTCTACAGCGAGGACGAGGCGCGCATGGGCAAGCTCCTCATCATCAAGGGCACCGATGTCTCGTTCTACATCCCGCCGACCGGCATGGGCGTGGTCCCCGACGAGACCGGCGCGTGGATCCGCGATGCGCTCACGCTCGAGCGCCTCGAGTACTGCATCCTCGTCGATCAGAACGGAAAGAAGCGCTACGAGCGTGGCCCGCAGGTGGTGTTCCCCGAGCCCACCGAGGCCGTGATCACGCGCGATGGTGCGCGCAAGTTCCGCGCGATCGAGCTCAACGAGATCCAGGGCCTCCACATCAAGGTGATCGCACCGTACACGGAGAACGGACGCACCTACCGCGAGGGCGACGAGGTGTTCATCACCGGCAAGGAGACGGCGATCTACTTCCCGCGCGAGGAGCACTCGCTCGTCCGCTACGACGGTCACGACAAGCACTTCGCGGTCGCGGTCCCCGCGGGCGAGGCGCGCTACGTGATGAACCGGACCTCGGGTGCGATCCGCATGGTGCGCGGGCCGGCGATGCTGCTGCCGAATCCGGTCGACGAGGTGATCGTGCGCCGCGCGCTCGGCGATCGCGAATGCGCGACCTGGTACCCGGGGAACGCGGAGGTCCTCGCGTACAACCGCGCGCTGCGTACCCTCGACGATGCGGGCACGCGTCCCGGCGTGAAGCCCACGCCGCCGGCACCGCAACCGTCGTTCGAGGGTGTCGATCGCTCGAACCAGTTCACGAAGCCGCGCACCATCGTGTTCACCACGAAGTACGAGGGCGTGCCCTCGCTCTCGGTGTGGGTCGGCTACGCGGTCCTGGTCGTGGACAAGCAGGGCCACCGCCGCGTCGAGCAAGGGCCGAAGAACCTCCTCGCCGAGTACGACGAGACGTTCGAGGTCATCCAGCTCTCGACGGGCACGCCGAAGACCAGCGACCGGCTCGTGGAGACCGTGTTCCTGCGCGTGCTCAACAACAAGATCAGCGACCGCTGCGTCGTCGAGACGGCGGATCACGTCAAGGTCACACTCGGCTACTCGATGCGCGTCAACTTCACCGGCGAGCCGGCGAACTGGTTCGAGGTCGAGAACTACGTGAAGTTTCTCTGCGACCACGTGCGCTCCGTGCTCAAGGGCCACGCGAAGCGGCACACGATCGAGGCGTTCTATGCGCAGTCGGTGGATCTCATCCGCGACGCCATCCTCGGCAAGCCGAACGCGGAGGCGAAGCGCGCCGGCATGGTGTTCGCCGAGAACGGCATGCACGTCAGCGACATCGAGGTGCTCGACGCCACGATCGACGACGAGGACATCGCCGCGCTCCTCGGCGATGCGCAGCACGAGGCCGTACAGGCGAACATCACCGTGCTGCGCGCTCAACGCGGGCTCGAGCTGACCGCGAAGCGCGAGGCGATCATGCGCGGCGAGGCCGATGCCCGCGCCGAGACCGCGCGGCGGCTCGCGGAGCTCGAGGTCGCCGCCACCACCGACAAGCTGCGCGTCGTGCTCGCCACCGTCGCGGCCGAGCTCGAGACCTCGGCCGCGCAGCAGCAAGCCACGATCGCGCGGAACGCGCTCGCCGATGCGGAGCACGCGGCGCAGCTCGCCCGGCGCAAGGCGACCTCGGCGCTCGACAACGAGATCGCCACCGCGAAGCAGGCGCTGATCCTCGATGCGCTCGAGGCGGACGTCCAGGCCGCAGTCGCGCGGTTCGGCGCGGCGCAGGGCGGGTTCAGCGAGGCCTTGCTCGCCCTCGGCAACCACGAGGTCCTCGCGAAGGTCGCCGAGGCGATGAGCGTGCAGGCGTTCGTCGGCGGCAAGACGCTGACCGATGTGATCGACAAGGTGTTCGCCGGCACGCCGCTCGCGGGTGTGATGGACAAGGTCAAGGCAAAGGTGGCGAACGGACACGCATTGCCGGCAGCGAACGGTCGCTAGCGCAGATAGATGCACAACACCGCGCGCGACGAGCCCTCTAGGATGCGGCCATGCGAGGTAGTCGAAGCGCCGCGATCGGTGCCGTCGTGCTGGTCGTCGTCGCCGCGATCGCGTTGTGGCGATGCCGGGCGACGGGCCACGGCGAGCCAGGCCCCCTCGGCTCGGCCGGCGGCTCGGCGAGCGCGGCGACTCCGCGCCGTGCGCCGGATCCGCGAACGCTTTCGCGCGCGTCGATCGCGGGCACGGTGCGCGACGAGGCCGGCGCGTCGATCGCCCGCGCCCGCGTGTGCGTCGATTCGGCGGCGCCCGACGAGCCGCTGTGCGCCGCCGCCGATGCGCGCGGGGCGTATGCGATCGGCGATGTCATCCCGGCGCTCGTCCACGTGACCGCCGCGGCGCCGACGTATCGGCCCGCGATCTATCACCCGGGCGGAGATCGCCGGCGCACCGAGCTGCGGATCGCGCCGGGCGAGGCGAAGACCGGCATCGATCTCGTGTTGCGCACGGGCGGAGCGAAGCTGGTGGGCATGGTCTCCGATGTCACCGGCGGCCCCGTGGCCCACGCGCGCGTGCGCGCCTCGACCGGATCGCATGACTTCCGCGATCGCCCGCGCTGGCTCCCGGCAGTGGAGACGGATGCGCAGGGCGCGTTCGAGCTGTGGGTCGCGCCCGGCGACGTCGAGATCGGAGCTGTCGCCGACGGCTACGCAGCGGTCGAGATGACCACGGCCGCACCGGGCGAGGTCGCGATCCTGCTGACCCCCGCGGGCTCGATGTCGGGCACCGTCGTCGATCCGAGTGGTCGTCCCGTCGAGGGCGCGGAGGTCGCCGCGATCTACGTCGACGTCCGCGAGCGAGCGCGCACCGACGCCGACGGTCGGTTTCACATCGACCGGCTGATCCCCGCGCGCTACGACGTCGAGGCACGCGCGCCGGGCGGCTTCGGCCGCAGCCCTGGCACCGTGATGGTCGCGCTCGGCGGGCACGTCGATGGCGTGACGATTCACCTCGTGCATGCGGTGCGGGTCAGCGGCCGCATCGTGCTCCCGAGCTCTGCCACCTGCCCCACCGCAACGGTGGTGTTGCACGAGGCGAAGAAGATCGACGAGCTGCCGCTGTTCGAACAACCCGATGGCGGGTTCGTCGCCGAAGGCGTGCGCCCGGGACGGTACATCGTGAAGGCGCGCTGCCACGGCTATCGCGCGCAACCGGCGGACCCGATCATCGTCGTCGCCGCGCAGGATCTCGATGACCAGCGCTGGCCGCTGGTCGCCGCGGGAACGATCAAGGGTCACGTCAACACGCTCGGTGGGACCTCCGTCGAGGGCGCGTTCGTCAGCGCGCGCACGAGCTCGCTCGGACCGTATGGCGATGACACGACCGGTCCCGATGGAAGCTTCGAGATCAGCGGTCTCCCGACGGCGACGTACAAGCTCGCCGTGCGCGCCGACCACGCCGGTGAAGCGACCTCCACCGTCGAGCTCGCGGACGGCGCGACGGTCGATCAGGACCTCATCGTCGATGACGGCGCCACGATCCGCGGCATCGTCGTCGACACCACCGGCCGCCCCGTCGATGGCGTGGAGATTCGCGCGGAGGGCAAGGGCGGCGCGACCGCGACCTCGGGACACGACGGGGGCTTCTCGTTCGAGGTGCGCCCCGGCCCGCACCGCGTCGTCGCCGTACGCGAGGAGGTCAAGGACCTCGCACCCGGCCAGGAGGTGACGGCGATCGCCGGCGCCACCGTCGCCACGCGGCTCGTGATCCCGCCGCAGACCGGGACGATCCGCGGCGTGGTCGTGGATCCGAAAGGAGCGCCGGTGCAGGACGCGTACGTCACCGCGCTCGCGGCGGCCGGCATGTTCGATGGTGGCTTTCGCTGGACGTGGTCCGAGCACCCGGTGCTCACCGGCCTCGATGGTGCGTTCGTGATCGATCGACTCGGGCCCGGCACCTACACCGTCGAGGCCACGCGGCGCGGCGGCGGCGCGGTCACGCAGAAGGACGTGGCCGTCGGCTCCACCGTGCGCCTCCAGATCGCGACGACCGGCTCGATCGCCGGCATCGTCACGTACGCCGGCGGAGGCGGCGCCGACGACATGGAGATCACGGTGCGCGATGCCACGACGCAGGAGTTCCGCAAGGAGACCTTCCTCGGGACCGCGGGCGTGTTCACCGTCCCCGATCTTCCTCCCGGGACGTACTCCGTGGCCGCGACCTTGCCCGATGGCTTCGCGGTCACCACGGTCACGCTCGCCGCCGGCGAGGCGAAGCGCGGCGTCGCGATCGAGGTCGAGCGCTCCGTCGTCGTCACCGGCCGTGCCGTGGATCTGCTCACGCGAAAGCCGCTACCCGGCCTGTACGCGCAGGCGCTCTCGACCGGGACCAACCGGGGCTCGTTCCTCGACGGCAGCGATCCGAGCATCCTCACCGATGCCGCCGGTCGGTTCCACATCGCATCACCGCGCGGCGAGGTCGGCATCGAGCTGACGCATCCCGACATGGTGGCTCGCCGCTACTGCACGCAGCGCGTGATCCGCTCCGTCACCGCCGATCTCGATGTCGGCGACGTACCGCTCGTCGAGCGCCGCACGGCCGACAACGACGACCCGGGCGGCGCGACCGGCTTCACGCTCCTGCCGATTCCCTACGACGCCCCGGTCGCGGACCGAAAGCTCGAGGTCGCGACCGTGCTCGCGGGTGGCGTGGCCGCGAAGGCGGGCGTGCGCGCCGGCGATCGGATCACCTCGATCGACGGAGCCCCGATCAGCAACGAGCTCGCGTACTGCGCGCGCACGCTGTTCAAGGCACCTCCCGGCACATCGATCGCCCTCGGTCTCGCGCGCGGAGGCACCGTGACGATCGTCCTTGGCCCGCCGTAGTGCTATCAAGCGCGCATGGCCGCGAGCGTGTTCGACGGCCCCCTGCTCGGGGGCCGCTACCGGCTCGGCCCGAAGCTCGGCCGCGGCTCGCAGGGCGAGATCTTCCTCGCGCGCGACGAGAAGGCGAAGGGCACCGACTCCCTCGAGGTCGTCGTCAAGCGCCTCACGCCGCGCCGCACGTGGAAGTCGTTCGAGCTGTTCGAGCGCGAGGCGAAGGTGCTCTCGCAGCTTCGCCACGCCGGCATCCCGCGCTACCTGACCACGCTCGAGGAGCCGCCCGGCACGTTCAACCTCGTCATGGAGCGCGCGCCCGGCGAGGATCTGCGCGAGCTCGCGAAGCGCCGCCGGCTCTCGCAACTCGAGCTCCGCGACGTGCTGATCCGCGCGCTCGAGATCCTCGACTACTTGCACACCCGATCGCCGCCGGTCGTGCACCGCGACATCAAGCCCTCGAACCTGGTGCGCGCGGTCAACGGCCGGCTCGCGCTCGTCGACTTCGGCGGCGTGCTCGATGCCGCGCGCGAGAGCGGCGGCTCCACCATGGTCGGCACGTTCGGATACATGGCGCCGGAGCAGCTCCACGGTCAGGTCACCCCGGCGACGGATCTCTACGCGCTCGGCGCGACCATCGTCTCGCTCGCCGGCGGCATCGAGCCCGAGGACGTTCCGCGCAAGGGCCTGCGCATGGACCTCGTGAAGCATCTCCCGGCGCTCGATCCGGCGCTGCGCTCGGTGCTGATGCAGATGACGGAGCCGGAGCCCGACAAGCGACCGCAGCGCGCGCGTGACGTGGTCGCGCTGCTCGCGAAGACGAAGCCGCCGCCGGACCTCGAGCCGACGGGTGCACGGTCCACCGCGCTCGCGCGCTCGCCGAACACGCAGCTCGCGCCGCGCAGCATGTTCTCCGATATCCCCGAGCCGATGGGCACGCTGCTCCGGCTCGGCGTGCTCGGCTTCGGGTTCGCGGGCTGGACGGCGATGTGGGGCGTCCGCCTCTCGCTGACCATCACGATCACGATCCTGCGATTGCTCTCGTTCCCCGCGAAGCCGGTACGCACGCGCGTCGCCGGCGTCGGCAAGGAGCTCGATGCGATGCTCACGGAGGGTCAGGGCGGGTTCTCCGATCTGATGCGCGGCGCGATGGCACGACGGCGCTGATCGCGTACCGTTGCGCCATGAACCGCCTCGCCCTCCTCTGCTTCATCGCCGCGTGCAGCGGTGCCCCGACACCCGCGCCGACGCCCACGCCCGCGCCCACGCCCGATCCCACGCCGACGCCCGCGCCCGCCGCCGCCGAGCCCGGCTCGCCGTGCAGCGCCGAGGGCACGTGCGGAGCTCCGCTCGAGTGCGTGAAGTACTACGGCATCGCCGGTCCGAGGGGGCCGCAGTTCTCGAGCTGTGAGATTCGCTGCGACGGCAAGGAAGGCTGCCCCACCGGCCTCGGCTGCATCACGATCGCAGACGGTCCGGGCCAGGTGTGCCGGAAAAAGTAACCACCCGCCTGATCACGATCCCGTTCTCGCACTACTGCGAGAAGGCGCGCTGGGCGCTCGATCGGTGCAACGTGAGGTACGAGGAGGACGGGCATCTGCCGCTGTTCCACTACCTCGCGAACCGGCGCGCCGGTGCGAGCCGCACCGTACCGGTCGTGGTCGACGGCGATCTGTTGATCACCGACTCGTCACGCATCGTGGCGTGGGCCGATTCGCGCAAGCCGGGCACGCTGATCCCGACCGGCGAGCGGCGCACCGAGGCGCTCGCGCTCGAGGACGACTTCGATCAGAAGCTCGGCCCGGCGACCCGGCGCTGGGCGTACTACCACCTGTTGCCGCGCACGGATCTCGATCACGTGATCACGCGTGGGGTTCCGCGCTGGCAGGCGCTCGCGCTCAAGGCCGTGCGCCCGATCGCGGTGGGGCTGCTCAAGCGCGGCCTCAAGATCGACGCCGCGGGCGTCGAGCGCTCGCGCCAGAGGATCGAGGACACGTTCGCCGCCGTCGCCGCGCGCCTCGCCGATGGTCGCCGGTACCTGACCGGGGATCGCTTCACGGTCGCCGATCTGACGTTCGCAGCCCTCGCGTCGCCGATCCTCCTGCCGCGCGAGCATCCGTTCGGCCTGCCGGCCGCCGAGGAGTTTCCCGCCGAGCCGCGCACCCAGCTCGTCGCGTGGCGAGACTCGGTGGCCGGCGCGTTCGCCGCGCGGCTGTACGCCGAACATCGCTCGCCCTAGAAGCTAGGGCCCGAGCCCGAACACGAAGTGCGGCGAGCTGTCACCGCCGATCGGGAACGCCCAGTCGAACCGGAGCGGGCCGATCGGCGAGCGCCAGATCAGACCGACCCCGACCGACGTTCCGCTCGAGCCCGCACCGCTGCGATCGTAGATGCCGCCGTGGTCGAGAAAGCCGACCGCGGAGATGCCGGCGGAGCGGATCAGCGGAGCCTCGAGCTCGCCGCGCGCGGTGTACTCGAAGTTGCCGCCGAGCGAGAGCCCGGTCGCGCCGTCGCGCGGACCGAGCGAGCCGGGCGCGAAGCCGCGGACCACGCTCGACCCATCGAGGTGGAGGCGCTCCGAGAGCGGAACCCCTCCCGCATCGCGGCTGGTCACCGTCGAGACCGAGCCACCGAGATGCGCGATGAACGGCCCGAGCGCCTGGTGCAGGCTCGCCCACCCGTCGAACCGGGTGAGCTGCATCTCCGAGCCCCAGCGCGGATCCGCGACCTCGATCGACGCACCGAGCGACGTGCCTCTGGTGGGCAGGTACGGCTGGTCGAGCGTCGAGTACGCGAGCCCGCCGCGCAGCGCCGCGATCCGTCCATCGCGCGACGTGATCGGCGATGGCAGGTCGCTGCGCGCCGCGATCGGATCATCGATCGTCGTCGTCACCTGCTCCACGCGGTAGCCGAAGAAGCCGGTGACGTGCTCGCCGAGCGGCTGCACCAGCGTGACGCCACCACCGGCACCGGAGCGCACGAAGCCGGGGAGCTGCTCGCGCCGGTTGGTGAGCTCGGTGCGCAGCGTGAGATCGCTACCGAGCAGGTGCGGAAGATCGTACCCGACGCGAAACAGCTGCTCGCGCGCCGAGATCTTCGCGGACAGCGAGAGCCGCTGCCCGGTGCCGAACAGGTTGTCCTGCGCGATCTCCGCGCGCGCGATGAACTTGTCATCGGTCGAGTAGCCGGCTCCGATCTCGAACCGACCGGTGGGTCTTCGTTTCGGCGGCGGTCTGGGCGCCGGCGCCTCGGTGGGCGCTGGTGCCTCGTCGTCCGTAGCTTCGCCCGGGCGCTGCACAGGTGTCGCGTCGTCGGGATCCGCAGAGGCGGCCACCGGAGACATGACGAGCAGCACGACGAGCGAAGCAGACCTCCACGTCTGCGTCGCGCTCATGTGTTTCCCTACGACCGTCTCTCGCTGGAACCGGTTGCCCGTGGCTGCCGCAGGGGTACGGTGATCACATGAGAGTATTCACGACTAGCTTGCTCGCTGTTCTCGTCGCGTGCGCCGGTCCCGGCCAGAAGAAGCTCGCCGAAACTCCGACGGCACACACGAAGGCGAACACCGGCGAAGCGCCGCCGGCGAGCGGCGGAGACGAGGATCGCACGCACGAGGTCGATGCGATGGACGACATGAAGGCCACGCAGAACGCCCACAAGGAAGCGGGCGATGCATCGACCGGCGCACCGATGTCGCCGAAGCCGCAGCCCGCTGGCTCGCCGGGCAAGGCGAAGCCCCTGCTGCAGCCCGCGTCGCCCGACCCCAAGTAGTCACGACGTCGGCGTCGTCGCGGGACGAGAACGTTACCCTGCGGCCCGAACCGTTTGTTCCCGATCCGCGCAGCGCAGGGTGATCACCGCGCACTCTGCATGTGTGCCTTCGCCGAACCGCCGGGTAACCCCGGAGAATCCGACGCCGGGAGTGACGTAGAGCTGCGACCTCGCGGTGCCCTCGCCCACCTCGTAGAGGCCGCGGCGATACTTGAGCCCGATCCGCGCCATCAGCCGATCGGTGATGCCCTTCACGAACATCTGCCCGCCGTGCGTGTGCCCCGACATCACCAGCGCGGCGCCGCGCGCGGCGATCGCGGGCGCGCGATCCGGGCCGTGGCACAGCACGATGCGCGTGGTCTTCGCCGGCGCACCCGCGAACGCGAGATCGAGATCATCGTGGCGCGTGACAGGATCGTCGACGCCGACCATCGCGAGAGGCGCGCCGCGCACGTTCGCGACCGTGGTCTGGTTCTTCAGCACCTCGTAGCCGTTGCGCTCGAGCGCCTGGGTGACGCCGCCGGCCCACACGAAGTAGTCGTGGTTGCCGAGCACCGCGAGCACCCGCGGTGCATCGAGGCCGGCGAGCTGCTCCGCAGCCTCGGCGACCTCGCGCCGCTTCCAGCAGACGTAGTCCCCGGTCAGCAGAATAAGGTCTGGCTTCGCCGCGTTGGCTGCAGAGATGGCCGCGCGGATGTGCGATGGAGGTGTGAGATTTCCGACGTGGATGTCGGAGAGCTGCGCGATGCGCACGCCGTCGTGGCGGGGATCGAGCCCCGGGACCACCACTTCGTGCTCGGAGACGCGCGGCGGAACCGGTCCGGCCATGGCTTGCACTGTGCGGTCCGTGAACCACCTTGGCAATGCCGCCTTTGCATCTACCCCGATCTCCTGACAGCATGAACATCATGGCAGCGGTGGCGAAGAGCAGCCCTTCCGACGGACGTATCGCGTGCCCGCAGTGCGGTGGCCTGGTCCACCCGATCGCGGGCCGCTGCAAGCACTGCAAGGCCGATCTCGCCGACGCGCGTGGCGCCCGGCCCGCCGCCGCGGCCTCGCTGCCCGCTCTGGCAGGAGGTGGCACGGCCCGCGTCCCCGTGCGGGCAGATGCCACCCCGGTGCCTTCCAAGCTGTCGCCGGTCCGATCGATCGCGGCCGCCGCCGCCGAGCCGGCGCCGATCCTGCCACCGCGCGAGAGCGGCCGTATGCCGGTGCAGACGTCGAAGGGCTCGCTGCTCAGGAACTGGCCGGTGCTCGTCATCATCATCGCCGCGCTCGCGATCGCCGCCGCGGTCGTGCTGATGGTGTGGCCGGCGTCGTCCACCGCAAAGGCCGACACGCGCCTCGCGCCGCCGCCGGCGCCGGAGCGCATGGATACGAATCCGCTGCCGCCGCAGGGCTCGATGGTGACCCCGGGCAAGCCGGGGCAACCGCCCGCGAACGGCACCGATCCGTGGAGCGCGAAGCCCGATCCGGACGATCAGGCGAACATCGATCCGCCCGATCCGGCAAAGGATCCATTGAGCCCGAACGCCCAGCCGAACGCCGGCATGAACATGCTCGGCAACGGCATCATGTTCAGCGTGTTCGAGCACGCGTGCACCCGGATGACGAGCTGTGGCAACTCCGCGCTCGCGCCGTTCTGCTCGACCCTGTCCCAGGCGTTCGGCCCGATGCCGGCACCGAGCTGTGCGGCGGCCCAGCGTTGCATCGAGCGGATCGATGCGATGCCGTGCGACGCCACGATGAGCTCCCAGGCCGACATCCTGTCGATGATGGGGACGTTTCAGGACTGCACCGAAGCCGCGCGCTGCTAGCCCGTCGCGGTAGCATCGCCGCGTGAACATCCCGTTCGAGATCTTTCGCGAGCCCGCCGCGATGCGCGCGCGCGCCGAGGACCTTCGCCGCGACGGCAAGAAGATCGCCGTGGTGCCCACGATGGGCGCGCTGCACGAGGGGCACCTCGCTCTGGTTCGCCACGCACGCGCGCGCGCCGACGTGGTGATCCTGACCATCTTCGTCAACCCGACGCAGTTCGGACCGAAGGAGGATCTCTCGCGCTACCCGCGCGACGAGGCCGGTGATCTCGAGAAGGCGCGCCCCGCCGGCATCGACCTCGCGTTCTGCCCGGGCGCCGACGCGATGTACGCGAAGGGCAGCCAGACGTTCATCGAGGTGCGCGAGCTGCAGAAGCCGCTCGAGGGCGAGAGCCGGCCCGGTCACTTCGCCGGCGTCGCCACGATCGTCGCGAAGCTGTTCCACATCACGAAGCCGCACCTCGCGGTGTTCGGCGAGAAGGACTATCAGCAGCTCGCGATCATCCGTCGCATGGTCCGCGACCTCGACTTCGATCTCGAGATCCAGGGCGTGCCGATCGTGCGCGAGATCGATGGGCTCGCGCTGTCATCGCGCAACGCGTACCTCTCCGGAGAACAGCGCGTCGCCGCCCTCGCGCTCTCGCGCGGCCTCGCCGCGGCCGAGGCGCTGTATCGAACCGGCGAGCGATCGGCGGCCGCGCTCGTCACCGCTGCACGATCCCCGATCGAAGCCGAGTCGCTCGCGCGGATCGACTACGTCTCGCTGAGCGATGCCGACGAGCTGTCGCCGATCGATCGTGTGGATCGCCGCGCCGTGCTCGCGATGGCGGTGTTCGTGGGCACCACGCGGCTGATCGACAACCGCGTTCTCGGCTGATTCCGCTTCGGTTGCGCAGCCCTGACCGCGATCGGCCCTCGATCGGACGTGACACCGGAATGCAACCGGCGCTTGGGTCGGTCTGTCGTAGCATCACTCCGATGACGACCAGGAAGTGGCTTGGTGTGGCGGTTGGCGTCCTCGTGATCGCCATCGTCGTATTCCTCTGGCGACGGCACGGCGCGGACGATCGCACCGACGACACCGCAGGCCCGACGTCCACCGCGAAGGTCGCACCGGGCGGCAGCGTCGGCCACGAGGTCGTGAAGAAGCCCGATCCGCAGAAGCAGCCGCGCGGCTCGATCGCGGGCACCGTGCGCGACGAGGCAAAGGCGCCGCTCGCCGGGATCCGCGTCTGCATCGATCCGTGGTCGAACGAGCTCCCCGAGGAGCTCCAGCGCGATCCGATCTGCAAGGTCAGCGACGCGCAGGGCGCGTTCAAGTTCGAGCAGCTGTTCGCGGCGAACTACGCCGCGAAGGCCGGCGGCAAGCCGTATCGTCCGGTGACCTGGCATCAGGACGACAGCCGGTTCAAGTCATCGACCATCAAGCTCAAGCCCGGCGAGGCGCGCACGGGCATCGATTTCGTGATGCGCGCCGGCGGCGCCGAGATCCACGGCACCGTCTCCGACATCAGCGGCGGTCCGATCGCTCACGCACAGATCCGCGCCACCGGCGGCCGCTGGGGTCAGGGCGATGGCGCACCGATGATCGAGACCGACGACAAGGGCGTGTACTCGCTGTGGGTCTCGCCGGGCGCCGTGCGCGTGCAGGCCAGCGCCGATGGCTACGCGGGCACGTCGGAGATGGGCCGCGCGCCGGGCAAGATCGATCTGCTGCTGACGCCCGAGTCGGGCCTGTCGGGCATCGTCATCGATGCCGTGAGCGGCAAGCCGATCGAGGGCGCGAAGGTCTCCGTCGAATCCACGCAGTGGAGCTGGGACGGGCGCGAGGGCGACAAGTCCGACGCCGAGGGCAAGTTCAAGGTCCACCGCCTCCCGCCGGGGCGCTACGTCGCGAGCGCGCGCACCGATCACGGCTACGGTCGCACCGAGGGCTCCATCCTCGTCGGCCTCGGCCAGCAGGTCGACGGCGTGGTGGTCAAGCTGTTCCCCGCCTCGCGCATCGTCGGCAAGGTGATGATCGAGGGCACGCCGCCCAAGCTCTGCGTCGAGGGCTCCGCGTGGTTCCGCGACGAGGTCCACGATCGCTGGGTCACCGCGATCACCGAGGACGACGGCACGATCCACGCTGACGGCGTGCTCGCGGGCACGTACACCGCGCAGGTCAACTGCGACGGCTATCGCGCGAAGGACAAGTACCCGCCGATCGTCGTCGAGGGCAAGGACATCGTCGATCAGACGTGGCTCGTCGAGGCGGGATCGATGGTCCGCGGCAAGCTGACCACCAAGACCGGCACGCCGATCGCCGATGCGCAGATCAGCGCGCGCAACACCGGCGGTGACGTGCGCGCGAAGATGGCGTGGGCCGGCGATCGCACCCAGGCGGATGGCAGCTACGAGCTGCGCGATCTGAAGGCGGCCACCTACAAGCTCTCGATCGAGACCGACAAGGGCGTGGCGCCGCGCGAGGACTACCAGGTGGTGGTTCCGGACGCGACCACCGTCACGAAGGACCTCGTCGTCGAGGACGGGGGCTCGATCAAGGGCACGGTGGTGGACTCGCAGGGCGCGCCCGTGGACGACGTCACGGTCGATGCCCGCGCGCTCTCCGAGCGCATGTGGTGGAACAACAATCCGATCAAGTCGAGTGAGGACGGCTCGTTCCTGATCGAGTCGGTGCGCGCGGGCGACTACCGCGTCCTCGCGCGCCGCAGCTGGTCCGACGAGCTGCGCAAGCCCGGCACCACCGACGACGCCGAGCAGGGCGAGAAGGTCACCGTCGTCGTCGGCAAGACCGTGACGGTCAAGCTGGTGGTCGAGGCACAGACCGGCGTGATCAAAGGCACCGTGGTCGATGCCACCGGCGGCCCGATCTCGGATGCCTTCATCTCCGCCTCGCGCGAGTCCGACGCCGCCGGCGCGAATCAATCGAGCGCGCAGGGGACGCGCGGCTGGGGCTGGGGCGACGAGGACAAGCCGGTGCTCACCAGCACCGATGGTGCATTCACGATCACCAAGCTCGCGCCCGGAAAGCACACGCTCCGCGCGTATCGCAAGGGCGGCGGCGA
>JBBRED010000024.1:0-43638 GCA_038203335.1 Haliangiales bacterium | reverse complement strand
ATCGCGATGCCGAGCGCGTGGCGCGACAGCACGTTCTTCGTCTTGCCCATCACGCGGACGTTCGTGAACCGGAAGATGCTGCCGAACGTGACCTGCGTGACGCCGAGCTCCTCGAGCTGCGGGCCGAACTTCGTGAGGGCGAGCGCGAGCTGGCAGTCGAGCTTCTGCGCGCCCTTGCGGAACGCGCTGACGTACGTGATGCCGCCGATCTCCAGGGTGCCGGACTCCGACAGCGTGATCGCATCGACGATCCGGCCGTCGCGCGTGGCGGACGTGTACGCGACACCGAGCTCGTCGAGCTTCGCCTCGCACGCCTTCTCGGCCTCGAGCATCTGCTTCGTCGGCGGCCACGCGAACCCGCGCGGCATGTTGTCCATGCGCGCGAGGCTCTTCTTGGTCGGCGTGCGACTCGCCCGCGCGTCCTTGAACGCCTTCTTGCGCTTCTTCTCCGCCTTGGCCTTCGCCTTGGCCTTGGCCTTCGCCGTCACGGCGGCGGACTTCTTGGGCGCAGCGTCCGCGAGCGTGGGGCAAACCACTCCCGCGACCACCGCGAAGACAAGCAAGGCCCGCGACATGGCGCGGACCTTACCAAGTATTCTGCGTCGATGGACCTGGAACTTCGCGAGGCCTTGGCCCTTTCCAATGACCGGACCGAGGCGCTGGCACAGCTGCTTCCGGGCAGCGAGGACCACGACTACCACCGATGTCTGCGCGCACAGCACACGGGGAAGCTCGACGAGTCGGAGCAGATCCTCCACACGTGGCCGGAGCGCCACGGGCACACGGGTGGCTACAACCGCCTGATGCTCCGTCAGCTCCTGTGCCGAGCCGCCGTCGCGCCCGCGCAGGTCGCCGAGAAGCTGCGTGATCAGTTCCACGTGAGCCACTGGCACGAGAAGGACGTCGAGGAAGTGGATCCGCGGCGGCCCACGAAGGTCGCCGAGGGCGCCTTCGATGGCGTCACCCTGCTCAAGCAAGCGGTGGATCACGACTCGAACCTCGGCCAGGTCACCGACGAGGGGATGTACGAGCTGCTCGACTGGAGCCTCGACCCCACGCGGCGCCGCGTGCTCCTCGGGCGGCTCTCGCACACGCCGCAGACCGAGCTGGTCGGCCTGGTCGCCGACGATCTCGCGATCAAGAACAGCGGCGGTTTCGGCTCGCTCGCGGTGCACGGTCAGCTCACGATCGATCAGCTGCACGATCTCGCATCGCGGCAGCGCCCCCTCCGCGGCCACCTCGGCTGGGTGTGCGCGGTGGTCCAGCGCATGGTGCCCGCACGCTCCGTGGTCGACCTCGAGCTCGATCGCGACGGCCGTCACTCGTACCTCGAGCGGATCTGGCACTTCGTCGCGGAGCTGCCGCCGGCGATCAACTCGCTGAAGGCACACGTGCTGTGGCACCTGCTCGACTCCTTCCGGCAGCGCGCGGTGGTACCGGATCCGCGCCTGGTCACCGCGTATCTGCAGCTCCCGCGCGCCGCGAGCTACCTGTCGCGCGCGTGGATGGAGCGCCAGAAGCACGATGACGTGGCGCAGCTCGGCCGCGACTTCCGCGCGGTGACCGGGCTCGCGCCGGCCGGCGACGACGAGGAGCTCGTCCGCGATCTGCTGCACCAGAACATCGATCGCGCCGAGACGTTCGCGAGCTACCTCGATCGCCATTGGCTCGACGGCGAGATCGCGACCGCGCGGCTGCTCTATGGCGATCGCGAGGTCGACAAGGCGACGCTGACGCTCGGCCCCGCGCGGGCGGCGGCGCTCCGCGAGCGCATCGATCTCGCGTGGTGCCCGCACAACCCGTTGCGGTTCGGCACCGACGAGCCGGCGGTCCTCGAGGCCGACATCAAGCACGTGCCCGAGCTGGTCGTGAAGGTGTTCCGTATCGATCCGGTTGCGTACTTCCAGAACAAGCGGCGCGAGGTCGGCACCGACCTCGATCTCGATGGGCTCGCGGCGAGCCACGAGATCGTGCTCGCGTTCCCGGAGCCACCGGTGCGCCGCGTGCGCCGTCGCATCGAGCTTCCGATGTGCGCGCGCCCCGGCACCTACGTGATCGATCTGATCGGCAACGGCATGTCGAGCCGCGCCGTGATCCACAAGGGACGGCTCCGCCAGATGATGCGGCTCGGCGCCGCGGGTCACGTGGTGACGATCGTCGACGAGGCGGGGCGCCCGCGTCCGGATGCGCACGCGTGGGTCGGAGATCGCGAGTACACGCCCGACGACAAGGGAGCGTTCATCGTGCCGTTCTCGACGTCGCCCGGCCGCACGCCGGTGCTGCTGTTCTGTGGCGACATCGCCACCGTGCAGGAGCTGAACCTCTATCGCGAGACCTATTCGCTGGCGACCGCGGTGCTCCTCGACCGCCAGGGACTCACCGCCGGCCGGACGGCGCGCGTGATCGTGCGCGCGAACCTCAGCATCTCCGGCGCGCCGGTCTCGCTCCAGGTGGTCAAGCGGCCGACCTGGGAGGTCACGCTCCTCGACGCGCACGGCGATGCCACCACGAAGGCACAGCCGCTCGTGCTCGACGACGACGAGGCCTCGGTGCTCGAGTTCCCGCTGGGCGAAGACACGCGCAGCGTGACGATCACCATGCGCGGCTTCGTCGAGGTCCGCAGCGAACAACGCGAGCAGGAGATCACCGACGCGCGCACCATCGCCGTCGGCGCGATCCACAGCACCGACAGTATCGAGGCGCTCGTGTTCGCGCGCACCGAAGGTGGCTACGTGATCTCCGCGCTCGGCAAGACCGGCGAGCCCCGCGCGCAGCGGCCCGTGACCGTGGGCCTCGTCCATCGGTGGTCGCGCATGCAGCTGAACCTCGAGCTCGCCACCGACGAGCGCGGTCGCATCGAGCTCGGCCGCCTTCCGGGCGCCTCGCGCGTCACCGCCACGCTCGGCGGGCACACGCAGAGCTGGTGGGTCGAGGACCACGTCGGCGCGACCGCGATGCAGGCGCGCGCGGGCTCCGACGTGAACGTCGCGATCCCGCCGAGCCGCAGCGCCGCGGAGGTGATCCGGCGGATGTCACTGGTCGAGACCAACGGAGCACCGGTTCGCCACCCGCAGGTCAGCGTGACCGGCCTCGAGGACACGCTCGTCATCAAGGGCCTCCCCGCCGGGGACTACGCCCTGCGCGCCCCCGGTCTGCCCTCGGTCGCGATCGCCGTGCTCGACGTCCGCGCCGAGATCCGCAACGTCGCGTTCACCACCGACGAGGTCGGCGAGCTCACGCGCACCGCGCCACCGATCACCGAGATCTCCACCGACAACGGTCTGCGGATCGTGGTGCAGAACCCCGGCGATCGCACGCGCGTCCACGTGATCGGCACGCGGTTCGCGTCGGCGCTGCTCGAGCTGCCGTGGATCGGCCCGCGCGCCGTCGGTCGTCGCATCGATCGCCCGCGCATCGCGCAGTACGTCTCCGGCCGCGAGCTCGGCGACGAGTACCGCTACATCCTCGACCGCCGCAACGCGAAGCGCACGCCGGGTCTCTTGCTCGACAAGCCGAGCCTGCTGCTCAACCCGTGGTCGCGGCGCACCACCACCACGGATGTCGCCCACGCCCGGGCCGGCGGTGCGTTCGGCGCATCACCCGCTGCGGCCCCCGGCTACTACCAGCAGCAGGCCTCCGAGCGGCAGCAGGCGCAGGGCTCCGAGGAGGCGTTCGTCAGCTACGACTTCCTCCCGGCCGCGCCCGTCGTGCTCGCGAACCTCGTGCCCGACGAGCACGGCGTGATCACGGTGTCGCCCGAGCAGCTCGGCGACGCCGCTTCGGTCGCGATCATCGTCGATGATCCGGCCGGCGCGATGGTCCGTCACGTGCGCTTGCCAGAGACGCCGCTCGTCGCGCGCGATCTGCGCCTCCGCCTCGCTCTCGATCCGTCGCGTCACGCGACGCAGACCAAGGCGATCGCTCCGCTCACGGCCGGCGCCTCCCTCGTCATCGAGGATCTCGCGACCGCGAAGGTCCACCTCGTCGATTCGGTGGAGCGTGCGCACGGCTATCTGCTGTCGCTGCGCGAGGACGCCACCCTGCGCGAATTCTCGTTCGTGACGCGGTGGCACACGTTGCCGGATGCGGAGCGGCGCGAGCAGTACAGCAAGTACGCGTGCCACGAGCTGAATCTCTTCCTGTGGCACAAGGACCGGCCGTTCTTCGACGCGGTGATCGCACCGTATCTCGCGCACAAGCGGGTCAAGACGTTCGTCGATCACTGGCTGCTCGGCGACGAGCTCGCGCGCTACCTCGAGCCCTCCGAGCTCGCGCGCCTCAATGCGATCGAGCGCGCGCTCCTCGCGCAGCGCGTGATCACCGGCGCCGAGATCGGCCGCATCCTCGCCGACGAGGTCGCCGTGCTGCCGCCGGATCCCTCGCGCGATGCGCGGATCATCGACATCCTCCTCGGCGGCGCCACGCTGCACGCCGACGGCGCGATCGCCGGTGCGCGCGACGAGGCGTACGCGGCCGCGGACCGCCTCGCCTCCGAATCGATGGCGGAGATGGAGGTGAGCGTGGGCGCGCGCCGACCCTCCCCCGGCATGGCTGGGCCGATGGCCGCGGCGGCACCACCACCGCCGCCGGCCCGCGCGTTCGCGAAGACCGCGTCGCGCGAGAAGTCGAAGAAGGCGACGGGCCGGAGCCGCGCGGCCGACGTGAGCGACGATCTCCAGTACGACCTCGACGCGCTCGAGGATGCGCCGGCGGCGATGTACCGCGGCGCCGACAAGACGCAGGAGTGGGCCGAGAACAACTGGTGGCACCTGACGCCCGCGCAGAGCGGACCGCACCTCGTCAGTGCGAACCGCCTGTGGCGCGACGTCGCCGCGCATCGCACGGGCGCATTTCTCTCGCCGGGTCTCGGTCTCGCGACCGGCTCGTTCGCCGAGGCGATGGCCGCGCTCGCGGTCACCGACCTGCCGTTCGTGGCCGGTGCGCACGTGGTCATCCCCGAGGGACCGAAGCTGACGATCACCGCGGCCGCGAACGCGCTCGCCGGATCGTCGCAGCTCCTCGATGGCGAGCTCGTCACGAGCGGACCGCCGCTCGTCGTCGGGATGAGCTACGTGCGCACCGATGATCGCTACGTGTGGGAGAACGGCGAGCAGGTCGACAAATACATCGACGGTGCGTTCGCCACCGGCGTGGTCTACACCTGCCGCGTGGTCGTGGCGAATCCCACGAGCGCCCGCCAGCTGATCTCGTTCCTGATCCAGATCCCGCGCGGCAGCGTGCCCGTTGGCAGCGCGCGCGCGACGCAATCCATCGACGTGATGCTGAGCGCGTACAACACGCACGGCCACGAGTTCTCGTTCTACTTCCCCACCGCGGGCGCGTGGAGCCACTTCCCGGTCCACGTCAGTCGCGGTGGCGCGATCGTCGCCTCCGCCCCCGGGCGCACGCTCGAGGTGACGAGCGGTGGAGCGGTGACCGATCCGCGATCGTGGCCGCACCTCTCGCAGCGCGGATCGGCGCCCGAGGTCGCGGCCTACCTCGCCACGGCGAACCTCGCCGCGACCGATCTCGATCGGGTCGCGTGGCGGATGCGTGATCGCGCGGCGTACGAGATGATCGTGAGCACGCTCGAGAAGCGGCACGCGTACTCGGCCACGTTGTGGAGCTACTCGCTGCTGCATCAGGATTCACCGCGGATCCGCGTGTGGCTGCGCAGCCTCGGCACGCAGCTCCTCGACGCCGGCCCCGCGCTCGAGATGATCGATCTCGATGCCGAGACGCTCGGGGCGTACGAGCATCTCGAGCTGTCGCCGCTGATCAACGCGCGCGCGCATCGGCTCGGCAATCGCGTGAAGATCCTGAACGATGGACTCTCGGCGCAGTACGCGCGGTTCCTCGATCTCGTGCAGCACCGCCCGCGTCCGACCCCCGAGGACCTGCTCGCGGCCGCGACGTACTTCCTCGCGCAAGATCGCGTCGAGGAGGCCGCACGTGCGCTCGCGCGCGTGGATCGCCAGGCGATCGCCGACCGCATGCAGCACGACTATCTCGCCGCGTACTCGGCGTGCATCGTGGGAAACATCGCCGCCGCCCGTGCGCTCGCCGCCCCGTGGCGCGAGCACCCGGTGGATCGCTGGCGCCATCGGTTCGGGGCGCTGCTCGCGATGCTCGACGAGGTCGATGGCGCGGCCCCGGCGATCGTGGATCCTCGCAGCCGCGAACAACAACACGCGGAGCTGGCGGCGAAGCAGCCGGCGTTCGAGATCGCGCTCGACCGCGAGGGCGTGATCATCCGCAGCCAGCACCTCGCCTCGCTCGAGCTCCGGTTCTTCGAGATGGACATCGAGCTGCTGTTCTCGCGCCAGCCGTTCGTGCAGAGCGACGTGTCGCGGTTCTCGTTCATCGAGCCCGGGCACCGCGAGATCCTCGACAAGCCTTCCGCCGAGCACCGGATCCCGTGGCCGCCGGCGCTGCGGGGAAAGAACGTCGTGGTCGAGGCCGTCGGTGCCGGGCAGCGCAAGGCGAAGGTCCACTACGCGAACGACCTCGCGACCACCGTGGCGAATCAGGTCGGTCAGGTCCGCATCACCCGGGCCTCGGACCACACGGCGCTCCCCGCGACGTACGTGAAGGTCTACGCGCGAAAGCACGGCGGCGCGATCGCGTTCTACAAGGACGGCTACACCGATCTGCGCGGTGCGTTCGACTACGCGACGCTCTCGACCAACGATCTCGACCAGGTCGAGCGATTCGCGATCCTGGTGTGTTCCGATGCCTCGGGGGCGGCAATTCTCGAAGCCGGGCCCCCCGCGCGCTGAGGTGATACGATAGGGCTTCCGTGATCGGCCGCGTCGTCGGGAAGTACAAGATCCTCGACCAGATCGGCGAAGGCGGTATGGGGATCGTCTACCGGGCCGAGCACATCGTCCTCGGCAGCCCGGCCGCGGTGAAGGTGCTGCTACCGCAGTTCACCCGGGATCCGGTGGTGGTCGATCGATTCTTCACCGAGGCGAAGGCCGCGAGCGCGATCAAGCACGTCGGCATCACGAACGTGTTCGATTACGGCCGGCTCCCGAACGACGAGGCGTTCATCGCGATGGAGCTGCTGCGCGGCGAGGACCTGACCACCTTCCTCGGTCGCCATGGCCGGCTCGATCCGAGCGTGGCCGCGGAGATCGTCAAGCAGCTGCTCGCCGCGCTCAACGCCGCCCACGTCACCGGCGTGGTGCATCGCGATCTCAAGCCCGACAACATCTTCCTCACGCGCGATAGCGGCGCGCCCGGTGGCATCCGCATCAAGGTGCTCGACTTCGGCATCGCGAAGCTGATCGGCGACCAGGTGACGACGAAGGCGAAGACCAAGGGCGGCGCGATCCTCGGCACGCCCGCGTACATGGCGCCGGAGCAGTGCAAGGGCGGCATGGAGATCGATTCGCGCGCCGACCTCTACGCGGTGGGCTGCATCCTGTTCGAGCTGCTCACCGGGCGTCCGCCGTTCGTGGCCGAGGGCGGCGGCGAGACCATGGCGATGCACATCTACGAGGCCCCGCCGCTCCTCTCGCACTACATGACGTCCCCGCCGCCGGAGCTCGAGGCGCTGGTGACGAAGATGCTGACCAAGGCGCCCGATGACCGCACGCCCTCGGCGGCCTGGGCGCTCGCCGCCCTCGAGCGCGTGCCGATCCCATCGCTCGATGGCATCGAGATCGGCCTCGCCACGCGCGCGCCTCCCCCGGGTCCGGCGCCGGAAGCCGACGAAGACCTGCTGACGGAGAAGTGGCCGCTGTGGGTGCCGATCCTGATCGCCGTGGTCGCGCTCGCCGCCGCGGCCGCTGCGATCTACTTCATCGGCATCGCGGGCGACGGCGGCATCACACCGTAGCGGACGTGGGCGTGGTCGCCGACTTGTCGAGCGGGCGATCGAGTCGCGCGGCGTGGACGATCGCCATCGACACCGCGGTCTCCACATCGGGCGCGTACGCGAGCCGCCCCGGATCGCGCTTGATGCCGGCGCGGTCGAGCAGGTCGGCGACGTCGGGCTTGAGCCCGGCGAAGATGACCTTGATCTTCGAGCGGAACAGCCGGTCGAGCACGGACTCGAGGGCGACAAGACCGGTCGCGTCCATCGTGGGCACGCTCTCCATCACCAGAATCATGGTGTGGTCCTGGCCGCCGGCGACGTGCAGCTGCTCCATCGCCGTCTTCGCGGCGCCGAAGAACAGCGGGCCCGCGAGCTCGTAGACACGCACCCCCGCCGGCACGTCGATCTTCATGTCCGTCACGGTCTGGAGGTTCGCGCTGGTCAGCACCGCCATCCGGCGCATGAACAGCAGCGCCGCGAGCATCACGCCCACGGTCACGGCGATGACCATGTCGAACGCCACGGTGAGGCCGAAGCAGGTCAGCATCACCATCACGTCGGCGCGGGGCGCGATCCGCACCAGCCGGATGAAGTGACGGGCCTCCGACATGTTCTTCGCGACGACGATCAGCAGCGCGGCGAGCGCGGCCATCGGCAGGTACGAGACGAGCGGCGCGAGGGCGATCGTGGAGGCGAGGACGAACACCGCGTGCAGCGCCGCCGCGATCGGTGAGCGGGCGCCCGCGCGGATGTTCGTGGCCGTCCGCGCGAGCGCACCGGTCGCGGCGATGCCGCCGAAGAACGGGACCACCATGTTCGCGATGCCGAGCGCGATCAGCTCGGAGTTCGGATCGTGCTTCGTGTTGCTCATGCCGTCGGCGACCGTGGCCGACATCAGCGACTCGATCGCCCCGAGCATCGCGATCGCGAACGCGGCCGGCAGGAGGTCGCGGATCATCTGGTAGCTGAGCGTGGTTCCGGCGCTCTCCATGTGCCACGGGATCACCGGCAGCGGCGGCAGCGGCGGGATGCCGTGAATGACCTCGCCGCCGACGGTGCTCGAGAACCGCGAGCCGATCGTGGTGGCGTGGAAGCCGGGGATGAAGTGGTCGGCGAGCACCACGAGCAGCGAGATCACGGTGAGCGCGATCACCGGTGCGGGCACGCGCTTGATCAGCCTCGGCAGTACGAGCAGCATCGCGACCGTGACGACGGCGATGCCGACGTCCCACCCGTTGACCGAGGGTGCGGCGTCGATCAACGCGCCGAGGTACTCGAACGTGCCCTCGGTGCGTGGCAGCCGCACGCCCATCACGTCCTTGAGCTGGAGCACCCCGATCACGATCGCGATGCCGGCGGTGAACCCCGTGGTCACCGGATGCGGCACGAACTGCATCAGCCGGCCGAGCCGGGCGAGCCCCATCGCGAGGAGCATCACGCCGGCCATCATGCCGGCGACGAGTAACCCCGAGAGCCCGTACTTGTGGACGATCGGGACCAGGATGACGACGAATGCCGCGGTCGGCCCGGTGACCTGGAACCGCGAGCCACCGAGAAGCGCGCACAGGACGCCGGCGATGATCGCGGTGTACAGGCCGTGCTGCGGAGGTACGTCGCACGCGATCGCGAGCGCCATCGAGAGAGGTAGCGCGACCACGCCGACCACGAGCGCGGCGAGCAGGTCCGCGCGGAAGTCCTTCGCGGTGTAGCCCTCCTTCAGCCGCTGGCGCAGACCGTAGCCGAGGAGGTCCTTCGCGGAGTACGCAAGCGCGAGCTGGGCGCGGATCGCCTCGGAGAGCTCGTCGACATACCGGAGGCCCCGCTTGATCACCGCGGCAGGAGGGTACAACGCTTGACAGCACCGACGGGGCCTGCCACGCAACATCATGATTCATCGAGGAGAATTGACCGTCGCGACGAAAGGGCGCGGCACCTACGACGTCACGCAGCTCGTGCACGATGTGGTGACCGCGAGCCGGGCGCGCGAGGGTCTGGCCACGGTGTGGATCGCGCACACGAGCGCATCGCTGATCGTCAGCGAGAACGCGGATCCCGACGTGCGGCGCGACCTCGAGGCGTTCCTCGCGCGGCTCGTCCCCGATGGCGATCCGCTGTTCGTCCACACCGCGGAGGGCGATGACGACATGCCCGCGCACGTGCGCAGCGTGCTGACGCAGACCTCGATCGGGATCCCGATCGCCGATGGCCGGCTCGTGTTCGGCACGTGGCAAGGTCTCTATCTGTGGGAGCACCGCAGGAGCCCGCACCGGCGCACCGTCACGGTCTCGGTGATCGGTGAGTGAGCTCGCGGCCACGATCCGCGAGGCCGTGGCTGCGCTCGCCGCGAGCGATCCGAACGCCACGCGGTTCGGCGCCGCCCAGCACCGCTACGCGCTCGCCCCGCCCCTCGCCGCCGCCCCCGATGATCTGCCCGAGGACCTGCGCGCGTTCGTCACCGAGATCGCGAGCGGTGGCGCCGGCCCTGGCTACGGCTGGTTCTCCGTCGAGACCGCGATGCGGTACGTGCTGACGCCGCCGACCGAGGTCACCGCTTATGCCCACGCACTACCGATCTGCCACCTCGGCTGCGGGTACACGGCGGTGGTCCCGCTCGACGGTCCCGCGCGCGGTGAGGTGTGGATCGATGCGCGCGCGATCGGCATCTGCGCCCCGCACTACGGCACGTTCACGGGGTTCTACCTGGCGTGGATCGATGCCCTCGCCCACAACACCTGGCCTGCGGATCACATCCCGCCCGGGCGGTGCTCCGTCGCGAGCGCCCTCTCGGGCTACCTCGGCATGGTCGAGCGCGAGCACGGCGTCGAGCCGGGAACGCTCGCCGGCGAGCCGCTTCGCGAGGCGCTCGGCCAGCTCGGTCCCGGTGCGATCCAGATCGGCGCCGATGCCGGCAGCCTGTTCGCGAAGGGAGACGCCGTCGATCCATGCCTGACCTGCGCCCGCCTCGTGGAGTCCCTCGCTGCCGACGGGCTCGGGCGCGACGTGATCGCCCGCGGGGCGCCCGCGCTTCCGGCCCGCTAGATCCCGGATTGTCACCTGTCCGCCACCCGGACAGCACGCGCGTGTCAGAGGGGGCGTCTAGGGTGTGGGTGATGCTCGTGTTCTCTAACCGTCGCCTCGGTCCTGCCGCCGAGCTACTCGTCTCGCCCGAGGTTGGCGGCGCGATGCTGACGGTGACCGCAGCGTCGGCCCGCCCGCTCGCGCAGAGCCGGTGGGAGCACGAGCTGGTGGTGTGGCTCGAGGATCGATCCCGCCGGCTCGGAGGTGAGCTCGATGTCGGTGACCTCGCGTGGTCACCGGAGAACTTCGAGCGGCAGCGCAGCTTCCTGATCCAGGCCATCGAGCGGGCCGCGATGGCCTCCGCCCACGCCCGGGCGCTCGGCCTGTGGGCCCACCAGATCTCCAGCCATCCCCGCGAATCGATCGTGGTCGGCAGGCGCTGGCAGTGGACCGCGCAGGCCTCTGCCTCCTAACCGGCTGATTCTGCTTACGTTAATCCGGACTTCGGACGAAAGATCTGCCCGTATGCGCGGGCTCACTCGAAGGTCGGTTCGATGCGCCGGTGCTAGAGTGTGCTCCCCGTGGCCGAGGGTCTGACAGGACCAGGGTTTTACCCCCAACCGAACGAATGGACCTGTGGTCCGTTCGCGCTGAAGCACGCGTTGCTCGCGCTCGGTCGGATGGTCGATGTCACGCAGATCTCCACGACGGCGAAGACCCACTGGTGGTCCGGCACGAACGAGATCCAGCTCGCGCGCGCGGCACGCGCCTTCGAGTGCGACCTGGTGCTCGAGCGCCGCAGCGATGCCGAGCAAGCGCGGAAGGTGCTGACCAGCTACCTGCGCAATCAGATGCCGGTCCTCCTGTGCGTGGAGGAGTGGAGCCACTGGATCACGGTGCTCCGCGCCGAGGATCGCCGGTTCGTCGTGGTCGACTCGCAGGACGAGCCGCTGCTCTCGGTCCGAACCTGGCCGCAGCTGCGGAACTGGTGGCGCTACCGCGATGTCGACTACGCGAAGGACAACCCGCCGGTGCTCTACGACCTGATGGCCGTGACGCCTCGGTTCCGCAGCACGGTGAAGGCGGACTTCTCGGTCGAGCGCGTGAAGTTCCTGCGCCGCCCGGAGAACCGCCGGCTCGCGCATCACTGGAACGAGTACCTCGAGGATCTCCTCGAGATCTGTCGCCCGCCGACGCACCGGATCGCCGAGCCGCTCTCGATGGGCGAGTTCCTTCGCCGCCATCAGGAGCTGATCGTCACCCGCGTCGTCTACTGGCACGGCGACGTCCATCGCGACGAGGTGGCGAAGGTCCTACGCGATCTGCGGTTCGTCTCCGAGACCTACGGCCTCGTGATTCCGGCGTCGATGAGCCGGCGCGCGCTCAACGACCTCGCGATCTTGATCTCGCTGTGGGCGTGCGCGGATCGCGGCGTCAACGGCATGTTCGGCGCCCCAGGGGCCGAGCCGCGCGCGGGCACGAAGCCGCGCAAGCGCAAGCGCGTCTCGAAGTAGCGCTACTTCACGGTGCCGAGCTCGACGAACGCGTGGTTCACCATGATCACGTAGGGGCGGTCCTCGAACACGATGTTCTTGCCGTCGAACCGCTCGATCTGCAAGAGGCCCATGCCGTAGCCCATCGGGCCCTGGGAGAAGTAGTTGATCGAGAGCTCGTACGGACCGGCGCTCGGCGTGCCAGGGATCGTGAAGCACTCGGGACCGTAGCCGGTGGTGACATCGGCGTAGAGCTCACCGCCGGAGGGAAGCTGCATCTGCGAGTACCAGGCGTGACCGCCGCGCGCGTCACGGATGTGGAAGTCGACGTCGTTCGCGTCGGTCTCCCAGTACAGGATGAACCGGGTCGACGGGCCGGTCGGGAGCTCGACCGCGTGCTTCACGAGCGCGGCGTCGATCTCCGCCTTCGGGCCACCGTGCGCGAGATACGCCGCGGCGATGATGCCAACGTCATCGCGGAGTACGCGCTCGGCACCGAGGAACCGGTTCCCCGGGTATTTGCCGTCGAGGCCGGCGAGGATCGCGGCGAACGCGCCCGCGTAGTCGCCGCTGCGCGCGAGCGCGTGGGCGAGCAGCCGATGACCGGTGACGTGATCGGGGCGATCGGCGACCGCGCGACGATACGTATCGATCACCAGCGCGCGTGACGCACCGCCGATCCGCTCGAGGCGCTCGCCGGCGAACCGGCGGAAGTCAGCGCGCGACGAGAACAGATCGATGATCGAGCCGTAGATGCGCGCCGCTTGCACCTTGTCCTGCTTCGCCTCCAGCACCTCACCGAGTGCGATCAGCGCGAGCACGTCGCCCGGAGCTTCGGCGTGCCACGACTGCGCGAGCTCGAGGGCTCGCGTGGTGTCTCCGCTCTGGAGCGAGCTCATCACCGTGGCGAGCTTGCCCGTCAGCGGCAGGGACGTTGGCGGTGGCGGGGGCGGCGGCGGCATGGCGGTCGCGCCCCACTGATCGTTGGGACGGCTCCACGACGAGGGGGCGGCATCGCTCGGCGTGGGAGCGGTGGCGGTGCCATCCTTGCTGAACGCGAACGGATACGCGATCTGAACGACGCCGCCGGCTCCGGGTCGCGGGAACTCGATGTCCTTGATCACGGAGGTGATGCACGACGCCACCGCCGTCGACACGCCCTGCGACCGCACCGATGCGACCAGACCACTCGCCGAGATCGTGAAGGTCGAGCTCACGGTGCCGCCGAGGCTTGGATTCGCGAGCAGCTCGCGCTCGTAGCAGTACTGGATCTTCTGGATGTTGCGCTTGATGTAGCGGCGCACGATCGCCTTGTCGAGATTGCCCTCCACGGTCGGCTGGCCGAGCGACACCGACGGCACCGCGGAGCTGCGGCCGCGCATTCCGCCGCGCCCCCCGGCGATGCCGTAGCCGGATCCCATGCCCGAGCCGTGGCCGATGGTGCCGTACCGACCGGTGCCGATCGTGCCCCAGCCCGTGCCGCCGCCTCCCGGCCCGGTGCCTGCCCTGCCGAGGCCATACCCTCCCTCCGCGTCGCCGACCTCGGTGCCGACCAGGCCGCCGTAGACATTCTTGTCGTCGAAGCCGGCCGAGATATCCGTGGTGTTGGTGAGCGACTCGAACGCTCCGCCCTCCCCAAGGTCTGCGAGCACGCCCGCGCTCTGCGCCTCTTCGATCGCTTGCTCGCGCGCGAGCATCGGATCGGTGTTGGGGCTGGTGGGCGCGGGCGTGCGCGTGGGCGCCGCCTTCGCCGTCACGATGCCGGTTCGCTTTGCCTGCTCGATGCCGGAGGGGCCGATCACGAGGATGTCGGAGAGCGACGTGCGCGGGATCTTGTAGCGATCGTAGTCCGCCTCGGACTCGAGCACGAGCATCGAGGTCTGGCTCGAGATCACTCGCGCCGCGATGGAGCGCTTCGCGATGTCGGCGCGCAGCGCGGTCTTCACCGTGGTATCGGTCGCGGCGTCGAGCTGGCTCTCCAGATCTTCGATCTCGACGCCGGCGACCGCGCGATCGATCAGCGCCGGGGCCGCCGCCGCGAGCGTGATCGACTGCGCGACGCCACCGACGACGATCTGCACCTGCTTCGTCGGGTTCGCCATCCGGGCGTAGACCAGCTGTGTGCTGCCCGGGCGCGCAGCGGCGAGGCGCTTCGGATACACCCACGTCGCGCCCGGCACCTCGATCGCCAGGTCGACGAGCACCGCTTGCCCGAGTCCCACGGCGACCTCGGCCACGTTGCGATCGAGATCGAACACGTCGCCCGCCTGCGGCAGGCCGGCGCGCGCGATGCTCGCGGCGAGATGCTCGTCACGGATGCCACCGGAGAGCACGACATCGACGCGTTGCACCGGGAGGGCCTTGATCGCCGCGACGAGCGCAGGCGTCTCGGGTCCGGCGGTCAGCACGCCGTCGGTGACGACCACGAGCCGCTCGTGCGGCGCGCCGAGCGCGGTGAGCGCCTGCGCGAGATTCGAGGCCCCCGCCGCGCCGCGCGCGAGCAGCGTGGCGTCGGCGTTGTAGTCGGCCGCGCGCCCGTCGAAGATCCGCTGCGTGTCCTGATCGAACGCGATGACCTGCAGGGCGAGGCCGTCGCCGTAGCGGCTGCGCAGCTGGTTGACGAGGTCGTGAATGGTGGCGACGTACGTGCGGAAGCCGAGCGCCCGCGACGCGCTGGTATCCACGAGCAGCGTGATCCGCTGCGGCGGCGTGGGCGTCCCCTTCGCTGCGCTCACTGCGAACGTGGCCGTGACCAGGTTGCCGGCGGTGACGCCCGCGGCGCTGCTGGGCGCGGAGGAGACGAAGTCGCGATCCGGTTGCCAGTTGCGCTCGCCGAGCGTCTGCCCCTGCGCGGAGCCGTCGCCGAGCACCACGTCGACGCGCTCCATCTTCGGCAGGCCGCGCAGCGGGAGCGTGTAGCGCTCGCCCGCGAGCTCCTGCGAGAACGAGATCACGAGGTGCTTGTCGGCCATGCCGGGGATCGGGAACACCTTCGCCGTGAACTGATTGCCCGCACCCTTCTCGAGCAGCGCAGGATCCTGTCGCCGGTGGAGGAAGTCGTCGTATACGCGGCGCGCCATCGCCTTCTCGACGATCTCGGCCTCCTGCATCTTGCCGTCGAGCTCCATCGCGAAGCGCGACACCGCCGCGCCCGGCGGGAGCGTGATCGCGAACGTGCCCTCGCGCGTGCGGCCCTCGGGGTTGTGAAAGTAGAGGTGCAGCTCGGTGAACGCGAGCGGCCCCTGGACCACCGCCTTTGCGTCGACGCGCGTGACCTGGAGCCCGCTGCCATCGGAGGCCGTGAGCGTCCACGGCGGCGCGGCCTCCCGGATCGGAGGTGCGGCGGCCACGTACATCGGCGTGATCGGCGGTGCGATCACCAGAGCGGGCGAGGCCGGCGGCGTCCGAGACGGCTCGGCCGCCCCGGCCTGACAACCAACGAGCAATGCGGTGACAGCGGCGACCTTGGTGTGCATCCCTTCTCTTCGGACACACGCGCCGCCCCGCGGTTCCCACCTTCGCGCGCCAACCGCGGACGAGGCGGCTCCCGCGGTGCCGCCGGCCTAGATCACGGACAGCGAGAACCGCGCGCCGTTCGTGCGGCCGACCTCGACCGTCTTGCCCTTGACGACCACCGCCTCGTAGTTGACCTCGTGATCGAGTGTCTTGGTGTGGAGCTTCCAGCCGACGACGAGCCGTGCGCCCAGCGGACTCGGATGAGCGCAGATCTTGATCTCATCCCTGCGATCGCCCGCCCGCTCATCGACACCGCCGCACGAGTCGTCGAGCAACACGAGCTCGTAGCTGCGGCTCTCGTTGGTGTCGGTGACGGCGAGCTTGAGCTTGAACGGCGTGCGCGGTGCGGGCGCCACCGGCGAGGGTGCGGTCGAGCCGGGCTGCGCGAGCGCGGAACCGGTGAGGAGGAAGCCGAGGGCGGAGGCGACGAGCATGTTCTTCATGGGCTCGCGGTCGAGCAATGCCCGGGCCACGACCTAACTGCGCGAACGCTCGTGCGCGCGCGAGCCACCGCTGCCAGTTCGGCACGACGTGCGCGCGCGTGCCGTGACGCGGTGGGCACCGCCTTGGACATATCGTCATCAACTACCAGCCGAGCATCGCGACCGCGCAATCGTTGACCCTTCGTCGCACCTGCTTGATCGCCTCGGGGCTGTCACCGAACCGGGTCGGATGGACGCGGTTCGTGAGCAAGGTGACCCACCGCCGGTTGGGAACATCGAGCCACAGCGACACGCCGGTGAATCCAAGATGCCCGACAGCGCCGACGCGGGTCCACCGATCGCCCGCATGCGAGACGCCCGGCGTCGCCGACGGCGTGTCCCACCCGAGGCGCCACGACGCGCCCGGCGCCGCCGCGGTGGTGAGGAAGTGATTCACGACCTCGGTCCGCAGCCGCCCGCGCGGCATGCCGGAGGCCGTGTCGACGATCGCAGCCGCAAACGTCGCGACATCGCCCAGGCGCGCGAACAAGCCTGCGTGCCCGCACACGCCGCCTCCGTACCAGGCGTTCTCGTCGTGCACGCGACCTTGGACAACGGCGGAGACACCGGTCCGCTCGTCGATCTCGGTCGCCGCAACATTCGCGTCCGCAAATGGGGTCGGACCCCATTTGCGGACATCGGCGTAGTGAGCGCCGAGGCCGAGCGGCTCGGCGAGGAGCGACGCGAACGCCTCTTCGAGTGGAGCACCGGCGGCGCGCTCGACGATCGCGCCGAGCATGATGTAGCCGAGGTCCGAGTAGACGGCGGCGACGCCCGCATCTCCGGATGGCTCGGCGGCGGCCATCGCGACGAGCTCGGCCCGTGCGTCCTCGTGAGCGCCCACGCGCAGGCGCTTGAAGAACTCGACGTGCGCCGCACAACCGGCGGCGTGGCCGAGGAGCTGGCGCACGGTGCCGCTCGATGTCGCCGCCGGAATCCAGCGCCGGATCGGGGCCTCGAGATCGAGCGCGCCGTCGCCCACGAGGACCATCGCGCTCGCCACCGTGGCCATCGGCTTGGTCAACGACGCGACGTCGAACCAGGTGCCGGCATCGACGGGGACGCCCGGGACAGGGAGTCGACGCGTCGTGCCGCGGAACATGCGCTCGACCTCACGGCCGGAATCGCCGATGGAGACCGCGGCCCCCGAGCCCACGCCCCGCGCGAACATGTCGTCGAGGAGAGCGGCGATCTGGTCCACGATCCCATCGTAACGGCCGACGACGAGCCGTGGTAGATTTGGTCTCGCGTGACGCGTTACGAGCTGCTCGATCGTATCGGCGTTGGCGGAATGGCGGAGATCTTCCGCGGCAAGGCCGTGGCGGCGGGCGGTTTCGAGAAGCCGGTCGCGATCAAGCGCATCCTTCCGCACCTCTCGCAGGACAAGCGGTTCGTCGAGCTGCTGATCGCCGAGGCGAAGGTGCTGTCGCTGCTCAAGCATCGCAACATCGTTCAGATCTTCGATGTCGGGCTCGGTGACGACGGCCAGTACTTCCTGGTCATGGAGTACGTCGACGGCAAGGATCTGGGCGCGGTCCAGAAGGGCAACGAGGTCAGCCGGCGCAAGCTGCCGTTCGACCTCGCGCTGCACATCGGCGCCGAGATCTGCGAGGCGCTCGAGCACGCGCACTCGGCGAAGGCGCCGGATGGCAAGCCGATGTCGCTCGTCCATCGCGACGTGTCGCCCTCGAACGTCCTCTTGTCTCGCGCCGGCGAGGTCAAGCTGACCGACTTCGGCATCGCGAAGCGCGCGGAGCAGGAGCAGACGGGCACCGGTGGCGTGCGCGGCAAGTTCGCGTACATCTCGCCGGAGCAGGCGCGCAACGAGCACATCGAGCCGCGCAGCGACGTGTTCTCCGTCGCGATCCTGATCTGGGAGATGGTCACGAATCGTCGCCTGTTCTCGGGCATGGGCGATCTCGAGGCGCTGCGCGCGGTGCGCGAGGCGCAGGTCCAGCGCCCGAGCGAGGCCGATCCGCGAGTCAACCCGGAGGTCGACAAGCTGCTGATGGCCGCGCTCGCGCGCGATCCGAAGCGACGGCCCACCGCGGGAGCGTTCGGCGAGCAGCTCCGCAGCCTGCGCTACTCGCTCGAGACCACCGTCGGAGATCCGGCCACCGAGCTCGGCAAGATCATCGATGCCGCCGAGCAGGTGCTGCGCGAGAGCCAGCAGATGATGGCGCAGCAGCTCCGGCCGCAGGGCGGGCACTCCGGCTTCGATCACATCGAGTCCACCGCCGGCGAGCACACGGTGATCCGCATCCGCACCGCCGACGTGTTCTCGCAGAAGGATGGCGGGCGCGCGATCTCCGCGGCGCGACAGGTCATCGATCGCTTCGAGGAAGAGGAGACGCGACAGGCGCAGCTCACCGGTGATCAGCTCAAGATGTTGCGCGGCGCGCGCCGCGACTCGAGCGAGATGACGGTACCGCCGCCGCGCCCCGATGGCCGCAGCCGCCGCCCCACCGACGAGCCGACCACCGCGCGGCCACCGCTGCACAGCGAGGAGGTCGCCACGATCGCCGGTCGCGGTGTCGGGCCGATCCACGCGTTCGATGGCGAGGAGGCCACGCGCCTCGTCGCGCCGACCAATCGCCGGACGCCGCCTCCGGAGCGCATCCAGCGCGCGGGCACCGTGCCGCCGCCCCTGCCCGGCATGACGCAGCCCAAGCCGCGGAGTGGTCCACCGCTCGGCGAGCTGCCGAGCACCGTGCACCAGCGAAACCCGCGCGCGCACGGCGCGAGCTCGCCGCCCGCGATGCCGCTGTCGAGCGGACCGCCGCCGATGCCACCGGGCTCGATGGCGAACGCTCCGTCGACCCTCGGCGACGAGCCGATTCCCGGCACGATGCACCAGCGAAATCCCAGCTCCGGCATCCCGCCCGGCATGGCGCCGATGCCGATGCAGCCGCCGCCGCCGATGATCGCGGCGCCGCTCCCGGGGCCCAGGCCGATGCTGCCGCCGCAGCCGCTGATCACGACGCAGCTCCCGCCGTCACAGTTGCAGACCGGCATGCCCACGCCGCTGCCACAGCAGCAGCCGTACATGCCACCACAGCAGCAGCAACCGCAGTACGGATGGCCGCAACAAGCACCGATGCGGCCCTCGCAGCCGGCCGATCGCCCCATGATCCCGCGCGATCAGGCGCAGGCGCAGATGGTGCTGACGCCGAAGAAGTCGGGCCTGCAGCCGTGGATGCTGGTGGTGGGAGCCCTGGTGATGGCCGCGCTCGCGTTTGCGGTGACCCGGGCCTTCATCAGCGGCTAGCCATAGATTTCAACGGGTTGTGAAATACCCGCGATCGCCGGTCACGAAACGCCCCCGCCGCCACACGTGGAGGGTGCAATGGGCGCAGCGGCCGTCGACCTCATGTCTGAAGAGCCACCCGATCCGATCGCGGCGCTCGTCCTCGAAGGACGACATCGCGATGCGATCGCTTCGTGCGCCGAGACGCACGGATCGATCCTCGGCCGGTTGTGCATGGCGCTGCTCGGCTCGCAAGCCGACGCCGACGAAGCGACGCAGGAGACGCTCCTCCGCGCGCATCGTGGGATGTCGACGTATCGCGCCGAGGGCTCGATCAAGGCGTGGCTGTGCGGCATCGCGCGCCACGTCTGCGCGCACATGCTCGAGAGCAGGCGCAAGCAGCGCGAGCTGCTCGAGGTCGTGCCGAGCGGCGATGAAGGGCGCGACGTGTTCGCGCAGCGCCGTCGATCGCGTGCGCTGCGCGATGCGCTCGCCACGTTGAAACCGACGGAGCGCGAAGCCCTGGTGCTCCGCTACGTCGCCGACCTCAGTCACCGCGAGATCGCGGCGGCCTGCAACCTCGATGAGCCCACCGCGCGCAAGCGAATCAGCCGCGCGCTCGCCCACCTTCGCACCGTGATGCCCGATCAGGAGATCGAATGATGTCGACCTGCCATGAAGTCAACGACGAGCTCGCCGACCTGGTCGCCGGTGATCGCGATGCGATCGCGCGCCACGCCGAGCACCTCGCGACCTGCGACGCCTGCCGCGATGCGCGCCACGAGGCGACCAAGCTCGCCGCACGGCTCGGCCAGGCCGGATCGGATCACGTGCCACCGAAGGATCTGTCGGCGAAGCTCCTCGCCGCGCTCGGCGAGGAGGCCAAGCCCGTCGTCGCGAAGCCGGTCGAGAAGACGATCGAGGCGAGGATCGAGGCGAAGAAGCCCGTCGCGAAGCGGCCCGCCAACCGCGGCGCACCGCGCGCGATGCTGTGGGCCGGTGCCGCGGCCGCCGTGATCGCCGGCGGGGTCGGCTTCTACAAGCTGAAGCACTCCGACGATGTTCCCGTGACCACCGCGTCGGCGAAGGACTCGCCCGCGATCGCCGCCAACGAGATCGGCAAGGTCACCACGATCGCCCGCGCCGCCAACGATGGCGGATCCGGCGTGCAGGTCAGGGATGGCAGCGCGTGGCGCGCGCTCGCGAAGGGCGAGATCGTGCCGACCGGCGCGACCATCAAGACCGACGAGCGCACCCGCGTGGGCGTGCGGATGACCGACGGCACCGTGCTGATCCTCGATCACGCGACCGTGCTGACGTTCGATCCGAAGCAGCCGCGAACGATGACGATGGCCGCGGGCCGCATGTCGGCCGACGTGGCGCACGTCGAGGGCAGCAACGCCTCGGTCACCACGCCGTCGGGCATCATCGCCGTGATCGGCACGAAGTTCGTCGTCACCACCACGGACTCGCTGACGTCCGTGCAGGTGGTCCGCGGCACGGTGGCGCTGACCACCACCTCCGGCACGCGCGACGAGGTGCACGCCGGCGAGGAAGGCGTGATCGATCGCGGCGCGCTGACCGTCGGCTCGGCGCCGTCGCTCTCGAAGGAGCTCACCTGGTCCGAGATCGAGGCGCCGGTCGCCGCGAAGACCGATGACACCACCGCGGGCCTCGGCTCGCTGCGCGCGTACAAGCCGGGCGAGAAGCGCGACCGCGACTGGAACCTCGCGCTCGCGAAGCATGACGTGAAGGTCCGCATCGTCGGGCCGATCGCGCGCACCGAGATCACCGAGACGTTCCGCAACGACACCGCGGAGACGCTCGAGGGCGTCTACAAGTTCCCGCTGCCCGCCGATGCGCAGGTCGATGGCCTGTCGCTCGATGTCGACGGCGGCTACGTCGACGGCGCGTTCGTCGACAAGACCCGCGCGCAGAAGATCTGGCAGGGCGTGATCGACAAGGCCGCGCCCGTGCAGATCGCCCGTCCCGCCGAGGAGATCATCTGGGTGCCCGGTCGCTGGAAGGATCCCGCGATGCTCGACTGGAAGCGCGGTGGCCGCTTCGAGCTCAAGGTCTATCCGATCCCCGCGAAGGGCGCGCGCACCGTCAAGCTGACGTACACGCAGGTCGTCACGCCGCACGGCCCGTTCCGCCAGTACACCTATCCGCTCGCCCACTCGACGGATGGCTCGACCGTGGCGGATTCGTTCAGCATGAACGTCGAGGTCCGCGGCGCGATGCCCGGCCTCGTGCGCACGCAGGGCTACCAGATGGTCACCGATCCGGCGCGCACCGACGTGACGGCGCTGAGCCTCACCCAGGGCGGCTTCGTGCCGAAGGGCGACATCGTGATCGATTACCGCGCCGCCGATGGCGATGCGGAGCTGCGCGGCTGGACGTACACCGGTGGCGCGGCGGTGGGCCCCGACGAGAAGCTCGCCGCGAAGAGGAACGTCGGCATCGATCCGAAGGTGATCGAGGCGCAACGGCTGGTGGCCTCCGATGCGCGCCCCACCGCGGTGCTCGCACTGCGGCCTCACCTGCCGCGCTGGCGCGAGACCAAGCCGCGCGACTTCATCATCGTCGTCGATTCGAGCCAATCCATGGTCGGCGAGCGGTTCACGCGGGCCGGCGAGCTGACGCTCGCGATCATCGATCAGATGGATCGCCGCGATCGCTTCAGCGTGGCCGCGTGCGATAGCGAGTGCGCCCGCCTCGGTGATCTGCGCGCGCCGTCCGCGGCCGCCGCCACCGACGTCAAGCGCTGGCTCGCCGCGCAGACGCCGGCCGGTGCGAGCGACGTGGTCGCCTCGATCCGCAGCGCCGCGGACTTCCCGCATGGTGAGGACCGCGAGAAGTGGGTGCTCTACGTCGGCGATGGCTTTGCCTCGACCGGCTTCCGCAAGGTCGGCGACGTCGAGAAGGCGCTCGGCACCGTCGCGGGCGCCGGCGTGCACGTCAGCACGATCGGCATCGGCGGCGACGCGGACCTCGCGTTGCTCTCCGCGGCCGCGCGCGGCGGCGGCGGTAGCTACCTCGCCTGGGTGCCCGGCCAGACGGTCGGCAACGTCGCGCTCGCCGCGATCGAGTCGTCGAACGGCGTGTCGCTGCGCAACGCGACCATCGAGCTGCCTGCCGGTCTCGCCGACGTGGCGCCGACGATCCTGCCGACCATCCGCTCGGGCGAGGAGATCCTCCTCGCGGCGCGCATGGGCGCGGACGTCAAGGGCGAGGTCATCGTGCGCGGCGACGTCGGCGGCCAGCCGTTCGAGCAGCGCTATCCGCTCGACCTCAAGGTGTCGTCGGCCGCGGGCAACGGCTTCGTGCCGCGCCTGTGGGCGACGCTCGCGATCGAGCAGCTCGAGCGCAAGGGCGAAGGTGATACGCGGACGAAGATCGTCGCGCTGTCACAGGCGTTCGGCGTGATGTCGCGCGAGACCTCGCTGCTCGTCCTCGAGTCGCAGGCGATGTTCGATGCGTTCGGCGTGGACCGCAGCTCGCCGACCGCGAAGTGGACCGGCGAGGAGCAGCTCGACGAGGTCGTGACCGCTGGCACCGTGCCGGTGGCCACGCCGACCGCCGTGGCGTCGGCCGAGCCGAAGGACAGCGACAAGGCGAAGGACGACAAGGCCGCCTACGATCCGGCGCCCGCGAAGAAGGCTCCGGCGCCGGTCGCCCCTCCGCCACCTCCGCCGGCGACGAAGCCCAACGTCGACGCCACCGGTACGGCGACCCGCACCAAGTCGGGAGCGGTCGGCGCCAGCAAGGGCACCGGCGGTGGCGGCATGATCGAGGGCGACTTCGACGGCCCCCGCGCCGGCATGGTGGCGATGCGTCGCTACTGGGTGCGCGTGCCGTCGGTGACCGCGTACGACGGCGTCACCGACAACATCAAGAAGGCGATCGAGAACAGCGAGGCGGCGCTCGCGAAGAGCCCCGACAGCCGCGAGAAGCACCGCGCGCTCGTGCAGGCGCTCGCGTACGCCGGCGAGATCGAGCGCGCCCGTGACATCGCGAGCAAGTGGCTCGAGCGCGACAAGCTCGATCCGCAGGCCCTCGGCTACCAGGCCGACCTCCTTGGCCGCGACGGCCAGCGCGAGCTCGCGCTACGTACCCTCGCCGGCCTGATCGATCTCGACGCGGATCGCCCGGCGCTCCACGAGCGAATGGTCCGCGCGTACGAGGCCGCCGGCCGGATGTCGCAGGCATGCGCACATCGCATCGCGCTCGTCGCGCTGTCGCCGAAGGATGCGACCGTCGCGGGCGCCACCCTGCGCTGCCTCCGCTCGATCGGCCGCGACGATGACGCCCAGATCGTGGCGAAGGCACTTCCCGATGACTCGATGCGCGCCGCCGCCGAGAAGGCCGCGACCGTGGCCGCCGTGGTGCCCAAGCTCGGTGGCGACCTCGTCGTCAACGCGCACTGGGACAACAGCGCGGACCTCGACCTCTCGATCGTGACACCGAGCGGAGAGCGCGTGTCGTGGATGGGCGGGCGCCCCGATGTGATGGTCGGCGACGCGGCGAGCAGCGACAAGGAGCAGCTCGCGCTCAAGGCGCTCAAGCGCGGCAACTACCTGATCGAGATCACGCGCGGCGGCACGTCGAGCGGACCGGTCCGCGGCGCGATCGACATCACCGTGCTCGGAACGAAGAAGACCCTGCCGTTCGAGCTGCTCGGCGCGCGCGCGGTGGTCGGTCGCCTCGCGGTCTCGCTCGAGGAGCGCATGGAGCAGATTTCCGACGACAGCGGAATGGTGCCCGCGCCGCAGCAGGTCCGCGTCGCGGTCGGATCCTCCAGCGACGAGCAGGTCGACCGCGTGGTCCGCGCACGCACGGGCATGTACCGCGCTTGCTACCAGAAGGAGCTCGGTCGCAACCCGTCGCTGCAGGGCCGACTGATCGCCCACATCACCATCCAGACCGACGGCGTGGTCAGCAACGTGGCGATGGCCGGTAATTCGATGGACGGCACGCGCTCGTGCATCGAGCAGAACCTGAAGCGGCTGCGGTTCCCGGCCGGCACCATGCGCACCGTCACGGTGCCGATGACGTTCATCCAGTGATCACGCAGGCGGGGTCGCGGTAGAGGCGAGCGATCGCCTCGGCGCGGCGCTCGAGGATCGCGCGCTGGTTGAGGTAGCCCTTGTCGGTGATCTCGCCGGCGTCGATGCTCGGCGGCTCGGTCTCGATCGCGATCCGCACGATCCGCGCGCTCGACGAGGTCGCCCGGCCCGCGTGCGCGGCGAGCAGCGCGCGCAGCTCGGGGGTGTCGGTACGGCCCGGCGCGAGGAACACGAGCGCACCGAGCTCCTCGCGATCGTGGCCCGTGATCACGGCGTCTCCGAGGTACGGCGAGCATACGGCGAGGAGCGCCAGGCGAACCTCGCCGACGTGGACCCAGGTGCCCGACGAGAGCTTGAAGTTCTCCGAGGTGCGGCCCTCGAACACCACGCCACTCGACGGATCATCAGGATCCGCGAGCCGGCCAGCATCGCCCATGGGGTAGAACCCGTCGGCATCGAGCGGCAGCGGCTCCACGCCCCCGCCCGGGCGCAGATAGCCGGGCGACACGTTCGGCCCCGCGACGCGCATCTCGAGCTTGTCGCCCGACGGGACGAACGCGAGCTCCACGCCGGGAACCGGCGCGCCGATCACGCCGGCGCGATCGATCGAGAAGCTCACCTGCGTGACCAGCGGCGAGGTCTCGGTGGAGCCCCACGCCGAGGTCATCGCGACGTCGCGGCCCACCATCGCCGCCACCGCCCCGAGCCGCGCCCAGGTGGCCGGCGACAGCGCCGCGGCGGCGTAGAAGATGACGTCGAGCTGCGAGAAGAACGTCTCGCGCAGCGCCGCATCGGTCTCGAGGTGACCGACCAGCATGTCGAAGCCGCGCGGTACGTTGAAGTAGATCGTCGAGGGCACGTCGCGGAGGTTGGTCAGCGTCTCGTCGAACGCACCCGGTGCGGGCTTGCCGCCGTCGATGTAGAGCGTGCCTCCGGAGGTCAGGATCGCGTTCACGTTGTGGTTGCCGCCGAACGTGTGGCTCCATGGCAACCAGTCGACGATCACCGGAGGTCGCTGGGAAAGGAACGGCCAGCTCGCCGCGAGCGCGGCCTGGTTCGCGCACAGCATGCGCTGCGTGTTGATCACGCCCTTCGGCGTTCCCGTCGAGCCGGAGGTGAACAGCAGCTTCGCGACCGTGTCACCGGTGACCGCAGCGAACGCGGCATCCACGGCGGCCGTCGGGCGCGTGGTCGCGAGCGCGGCCACCCGCGCGGGATCGAGCACGGGGACGTCGGGCGCCAGCGCCGCGAGCGCGGGCCCGAATGCGTCGCGGTCGGAGACGTAGATCGCGCCCGGCGCGAGCAGCGCACTCAGCGCGCGGAGCTTCGCGTGGTCGCGCGACATCAGCGAGTACGCCGGCGAGAGCGGCGCGATCGGAGCTCCGACGTGCATCGCCGCGTGGGCGAGCAGGGCGTGATCGATCGAGTTCCCCGAGAGCACCACCAGCGGCCGCGTCGGGCCGAGCCCGAGATCGAGAAGCGCCTGACCGAGGCTGCGCGCGCTCGCGAGCACCTCGGCATACGAGACGCGATGCCAGCTCCCGGCACGACGCTCGGCATACAGCGTACGGTCCGGGGCCTCGCCCGCCCAGCGCACGAGCGCATCGCCGAGACAGCGGAGGTACGGCGGCTCGGGAACGCGCGAGCGCAGCACGAAGCCGCCATCCGAGCGCGCGATCCTCTCGATCACGGGCGGAACGAACCGGGCCATGCGGAGAGTTTCCGCGAAACCGGCCCCCGGCGCTACCTGCGGTCGATGACGACGCTGCCGCTCTGACCGCGCGGGAACGGGCTGAGGTCGAGCACCGCGAGCTGCGCGCCCGCATAGATCGGGGGGATCGTCGACGTGAAGCTATCCGCTCCGACCGGCAGATTGATCGTCACCGGCGGCAGTGCGGCACCCGACGGCGCCATCGCCGACAGCACCACCTCGAGCGCCACGCCGCGCGCGAGCGGATCGCGGGTGACCGTCGCCATCGTCGCGCCTGCCCCCTCCTCGTGATCGGGCGCCATGCCCATCACGCCGTTCGCCTCCGGCGTCGGCGCCGTCGCGGCCGTGATGGTCACCGTCACGCAGCCCGTGCTCGCACACGCGGCCGGCAGCGCGCCGCCCCAGCGTGCGAGGCGCAGCGCGGTCGATTGCGCCGAGGGCGCGCGCGGCTCGAGGAAGTACTTCTCGTGGTGCCAGTCGGCGGTCACCGAGTACGGCGCGAAGAAATCGAGGCCGAGCGTGCCCTCGAGCTGGCCGTACTGCCAGCGGCGGTCGCCGTACGGAACGAACGTCTGGTCCGTGCGCATCACGCCCGCGGCGGTGACGCTCGCGGCGAGCCCACCCGCCTTGACCTCGCGACGCGTGCCGACCTCGTCGATCATCGTCTCGCGCAACGGCCGCGGCGCGAGCTGCGCCTCCTGCCAGTGCTCCGCGCGGAGCTGGTTCGGCGTCTCGCCGAGATCGAGGTGCAGGTCGTAGTGCTTGCCATTGACCTCGACGTTCACCAGCCGGCGCACCGGCGTGATGCCCGAGTAGCGCGTCCCCTTGAAGTAGCCGATGACCTGCGCGGCCGGATCGGGATGGAACGCCTCCTGCGTCGACAGCCAGCCGATGCCGCGATCTCGATCGAAGCCGAACACCAGCGAGTCCTCGATCACGTCGCGGCCGAGGATGCCGTGGATCCGGCGGCCATCCGAATCGAACGTGTGGTCGAGGCTGACGCCGAACTGCCGCTCGGTGATCGTCAGGTCGCCGAGCCGGATCTCGCGCACCGTTGCGTCGGCGAGCGGCCGCGTCGTATCGCTCTCGTCGACCAGGCGCGTGCGATAGCGGTACGGGAACTCGGGCGGCAGCGCATCGCGATCCACGGTGGACAGCGGTGCATCAGGATCGATCGCGAACAGGTAGGGTCCGCGACCGTCCAGGTAGACCGACGTCACGAGCTTGCCGTTCGCGAGCGGATCGACCAGCGGGAACGACCACTGGGACCCGTGCGAGAAGCCGGGCGGCGCACCCTGCGCGCATCCGAGGACCGAGACTCCGAGGAATGACAGGGCAATGACGGTGCGCATGGCACCCACCGCTGCAATTCCGGAACCCGCCCAACTAGCGAAGGATGCGCAATCCGCCGGGCGCGCGCGTAGCAGGATCGCCCCAGTTGTTGCGCCTGCACCACGCTGTTGCGAAGTGCAAAGCAGATGTTCGACGTCCGTCTTCGGGGGTAGAGTCGTTCAGCGAGAGCGGATCGCGGGCGACGGGGAGCTTCTCCGTTCCTGGGTCCGTGCGTCGCCGGCTGGTATGTTCCGGCCATGGATGGTCGGGACGCGCAGCTCGCAGCGGTGATCAGGAAGCGCTGGCGCATCGGGGCCACGCTCACCGCGGTGATGATGGTCGCGTACTTCGGCTTCATCCTGCTCGTCGCGTTCGGCAAGGACGAGGCGGGCTCGCTGCTCGCCGACGGCCGGATCTCCGTCGGCATCGTGATCGGCGCGGTGGTGATCGTCATCGCGCCCGTGCTCACCGCGATCTACGTGCGCTGGGCGAACCGGGTCTACGATCCGGCGATCGACGCGGCGCGGAAGCGTTCATGAGCGGTTCGAGCAACGTCGCGATCGCGTGGTTCCTGGGCTTCGTCGCGATCACGCTCGGCATCACGTTCTGGGCGGCACGCAGGACGCGCAGCACGCGTGATTACTTCGCCGCCGGCGAGGCGATCTCGGCGGTGCAGAACGGCTTCGCGCTCGCCGGTGACTACATGAGCGCCGCGAGCTTCCTCGGCATCGCCGGCCTCGTCGCCACCTCGGGCTTCGATGGCCTGATCTACTCGGTCGGCTGGCTCGTCGGCTGGCCGGTGATCACGTTCCTGATCGCGGAGCCGCTGCGCAACCTCGGCAAGTACACGTTCGCGGATGTCGTCGCCTACCGCCTGCGCCAGCGCCCGATCCGGATCGCCGCCGCCGCGAGCACGCTCACCGTGGTCACGTTCTATCTGATCGCGCAGATGGTCGGCGCCGGAAATCTGATCCGGTTGATGTTCGGCCTGTCGTACGAGACGGCGCTGATCATCGTTGGCAGCGTGATGCTCGCGTACGTGCTGTTCGGCGGGATGATCGCCACCACCTGGGTCCAGATCATCAAGGCCGTGCTCCTGCTGCTCGGCGCCACCTTGCTCGCCGTGCTCGTGCTCGCGCAGTTCGGCATGAACCCGCTCGCGCTGTTCGCCGCCGCAAAGGCGCAGTACGGCTCGGGCGTGCTCGCCCCCGGCAAGCTCGTCGCGAATCCCCTCGAGGCGATCTCGCTCGGCATCGCGCTGATGTTCGGTTGCGCGGGCCTGCCGCACATCCTGATGCGGTTCTACACGGTGCCCGATGCGAAGACCGCGCGCCGCTCCGTCGCCTACGCCACCTCGCTGATCGGGTTCTTTTACCTGGTCACGTTCATCCTCGGCTTCGGCGCCTCGGTGCTCGTCGGTCGCAAGGCGATCATCGCCGTCGACGCCGGCGGCAACATGGCCGCGCCGCTGCTCGCCGAGGTGCTCGGCGGCACCGGCTTCCTCGGCTTCATCTCTGCCGTCGCGTTCGCCACCATCCTCGCCGTGGTCGCGGGCCTCACGCTCTCCGGCGCCGCCGCACTCGCGCACGACCTGTGGGGCCACGTGGTCCGCAAGGGCGAGGTCGACGAGCGCGAGCAGCTCAAGGTCGCGCGCTGGGCCACCGTCGGCCTCGCGATCCTCGCGATCCTCCTCGGCCTGGTGTTCCAGGGTCAGAACGTCGCGTTCATGGTCGGCCTCGCGTTCTCGATCGCCGCGAGCGCGAACTTCCCCGCCCTGCTGCTCTCGATGCTGTGGCGCCGGTTCTCCACGCGCGGCGCGGTCGCGAGCATGGTCACCGGCACCGTCAGCTCACTCGTCCTCATCACGCTGTCACCGACGGTGTGGACCGACCTGCTCCACAACGGCGCGGCGATCGTTCCGCTCAAGAACCCCGGCATCATCACGGTCCCGCTGTCGTTCCTCGTCGCGATCGTGGTCTCGCTGCTCACGCCCGAGCCGGAGGCGCAGGCCGGCTTCGATGCCGCGCAGCGCCGGATGACGTTCGGCCCCGAGGCGTAGGTCACTCCCAGGTTGATTCGAGCTGACAGAACTCGTCGCCGTCGAGCCGGCACTTGGTCTCCTTCGACTCGACCTTCTTGCCACCCGAGAGCTCGATCGATCGCTTGGCCCAGCCCATCACGCTCATGCAGTGGACCTTGTGCGGCGTATCGACCCCGCGCATCCGCAGCACGGCCGTCTTCGGGCCGCGCGTCATGACCTCGAGGTAGCCGCTGTCGTAGTGCGCGCTCCACAGCCGAACGGCGCGGCCGAGGATCCAGTGCGTGGTGCCGACCTTGTAGAACAGCCGGTAGATCGTGGTGAGGTTCGCGTCGGCGCCGTGGCGCGCGAGCTCGTCGACCAGCGACAGGTCGCCCTTGCCGAACAGCCGATCGATCGTGGTGATCAGCTCGATGAACTGGTCGAACGGGTACCACTTCGCCTTGTGGATGCCGCCCTCGATCGCGGCGCGCAGCTCCACCGAGCACTGCGGCAGCAGCCTCTGGATTCCCGCCTCCCCATGGTTCAGCTGCACCCAGAGGACGCGCGACGAGAGCGCGCTTCCCTTGACGTTCGCCACGTCGAAAGTATACGCCGCTCCTGTGAAAGATCCGATTTCGCGTCTCGAAGAGATGGAAGCCAAGGCGGCCCTCGCGGGCGGCCAGGCGCGCATCGATAAGCAGCACGAGGCCGGCAAGCTCACGGCGCGCGAGCGCATCGAGGCCCTGCTCGACGAGGGCAGCTTCGTCGAGCTCGACAAGTTCGTGACTCACCGCTGCGCGGATTTCGGCATGCAGGATCAGAAGATCCTCGGTGATGGCGTGGTCACCGGCCACGGCACGGTCGATGGCCGCACGGTCTGCGTGTTCGCGCAGGACTTCACGGTCTTCGGCGGCTCGCTCTCCGGCGCGTACGCCCAGAAGATCTGCAAGGTCATGGACCTCGCGACCAAGATCGGGTGCCCGGTGGTCGGCCTCAACGACTCGGGTGGCGCGCGCATCCAGGAGGGCGTCGAGTCGCTCGCCGGCTACGCCGACATCTTCCTGCGCAATGTTCTGAGCTCCGGCGTGGTGCCGCAGCTCTCCGCGATCATGGGCCCGTGCGCGGGCGGCGCCGTGTACTCGCCGGCGATCACCGACTTCATCCTGATGGTCGATCGCACCTCCTACATGTTCATCACCGGCCCCGAGGTCATCAAGACGGTGACCCACGAGGAGGTCACGAAGGAGCAGCTCGGCGGCGCGATGACGCACGCGAGCAAGTCCGGCGTCTCGCACTTCACCGAGACCGACGAGCTGTCGTGCATCGCGCGCCTCCGGGAGCTGCTCGCGTACATGCCGAGCAACAACGCCGAGGATCCGCCGGTGCGCGCCACGCAGGATCCGCCCGATCGCGCGGAAGCGGCGCTCGACACGGTCGTCCCGCTCGAGTCGAACAAGTCGTACGACATCAAGAAGATCATCAATGCCGTCGTCGACGAGGGGAAGTTCGTCGAGGTCCAGAAGGACTACGCGAAGAACATCGTCGTCGGGTTTGCCCGCTTCGAGGGTCGCTCGACCGGCATCGTCGCGAACCAGCCGATGCACCTCGCCGGCTGCCTCGACATCGACGCCTCGATCAAGGCCGCGCGGTTCGTGCGGTTCTGCGACGCCTTCAACATCCCGATCGTGACGTTCGTCGATGTCCCCGGCTTCCTCCCCGGGACCACGCAGGAGTACGGCGGCATCATCAAGCACGGCGCGAAGCTGCTCTACGCGTTCGCCGAGGCCACCGTCCCCAAGATCACGGTGATCACGCGCAAGGCCTACGGCGGCGCGTACGACGTCATGGCGTCCAAGCACATCCGCGCCGATGTCAACGTCAGCTACCCCGCCGCCGAGATCGCGGTGATGGGCCCCGACGGCGCGGTCAACATCATCTTCCGCGGCGAGCTCGACAAGATCAAAGACCCGGTCGCCCGCGCCGAGGCCAAGGCCAAGTTCACCGAGGAGTACCGCGAGCGGTTCGCGAACCCCTACAAGGCCGCCTCGCTCGGCTACATCGACGAGATCATCCGCCCGCGCGAGACCCGGTGGACGATCATCCGGTCGCTACGGACCCTGAAGAACAAGCGCCAGGCGAACCTGCCCCGGAAACACGGCAATATCCCTCTGTAGTAAGCTAGCCGGCATGTTCCGAGGGAGGTCCGTGCTGGGCGCAGCCGTGGTGCTGCTTGCCCTCGCCTCCCCGCCCGCTCGTGCGGAGGATGGTCCGAGCGCGAACCAGCGCGCGTCGATCTTCGCGAAGGGCTCGGTGGTCCGCGTCCTCGGCTTCTGGGAGGTCACGTTCAAGGTCGGCAACGACGAGCTGAAGGAGTACGTCGGAGGCATGGGCTCGGGCTTCTTCGTGAGCGCCGATGGCTTCGTCGTCACGAACGCGCACGTCGTCGAGGACATCAAGAAGGGCGAGGAGAACGCGAAGTCCGAGGCGTTCAAGTCGCTCGCCGAGAAGATCCAGAAGCAGTACGCCAAGGAGCTGGCGCAGATGAGCGAGGAGCAGAAGCTCGAGCTCGTGCGCACGCTTCAGAACGGATCGACCGCCGTGGCGAACGCCGCGATCGTGCTGCCCGACGGCACGAAGCTCCCCTACACCGTCATGGCGTATGGCAAGCCCGGCGAGGGCTCCGACGTCGCGATCATCAAGGTCGAAGCGAAGGACGCGCCGAACCTCGTCGTCGCCGATTCCGACAAGGTGCTCATCCAGGACAAGGTCCTCGCGATCGGCTACCCGGGCGCCGCCGACATGCAGGGCCTGCTCGACGACAAGTCGCAGCTCGAGGCCACGATCAACGAGGGCGCGGTCTCGGCGATCAAGCGCTCGAGCGCGGGCGAGCCGATCATCCAGATCAGCGCCTCGATCACGCACGGCAACTCCGGCGGCCCCACGATCAACGATCACGGCGAGGTCATCGGCCTGTCCACGTTCGGCAGCCGCGGTGAGGTCCAGGGCTTCAACTTCATCGTCGCGTCGGCGACGGTGAAGAAGTTCCTCGTCGAGGCGAAGGTCAACACCGAGGCATCGCAGACCTCGAAGGTGTGGAAGAAGGGCCTCGACGAGATGTGGGCCGGCGATCTCGACGACGCGATCGTCGACTTCGAGGAAGTGCTCACGCTGTTCCCGACTCACTCCGAGGCGCCGCGCATGCTGAAGCAGGCCCGCGCGCTCAAGAAGGAGGGCAAGGGCAACAAGCCGAAGGACAAGCCCGACGACACCATGGGCCCCGCGGGTGCGAGCCCGTCGGGAGGCGGTGGTGGCGGCGCCGGCGTGGCGGTCGCCGTGATCCTCGTCCTCGGCGGCCTGATCGGCGGCGTCATCGTCTTCATGAAGCGCAAGAAGGCCGCAGGGCCGCAGGCGATGCACCCCGGCATGCAGCAGCGCCCGCCCGGCTATCCGCAGCCGCAGGGCATGCACCCGCAACCGCAGGGCATGCACCCGCAGCAGCAGCAGCAGCCGCACGGTGCGCCGCAGATGCCGCCGCCGATGATGGTCCCCGGCCGCGGCGCGACGCCCGTGGCGAAGACCATGGCGGTCAACGCCCCGCAGTCGAGCGGCAGCCAGCCGATCGCGGCGACGGCGTTCGGCTCGATGACGGTCGGCGTCCTGACCTGCACGCGCGGTCGCCTGCAGGGCCAGCGGTTCAGCCTGACCACGCAGGGCCTGCTGATCGGCCGACAGCCCGGGCTCGCTCAGATCGTGCTCGATGACCCGCGCTCGTCGGGCAAGCACGTGTGGATCGGCTACGAGCAGGGGCAGCTCGTCGCGATCGACCAGGGCACCACGAACGGAACGTTCGTCAACGACGTGCGGTTCGGCCGGATCAGCAAGGCCGTGCTGAAGGACGGCGATACCGTGATCGTCTCCGAGCCCGACTGCCTCAGCCTCACGTTGAAGCTGAACTGATCAGCTGTCCACCTGCGCACCGCGGTGCGGCGCGCCACACGTTCGTGGGGCTTGCGTCACCTGCGCACCGCTTCGCGGTGCGCAGCGCCTCACGTTCGTGGGGCCCGCGCGGTAGGCTGTGCGGGTGTCAGGGTTCCGGGTCGCGTTGCTGCTCGCGCTCGTCGCGTGCGGGCACGCCGCGCCGATCAAGCCGCTGCCACCGATGCCGGCGACGGCGTACGCGCTGTACCTCGACGGCAAGCTCGCGGCGTATCGCTCCGACTGGGACGCGGCGACGGAGTCGCTCACCGCGGCGGCGAAGGCGGCTCCCGATCAACCGATGATCGCGGTCGAGCTCGCGCGCGTACAGGCGAAGGCGAAGCGCGAGGCTGCCGCGGCCGACACGCTCGCGGCGGCGCGCAAGAAGTGGCCCGATCATCCGCAGATCTGGCTGATGTCGGGCGATCTGTTCGGCAGCGGCAAGCGCGCCCAGGCGATCGCCTCGTATCGCCGCGCGATCGAGCTCGCTCCCGACGACGAGCGCGGCTATCTCGGCCTCGCGAAGCTCGAGGATCCCGACGAGAGCGAGGCCGTGCTCCGTCAGCTCGTCGAGAAGATCCCGGATTCCGTTGACGGTCACTACCGGCTCGCGCAGCGGTTCGCGAAGCGCAACGACCTCGAGACGGCGATCAAGGAGCTGCACGAGGTGATCGAGAAGGATCCCGATCACATCGACGCGCGCCTCGATCTCGCACGGGCGCTGCGGCGGACCGGGCACATCGAGCAGGCGGTCGAGCAGACACGCAGCGCGTTCGATCGCAGCGGCCAGGCGCTGGACATCGCCGAGGAGCTGTTCTGGCTGCTGTGCGAGGCGGATGATCGCACCGCCGCGATCGATCTGCTCACCCTCCTCGACGACGATCGTAGTGACGCGGACGCGCTCGCCGCGATCGCACGCCTCGCGCGCGGCCTCGGCCAGCTGACGCAGGCCCGCGCGATCGCGACCCGGATCGCCGCCGTCGAGCCGGATGCCGGCGCGCTCGTCCATGCCGAGCTCGATGCCGCGACCGATCCCGCCGGCGCCGTGAAGCGGCTGATGCCGATCTCGCGTGACTCGGCGCGGTTCGGCGAGGCGCGCCGGCTCGCCGGCGACATCCTCCTCGGCGCGGGCGATCCGAAGGGCGCAGCGGCGGCGGTCGCACCGGCGCGAGAGATCGCACCGAAGGATCTCGATCTCGCACTGGTGGCCGCGTACGCGAAGGCTGATGCCGGCGACCTGGCCGGCGCGCGGGCGCTGCTCGCGGGCACCGGGACCGCGCTCGGTGCGGTGCTGGCCCGCGCGCGCCTCGAGGACCACGTGAAGGCGCCCGTTGCCGCGCTCGCGATCCTCGAGCCGCTGCTCGCCGAGCACCCCGATTCCACCACGGCGCTGAACCTCGCCGGATATCTGCTCGCGGATCGCGGGCAGCGCCTCGGCGATGCGGAGCGCTGGCTCGCCCACGCGCGCGACCTCGCACCCGGTGATCCGGCGATCCTCGACTCCTGGGGCTGGCTGAAGCTCAAGCAGGGCAAGCCGCGCGAGGCGGTGCGCGCACTCGATCACGCCTCGCGGTTCGCTCCGAACGAGGCCGAGATCCTGGTTCACCTCGCCACCGCATGGGCGGCCGACAAGGCGCCGCGCACCGCCGCGGAGGTCCTCGACCGGGCGCGCGCGCTCAAGCCCTCGCCCGCGGTCCTCGCGCGGATCGAAGCCGTGCGCGCGACGCTGGCGCGGCCCTCCCGGTGATAGAATATCCCCCATGAACCGCTGGATCATCGCGGCCATGCTCCTCGGGGCCGGCTGCAAGAACGCGCCGTCCGAGGACTCCTGCAAGTCGTTGCTCGACCACCTGATCGACCTCGAGTTCAAGAAGGCCGGCTCCGGCAGCGGTACCGACGCGATGAAGGGCGATATCGCCAAGCAGAAGGCGGCGATCGCCGATGCGAAGACGGCCGAGTTCGTCGACGTCTGCGTGAACAAGACAGCGAAGCAGCGCGTCGAGTGCGCGCTGGCCGCCGGAGATCTCGAAGCGGTCGCCAAGTGCGACGAGCAGAAGTAGGAGTCCAGAGCTCATGCCGCGGCTGATCCGAATCGATACCGATACTGACATTGGCACCATCACCGATGCCCACCTCAAGTTCCTCGTCGAGCAGCTCGAAGAGGATCACGAGGAGGACGAGGACTACTACATCGACCGCAACACGCTCGAGCTGATGAGCGACAACGGCATCGATCCCGAGCTCCTCGCGATGCTCGAGAAGGCGCTGGGCGACGACGACCACATGGACATCGGGTGGGAGTGACCGTGACGTCCCTGCTCGCGACCGTGCTGCTCGTGGTCGCGTGCGGTGGTGGCAGCAAGGCGGCGCCGACCACGGCGACGCCCCCTCCGGCAACGAGTGGCGGGCTGGTGATCGTCGACAACATCGACTGCCCCACGCTCGTGAACCACATGATCGACGTTCACGTCGCCGCGGAGCCCGACAAGGCGGCCGAGAACCCCGACAAGATCCAGCAGATCCGGGTCGACATGGCGAAGGAGTGCGAGCAGAAGTGGGCCGCCACTCCGCCGACCGAGTCCGACAAGACCTCGGCGCGCTGCTCGATGAAGGCACAGACGACCGCCGAGCTCGAGGCCTGCGGCTCCTGACCCGCGGCGCGACGATGGCGTGAGCAGGGTCACATTTCCGCTCTGCTATCATCCGCCCGATGTGGCGCTCTGTTTCGTGGTTCGTTCTGCTCCTCGGTGTGTCGGCTGGTTGCGATGACGGTGGGAACCGAACGCCTCCCGATACCGCACTCGATGCCGTCCCCGCGTTGATCTCGAAGGACACGCACGTGTCGATCACGTTCCACGCGCTGGGCACCGCGAACGCATTCGTGTGCACGCTCGATGGCAACGCGAGTGCGTGCGTCCCGCCGTTCGAGAGCGATGTCACCGAGGGCATGCACACGTTCGCCGTGTCGGCCGGAATCGGCAACGCGATCGACGAGACGCCCGCCACGTACACGTGGCAGGTCGACGCGACACCGCCCGAGACGACGCTACTGACGATGCCACCGGCCGTCGACAACACGGTGGATCCCGCATTCACGTTCAGCGGCACCGACGCCGGCGGTGGCGCCGTGACGTTCGAGTGCAAGCTCGATGACGGCGCGTTCGCCGCGTGCACCACGCCCGATCAGCACACGCTCACCGACGGCGTCCACACGTTCACCGTGCGCGCGGTGGATGTCGCCGGCAACGTCGATCCGACCCCGGCGACGTACACCTGGACGATCGACAGCTCGACGCCCGACACCACCATCACCGCCGGCCCCGCGAACGCCAGCACGTCGCAGAAGGACGTGTCGTTCGCGTTCACCTCGCCGGATGCGAGCGCCACGTTCGAGTGCCTCGTCGACGGTGGGGCCTACGCGGCCTGCCCGAGCCCGTACGCGCTCGCCGGCCTCACCGATGGAAGTCACACGTTCACGGTGCGCGCGAAGAACGCCGCCGGCACGTTCGATCCCACGCCGGCGAGCCGCACGTGGACCGTCGACGGCACGGCGCCCACCGTGACGATCACGACGAAGCCGACGAACCCGTCGAACGTCGCGACGCCGGCGTTCGGATTCACGTCGCCCGATGCCACGGCCACGTTCCAGTGCCAGGTCGACGGCACCGTGACGTTCACGAGCTGCACCTCGATGTACACATCGCCGGCGCTCGCCGACGGCGCGCACACGTTCCGCGTGAAGGCGACCGATCCGGTCGGCAACACCGGTGCCGAGGCGACCTACACCTGGACGATCGACACGATGGCGCCGACGGTGACGATCACGGCGGGACCGATGGGCAACGTTGCCTCGGCGACGGCGACGTTCACGTTCACCACGGGTGGCAGCCCCACGGCGACCGACTGCGACCTCGACGGCGCCGGGTTCTCCGCGTGCACCGCCTCGAAGACGTACACGAGCGTGCCCGATGGCGCGCACACGTTCACCGTGCGCGTTCGCGACGCGGCGATGAACATGGCGAGCGACACGCGCGCGTTCACCGTCGACACCACCGGCCCCGTGGTCACGATCACGAACGCACCCGCGAGCCCGAACGCCGATAACACGCCGACCTACATGTTCACGGTCACCGGCGCGACCACGATCGAGTGCGGCGTCGACGGCACGTTCGTCGCCTGCGCGAATTCGTTCACCACCGGCGTGCTCGCGGATGGCTCGCACGCGTTCGTGGTGCGTGCGTTCGATGCCGTGGGCAACCCGGGGAGCGACAGCCGCACGATCGTCATCGATACGACCGGCCCGACGGTGACCATCGTGACCAAGCCCGCGAACCCGACGAACAGCACCACCGGCACGTTCACGTTCACGGTCAGCGAAGGCTCGCCGACCTGCAAGCTCGACGGCGGCGCGTTCATGGCGTGCACCTCGGGCATCTCGTACCCGACGCTCGCCGACGGTAGCCACACGTTCACCGTTCAGGCGATGGACGCGCTCGGAAACCCGGGCTCCGCCACGTACACGTGGACGATCGACGCGACCGGCCCGACGGTGACGATCACCGCACCGCCGGTGTCGCCCTCGACCGATCAGACGCCGACCACCACGTTCACCGTCACCGGTGGCGCGGTCACCACGACCTGCAAGATCGATCTGTTGACCCCCGTGGCCTGCGCTCCGCCCTCGTACACGTCACCGGCGCTCGGCGACGGAACGCACACCATCCTCATCACCGCGACCGACGCGCTCGGGAACCCGGGCACCGCGAGCGCGACGTTCGTGATCGACACCACCGGCCCGATCGTGACGTTCGATGCGGTGCCGCCGGCGAAGTGGCCGGTCAACTACTACACGATGCTGTTCCACGCGAACGAGCCGGCCACGTTCGAATGCTCGCTCAACGGCGCCGCATTCTCTGCGTGCACCAACGGCATCGCCATCACCACGACCTACAACGTGCTCTCGAGCTTCGCCGTGCGCGGCAAGGATGGCCTCAGCAACCAGGGCGGCAGCGTGACCACCACGTGGACCTCGACGAGCGGCCTCGTGCTCCACTATCCGTGGGAGCAGGGCTCCACGCTCAACACGAGCCTCCTCGCGCAGGATGCGGCGTACAGCCCGAAGGGCACGATCACGGTCCCCGTCGTCGGTGGCTGGGCCGGCACCGCCACGCGCTCACCGGCAGCGCACAAGTACATCGGCACGAAGCCCGTGCTGTCGTCGTCGCCGGGCGGCACGTACACCGGCGGCGTCTGGATTCGCCCCGCGGCCGGCACGGATGCTCTCCTGTGGTCGAACGTCAACCCGACCATGACCGGCGGCCACCGCGTGCGGGTCTCCGGCTCGACGGTGTTCCTCGAGACCTACAACTCCGCCGGGACACTGTTCACGGCGCAGGGCGCGGTGTCGCGAAACCAGTGGAACCACGTCGCGGTCCGAACGACCGGCCCATCGAAGGGCCTCGAGCTCCTGATCAACGGCGTGTTCATCGCGATCCTGAACCCGGGCGCGCAGACCGGCTTCGACGCCACGCAGGACACCGACCTGACCGTGGGCCCGATCGCCAACGCCGACGTCGACGATCTGCGGTTCTACAACATCGCGATCGCAGGCACCGCGGCGTGCACCACTCTCGTGCGCGGTGTGTTCGACGCGCAGGGCGCGTGCGTGCCGATGCGGCCGGGCTACGAGCTCGACTTCGAGGACACGCCGCTCGTGCAGTCGGGCACGCTGCAAGTCTCGCTCGGCCAGCCGCTCACGTTCACCACGTTCGCGGCGACGCTCGGCCTCGCGCTCAAGATGGGCGCGAGTCAGACCGGCCTCGACCTGACGAAGTACTCCGCTGCCGCCACGCTGCCCGGTCACTCGATCGCGCTGTGGGTCCACGCCGGTGGCCCGCAGGACGTGCTGCTCGACTTCTCGAAGACGTGCACGCTGCTCGCGAACCTCGGCAACTGCGGCATCGGCATCGCGCTCACCGCTCAGCACCGCATCTTGATCTTCGCGGGCACCGCGGGCCTCTCGAATCAGTTCACCGTGACCGTGCCGGCGCAGCCGCTATCGACCACGCGCGCGCACAGCGTGCTGATCGCGGAGCAGAAGAGCGGCGCGCAGACCTCGAGCCTGCGGATCTACATCGATGGCCGCCTCGAGTCGACGATCACGATCCCGTCGGGCGACATCTTCGCGAACGTCGCCGACAAGATCACGATGGCGTCGCAGGACGGATCCGCGGTGGACGAGATCGAGCTGTGGCCGCGCGACGTGTCGGCCGACCCCGAGGTTCTGTGCGAGAACGGGTTCGACGGCGAGTTCGACCTCGTGACCAGCACCTGCAGCCTGACTTCCAACTGATAACAGCCCGCAACTGATCGGAATCACTGGCTCGCCCGCTTGCCGGTGGCTAGTCCGGTTGCGCGAATCGGCCTCGTGGTTACGCCGACTTGGCCCGAATTATCGGCGGCACGGACCGTGCTCCTCGGGGGGGCATGAAGCGCCTTGCCACCTTCCTCGCCACTGCCGCCCTCGCGGCCCCCGTAGCCGGCTGCGTAACCGACGACGACGTCTACGACGGCGAGACCGTGAAGTCCGATGACGGCAAGGCCGACGCGAGCGCCCTCGCGGTGTTCGTCGACATGGAGTTCGACGGCACCCTGCTGACCGACTCGAGCTGGAACGACCGCAAGACGATCGAGAGCCAGCTCCTGTTCACCGTCGGTCACCTCAACGGCAACGACGCCGTCGGCCGCATCGACCGCGCCGTCGTGACCAACATCGTCAAGACCTCGGTCGGCGGCAAGACGCAGATCAAGTATCACGCGAAGCTGCCGGTCGCCTGGCGCAAGGCGAACCCGGTCCCGAACACCTACGACTTCATCCTCCCGGCCGACATCTCGAGCTCCGGTCAGAGCGCGTTCACCGAGAAGTACAAGCACGCGTGCGTCGACGCGGGCGCGCACGATGTCGATGCCGGCTCGATGTTCTACTACTTCCGCCCGCGGAACTCGGGCTGCACGGTCGCCGCGGCCGACTCGCTCAAGGTCTCGGCCACCGTGTCGCCGAGCCCGATCCAGACCACCGGCAAGTTCCCCGAGTACAACAAGATCTGGGAGGACGGCGTCCTCAACGTCGTCGCCATCTTCGGCAAGTACGAGGACGGCGCGACCACCACCGCGGACGCCGGCATCTCCGGCTACAACCAGTTCGTCGCCGCGATGAAGACCGAGCTGTCGGCGCGCTCGCTGACCACCGTTCCCGCCTCGGTCCCGACCGCCCCCGGCGTCGCGGCGCCCGACATCGAGTTCAACGCCACCCTCGCCGATGGCAAGAAGATCCACGTCGTCGCGCTGCTCACCGACAACGTCGACGTTGGCCTGTCCCAGCCCGCGTTCCGCGCGCGCTACGAGGCGCTCTCCACCCGCGCCGATTACATCGTCTACAACGGCCACGCCGGCCTCGGCACCAACGTCCGCTCGCTCGCGCAGCGTGGCAAGTGGGTCGCCGGGCAGTACGTCGTCGTCTACATGAACGGCTGCGACACCTTCGCGTACATCGACGACGCCCTCAACGCCTCGCACAAGGCGATCAACAGCGACGACACCACGGGCTACAAGTACATCGACATCGTCAACAACGCGATGCCGGCGTTCTTCGCCTCGATGTCGGGCGCCACGATGTCCCTGTTCCGCGGCTTCCTCTCCTACGAGGACCCGAAGACCTACGAGCAGATGTTCTCGCGCGTCGACTCGTCGCAGCTCGTCCTCGTCACCGGCGAGCAGGACAACACGTTCACCCCGGGCGGCGGCGGTCAGCCGGAGGCGTGGGCGGGCCTCACCGAGTCGGGTAGCGTCACCAAGGGCCAGACCAAGAAGTACTCGACCCCGACCCTCGCCGCCGGCACCTACCAGTTCGCCATCACCGGCTCGTCGGGCGACGCCGACCTCTACGTCAAGGTCGGCCGCGCGCCCACCACGACCAGCTACGACTGCCGCCCCTACAAGACCGGCTCGAACGAGACCTGCCAGGTCACGCTCGCGCAGTCCGCGGCCATCTTCGTCAACGTCCGGGGTTACTCGGCTGCCAGCTACAAGCTCGTCGGCAAGAAGCTCTAAGTCCTAGCTCGCTCGTTAACTTACTGCGGGGCCGGAGGGCACATGGTGCCAACGGCCCCGTAGATCGTTTCGGCACTGGCAGCGACGGCGCGGAGGGTTTATCCCTAGAGGGTGCGGAGGCTCGCTACGCTCGTCCTCGCGCTGGTGCCCGCCGCGGCGCTCGCGAAGCCCGTGTACTACCGGCCGCGCGACACCACCGATAGCGCGACCCTCGCGGCTGCGTCGACCGTCAAGCTGACCACCGCGATCCGCGCGCGCAACGTCGCGGCGATCACGGCCATGCTCGGAACCCAGTTCACGAACAACGGCATGTGGTTCCCCGACGCCGCCTGCGCGAAGCGGTTCGCGAGCGGCGGCGAGGTGAAGGGCACCGACGTCGGCGTGTTCGCGCGCTGCCTCGCGGGCTTCAAGCTGCAGATGACCACGCGCCAGGTCACCCCGCGCGACGGCGCTCTGCTCACCGTGGATCCGGGCATCGAGATCGAGGTCGCGTTCAAGGGCGAGACGCTGCGCTGGATCGGCTTCCCGTCGCAGGGCGGCGCCGACCGCGCCCTGCCGATGCTCACCGCGCAGGCGCTAGAAGCGCTGCGGACGCGCGGCACCACCGTCGTCGATGCCAAGGTAGCGCAGGCCCTCGACCTCGAGCTCGCCCAGCAACGCGCCGTCGTCGCGACCTCGTGGATCAAGGTCTGCCTCGATCCCAGGGGCGAGGTCACGAAGCTCACATCGATGTGGTCGAGCTCGGGAGGTGCGACCGATGCGTTCCTCGCCGCCGTGGCTGACTGGACGTTCAAGCCGTTCACGGTCCGCGGCACCCCGATCGCCGTGTGCAGCGCCTCGCTCCTCGCGTACCCGGGCACCAAGGCCCCGCTCGTCGAGGCATACCCGGCCTCGCTCGCGCCCTCGGCGCCGATCACGAAGTCCTATGACTTCGACGACGACGACTTCGAGATCATGGGCGGGCTGATCGGCCCCTCGCTGCCGCCGCCACCACCGCCACCACCGCCGTCGACGGCCGTGTCGCCGACCATGCTCGAGAGCCTGCGCGTCGCCGGGATCAAGACCATCGTCCCCGATGCTCCGACCATCGCATCGATGGTGCAGGCCAAGCGCGGCCGCGTCACCGCGGCGATGAAGATGTGCGTCGACGACACGGGCAGCGTGACCACGGTCTCGCTGCTCAAGTCGAGCGGCTATCCCGCGTACGACCGCAAGCTTCTCGGCGAGATGCAGCAGTGGCTGTACCGGCCGTACAAGCAGAACGGCCGCGCGATCGCGGTGTGCACCGCGGTGACGTTCATCTACGACGCATCCAAGCCTTCGCCCTGACGGTCAGGTCCAGAGCATGGGGACGCCGTAGGGAGTCAGGAGCCTGTCATGGCTGACCAGCGTGCAGCTCTCGAGCTGTGCCTGTGCCACGAGCATTCGATCGAACGGATCGCGGTGGTGATCGGGCAACGCGCCCGCCGCCTCGGTGTGCTCGAAGACCATCGGCAGGCGCTGGAATCCGCTCGCGTCGACCCCCGCCGCGAACGGCTCCGGCAGCGTGAGCCGACCGAGCGCCATCTTGATCGCGACCTCCCACGCCGAGGCGGCGCTCACGAGCACGAGCGGGGCGACGGAGATCTCGGTGCGCGCGGCAGTGTTCAGGCGAGGATCGTTGGTCCGCCACCACAGGAACACGTAGGTGTCGAGAAGCAGGATGCTCACGACGCGCCGAATGCGGCGAGCAGGTCCGCGGGGAGCGGTGCATCGAAGTCGTCCGAGAACGTCACGCGCCCTTCCCAGCCACCCGGCTGCCGCGGCGTCGTCTGGGTGCGCAGCGGTACCAAGCGCGCGAGCGG
>JBBRED010000023.1:0-43875 GCA_038203335.1 Haliangiales bacterium | reverse complement strand
TTCGCGTCATTCGCCGCGGCAGGAGACTTCGGAGCCGGGGCCTAGGCGAGCACGGGCGCCGAGAGGAAGCCGAGAGCCGCAACAACCTTGATCATGGTCTTCATGTTGGCGCCACAGGTGCGAAGGGTATGCCGCGGAGCGTCAACGATTTCCAGGTGTTGGATGGCCCGATCCTGGGGCGGTCCGCCCCAACGGGGCACATGGCCCCGCTACTCGTCGCTCATGCCCCACCGAAGCAGCTTCCGGTAGAGCGTCTTGCGATCGAGATCGAGGATCTTCGCCGCATCGGTGCGGTTGCCCTGGCAGGCCTCCAGCACGCGCAGCACGTGGCGACGCTCGACCTCTTCGAGCGACATCAGCTCCGGATGATCCGTGCCCGACATCGCGATCGAACGCCGGGTCTGCTGCGTGCGGATCTTCTCCGGAAGATCTTCGACCTGGATCTCCTCGAAGTGCGCGAGCGCGACGGCGCGCTCGAGACAGTTGCCGAGCTCTCGTACGTTGCCCGGCCACTCGTACGCGAGCATGCGCTCGGCGGCGGCGGCCGACAGGCCCATCACCTTCTTGTCGAACACCGTCGCGTAGTGGCGGAGCATGTGCTGCGCGAGCAACAGCACGTCACCACCGCGCGTGCGCAGCGGAGGTAGCGGGATGTGAATGACGTTGATCCGGTAGTAGAGGTCCTCGCGGAACGCCTTCTCCTCGACCATGTCCTCGAGGTCGCGGTTCGTGGCGGTGATCAGACGAACGTCGGTGAGGATCTCGGCCTCGGCGCCGACCGGCCGCACGCGCCTCTCCTGCAGTGCGCGCAGGAGCTTCGGCTGCGTGGTCAGCGCCATGTCGCCGACCTCGTCGAGGAACAGCGATCCGCCGCTCGCCTGCTGGAACAGACCCTGCCGGCTCTTCTGCGCGTCCGTGAACGCGCCCTTCGCATGGCCGAACAGCTCGCTCTCGAGGAGCTGCTCGGGCACCGCCGCGCAGTTGAGCGCGACGAACGGACCGTCCTTGCGACGCGAGCGCTCGTGGATGGCGCGCGCGACGACCTCCTTGCCGGTTCCGCTCTCGCCCGAGATCAGCACGGTCGCATCGGTCACCGAGACCTGATCGATCAGCTGATAGACCTGCTGCATCGCCGGGCTCGCGCCGATCAGATCGCCGCGGCCACGCGTGTTCGCGACCACCTCGTGTAGCCGCTTGAGCTCGCCGCGCAGCGATCGGTGCTCGGCGGCGCGCCGCACCGCGATCGCGAGCGCCTCGATCTCGACGGGCTTGGTGACGAAGTCATACGCGCCCGCGCGGATCGCGCCGACCGCGGTCTCGAAGCTGCCGAACGCGGTGAGCACGAGCACCGGGATATCGGGGCGATCGAGCGCCACCTTCTGGCACAGCTCGAGGCCGCTCATGCCTTTCATGTTGAGGTCGGTGACGATCACGTCGACGTCGTGCGTGGCGATCGCCGCCACCGCGTCGACGCCGGAGTTGAACGTCGTCATCTGGAACCCGCGCTTCTTCAGGCCGAGCGCGATCAGATCCACCATCTCGCGCTCGTCATCGACGACAAACACGCTGGTCATGCGACACCTCGCGGCAGGTACACCGTGAACGCCGAGCCCTCGCCCGGCGTGGACTGGACGGAGATCCAGCCGCCGTGCTCGCGCACGAGGCCCCAGCTCACGGAGAGGCCCAGGCCCGTGCCCGCGCCGACTTCCTTCGTCGTGTAGAACGGCTCGAAGACGCGCGCTCGCGTCGCTTCGTCGAGACCGGTGCCTGTATCGCGCACCTCGATGGCCATCCAGCTCTGCTCCTCGCCACCGACATACGGTGGTGGCGTCTGCTCCACGAACTTCGCGGTGATCGCGACGGTGCCCCCGACCGGGGTCGCGTGGATCCCGTTGACGACCAGGTTGGTCAGCACCTGCGTCAGCTGGCCATCATCCGCGGCGATCCGCAAGGTCTCGTCGGCCGGAGGTGGCTCGAGCGTGACGCTCGCGGTGCGGGCGATCGTCGCGACCAGCTGGCACACCCGCGAGCCAAGCGTGGTCACGTTGACCGGCGCCTTGTGCAGCGGGCGCGGGCGCGCGAAGTCGAGCAGCTGCCGGATCAGCGCGGTCATCCGCTCTGCCTGCTCGACCACGATGCGCGCGGAGTCGTCGACGTCCTTGCCCTCGACCTCGTGGTCGAGGATCAGCTTCGCGCGGCCGTGGACCACGTTGAGCGGCGTGCCGAGCTCGTGCGCGAGGCCGGAGGCCAGCTTGCCGACGGTGGTCAGGCGATCCGCGTGGCGGAGCTGCTCCATCGCCTGCTCGCGCGCGGTGCTCTCGTCGGCCAGGCGCTCGCACATGAGGTTGATCTCGTTCGCGAGCTCGCCGAGCTCGTCGCGCTGTTCGAGCACGAGCGGATCGCTGAGATCGCCGGTACCGACGCGGCGCGCCTTCGCGGCGAGCCGGTTGATCGGACGGCCGATGAACACCACGCCGAGGGCGAGCGCGAGCAGACCGGCGACCGTCACCGCGCTGACCGAGCCGAGGATCTCGCTGCGCAGCGAGTCACTGATGTACGAATCGAGCTGCTCGAGCGACTGCGCGATCTCCAGTCCACCGCGCCGGCCGCCCGGCACCTCGACGGGGATGTACGTGAACAGCACGCGCCGCGCCGCGTCGCGCAGCGTGACCACGTTGCCCGAGGTCATCTCGTCGAGCTCTTCCCGATCCACGCGAGGCGCGTCGTGGTCCTTCGCGTCGAGCCAGATCCACCGCGCCTGCAGGCTCTCGCGCTTGCTGGTCGCGGTCTCGAGGAACTCGCGCGCCGCCGGCTCGCCGTCGCGTTGCCACACGTGAGCGACGCCCCGGGCGAGCGCGCGCCCGAGGGCCGCCGCTTCGCCGCGCATCTGGCGGTCAAACACGTCGCGCTCGCGCTGGTAGTCCAGGAAGCCCTGGATCAACGCGACGAGCGCGACGCCGATCACCAGTGCGGCGATGAATTTGCGGGTGAGGCGCATTCCCCCGCAGAGTTCTACCCGATCGGCTTAGAGTACGGGGATGCGGTGGCGATGGACCCTGGCGCTTGCCGCCGCGTGCGGTGGTGGCGGTGGCACCGGCGACGATGTCCCCGGCGACGATCAGCCTCCCGGCGATGCAAAACAACTGGACGCGTCGATCGACGTGACCGAGCTGTCGGGCGACTTCACGTGTGCCACGACGGCCTGGCCGAGCACCGCGCCCGACCCGCTGTCGCTGATCGCCCGGGTCAAGGATCCGGTCGGTGCGACGACCGTCGGCGGCGCGGCGGTGGAGATCCACAAGCGCTCCGATGACTCGGTGCTCGTGATGGGGACGACAACGGCCATGGGAGGTCTGTACGCGCTCAACGTGGCGACCGCCGGCGCGGCGCCCACGATCTACCGCAAGGCCACGCTCGCCGGTCGGCTCGATGGCTACACGTACGATCCGTACCCGCCGTTCGATACCAACCATCCGCCGCGCGACATCTACGCGCCGACGCCCGCGAACCGCGCCACGTTCTACGCCGCCGCCGGCATCACCGCCGATCCGGCGATGAGCACCGTGATGGTCGAGATCTTCGATTGCCTCGACCTCCAGGTCTACGGCGCGACGATCGAAGCTCCGGGCGCCGCCAAGATCATCTACCTCGATGACAGCGGTGCGCCGAGCGCCGCGCAGTTCTCCACCGGCTCGCCGGGCATCGCGCTCGCGCTCAACGTGCCCGCCGGCGCCATCGACATCGTCGTGCACGCGGGATCCGTCGTGTACCGCGCGGTGCCCGTGACGAGCCGCGCGAACAGCTTCGTGTACGCGCCGCGCCTGCCCTGAGCGAGCGCACCGGCCCGGTGAGCCCGGGGCGCACGCCGATCGAAGGTATTTCCCAGGAAATTCTCTGGCCCGGATCATGAAGTCCCTGGGTGCATGCTGCCCAAGTCCATCCTCGTCCCGACGGATCTCAGCGAGGGCGCCGCGCAGGCCCTCGACTACGCCTGCGAGCTCGCGAAGACGCTCGGAGCGACGATCCACCTGGTCAACGTCATCGGCATTCCCTCGCTGGGGGTGCCCGAGCTCGGCCTCGCGTTGACGAGCACCGTGATCGACCAGATCATGCTCGACAACCAGGGCGCGCTCGACGAGCTCGCCGAGACCCGCCGTACCGCCGGCGTGGTGATCGGCCAGGTCATGCTGAAGACCGGCGATGCGAAGGATGTCATCAACCAGACCGCGATCGAGCTCGGCGCGGAGCTGATCGTGATGAGCACCCACGGCCGCAGTGGTCTATCGCGCGCGCTGCTCGGGAGCGTCACGGAGACCGTGGTCCGCTCGGCGCCCTGCCCCGTGCTCACCGTTCGCATCATCGACAAGGAGCACTCGGACCGCGACGCGGCGTAAGCTCGCTTCCGATGGTCGGGGGCATCTCATGACGACGTCCGAGGCACGGAGGCAAACGATGGTCGCGGACGACCTGCGTCGCCGCGACATCCTCGACCCTCGCGTGCTCGCCGCGTTCGCCGCGGTACCGCGCGAGCGATTCGTCCCCGAGGCGCTGCTCGACCGAGCGTACGACGACACGCCGCTGCCGATCGGCGCCGGCCAGACCATCTCGCAACCGTACGTGGTCGCGCTGACCGCGCAGGCGTTGCGCCTCACCGGTGACGAGCGCGTGCTCGAGGTCGGGACCGGCTCGGGCTACGCCGCCGCGATCCTCGGCATGCTCGCGCGCGAGGTCGAGACCGTCGAGCGGCTCGAGGAGCTCGCCACGCGCGCGGCCATGGTCCTCGTGGATCTCGGCATCGTGAACGTCCACGTCCACCACGGCGACGGCACGCTCGGCTGGCCGAGCGGCGCACCGTACGAAGCCATCGCCGTCGCCGCCGCGGCACCCGCACCGCCACCGGCGCTGCTCGCGCAGCTCGTGATCGGCGGTCGCCTCGTGGTTCCGGCGGGGACCGCCGACAACCAGCACCTCGTGCGGATCACGCGGAAGAGCGCGACCGACTACAGCGAGGAGGATCTCGGCGACGTTCGGTTCGTCCCGTTGATCGGCGAGCAGGGCTGGCCGGCGCGCTAGGCCGCCTGGCTCGCCGCCTTCTTGATGGCCTCGATCTCGAGGGTGATCTCGATCTTGTCGCCGACGACCACGCCGCCGGCCTCGAGCAGCGCGTTCCAGTGCAGGCCGAACTCCTTGCGGCTGATCGACGCCTTCGCCGAGAAGCCGGTGCGCGTGCCGCCCCACGGGTCCTTGACCTGGCCGTTGGTCTCGACCTTGAGCGTGATCGGCTTGGTCTCGCCGCGGATCGTCAGGTCGCCCGTGACCTCGAGCTCCTCGTCGGAGATCTTCTTGACGGCCGTGCTCTTGAACGTCATCTGCGGGAACGTTTCGGCATCGAAGAAGTCCGCCGAGCGCAGGTGTGCATCGCGCTTGTCTTCCTTGGTGTCGATGCTCGCGGTGTCGATGGTGACCTCCACGCGCGACTTCGTGATGTCCTGATCGTCGAGGACGAGCGAGCCGCCCCAGGTCTGGAAGCGGCCGTGCACCTTCGACACCATCAGGTGGCGAACGTGGAAGTTGACGGAGGAGTGAGAGAGGTCGAAGTCCCAGGTCGTGGCAGTCATGGTCGGCTCCTGAAGGGTTCCCGCTGTTGCCTTGGTTTCAAATCGTAACCAGGGTCATAATGGGAACCAGGTAGCGATTCCGCAAGGAGGCAGACCCATGTGCGCGAGGAACAAAGCGTTGCAGGAGCCGGCGAAGTGCCTGGCCGTCCGCGAGGTGCTCAACCGGATCGGCGACAAGTGGAGCGTTCAGATCGTGGGCCGTCTCGGCGAAGGAGTCATGCGGTTCAGCGAGTTGCGCCGATCGATCGAAGGCATCTCGCAGCGCATGTTGACGCTCACGCTTCGCGGCCTCGAGCGCGACGGTCTCATTGATCGAACGGTGTTTCCCGAGATCCCGCCCCGCGTGGAGTACGCGCTGACCCGCCTCGGCAAGACGCTGCTCGATCCGATCCAGCAGCTTGCCGAGTGGGCCGGCGACAATCGCGTCGCGATCCAGGGCGCGCGCGACAGGTTCGATTCCGCCGCGAAGAAGCGCGCTTGATCACTGCGCGAGCGCGGCCACGGTGGCGCCGAGCGTGGTCGTCGCGCCGTTGTACGTGAGCGTGGCGCCGACCCCGTTGCGGTTGAACGCGATCGTGGCGACCTTGCCGCCGACGGTGAGCGTCACCGTGGAGTCGTTCGCCGACGTCACGCCGGTCGCGGCGCCGTCGATCGACAGCACGTGTAGGTAGCGCTGGTCGCCGCCCGCGATCGTCTCGTCGAGGCGATAGCCGCCGTTGTAGTCCGACTCGGCGGTCATCGCGTGCACCGACGACGAGGCGGCCGGTGCGAGGCGCTGCACCGTCATCGTGTGGCCCGAGCCCGTGATCGAGGCGCTCGCGCCCGAGATCGACGGCGACGCCGGCGTGGCGAGCTGCCAGGTCTGCTGCGTCCCCGCGGCGGTGGCCACGCGGTCGTAGACGACGACCACGTTCGGCGGCAGGAACACCAGCTCGCGCTGCACCTTCGACACCGCCGCGCTCCCCGCGTACGCCGGCGTCACATCCGCGGCCGCGTACGTGAACGTCGCCGTCTTCTGCAGCCCGACCAGCGACGACATCGTGTTCGCGACCTGGCGCACCGGCGCGCCGGCACTGTCGATGCGCACGAGGCTGTGCGCGGTGGTGCCCTGCGTCAGGCCCGAGCTCGAGTTGATCACCGCGTCGTAGCCGAGCCAGCCGTCCTTGAAGATCATCAGCGAGCCCTGGTCCTGATGCGCGTGCGACTGCGTGTACGGGCCGGCGATCAGGTTGATCCACGTGGCGTGCGGATCGCCCCAGCTCGAGCGCGCGTACAGCTCGCCGATGCCGGGCGCGTAGTACGCGGTGTTGAGATCGACCGGGGCGGCGCTCACGCTCGCGTCCTCGTAGAGGAAGTCGTCGACGGCCATGAACTGGTTCCCCATGCGCTGCACGCTCGCGCCGGCGAGCAGGGTCTTCGCGCGACGCGAGAGCCCGTCGTTCGGGTAGAGCGCGACCAGCGTCTGGAGATAGTCGCGGTGGTAATCGAAGAACGCTGCCGTGGAGTCGCGCGACAGGTCGCCGGTCGGCGCGACGCGGTCGAGCGTGGGCACCATCTGGTGCATGAACGAGAGCATCGACGCGCGCGTATGCCCGGTCTTGCTCGCGAGGTCCTCGCCGGTCGAAGCGAACCACAGGTCGTAGAGCTTCCACAGATTGCGCATCGCCACGCCGTACCCCGTGCCCTCGCGCGAGCCGCCGCCCAGGAGGTCCGCGGTGAACGTGGGCACGAGCTGCCCGAGGATCTTCGTGTCGCGGAACTGGGTCAGCCAGCCGTCGGCCTGCGTGCTCTCGCCGTGCGCCGCGAGCCCGAGCAGCATCGTCGCGCGCAGGAACGAGTAGTAGTAGTTGTCGGACGGGTCGTTCGTGGACCACCCGCTCCAGGTGAACGTGGTGTTGCCCCACTTCGCCGTCGCGGGATGCCACACGTTCGACACCGCCTGGTCGGCGTACGCGAGCCAGCGCGTCCGCTGCGATGCGGAGAGGCTCGCGTAGCACCAGTCATAGACCAGCGCGAGATCGCCGATCAGATCGCCGACCTCGAGGTAACTGTCGTTCGCGACGGCCGGCTTCTGCCCCGCCGCGATCGCGACCTCGGCCGCCGCGACCTGCGTCTCGATCACGGAGACCGACTTCGTGCAGTAGCCGGCATTGCCGGTGAGCTGACCCATCAGCGCGCTGTTCCACGCGCGGAATCCCCACAGGTCCGTGCCGCCGACCCAGCTGTCGACCACGCTCTTGAAGCGCGCGGCCGCCGGACCGTTCGTGGCGAGCGACGCCTGGAGCCGCGCCTTGTTCGCGACCATGTAGATCCGCGGGTGCTGCGACGCGTACGTCGGGCCGTTCGTGTTCGGCGGCGGCGTGGCGTCGGGCGTGGTGCCCGCGTCGGGATCGGTCGGATCCGGCATCGGCTCCGCGTCGTCATCAGGCGTCGTGCCCGCGTCTACCGACGGATCCGTATTGTTCGGGCCACTGAAGTCCTGGCCCGACGGATCCGAAGACGTCGTACAGGCGACGACGAGAGAGATGTTCGCGATGGCGAGCAACGTGGTGCGCATACGCACGACGTAGCCAGGGCGCGCGCGCCAAGCATTGTGTTCTTTGTCCCACAAGTGTGCGCGGTTACGGCGTAGGCGAGTTTCCGAGTGCAAATCCTCGTCGGTGAGGACGTGCTCGATCGCGATTATTCGCGAGCGCGATTACGAATGTTGTGCGCGATTACCCGTCGAAAAAGTTTCACGGCGATCCCACCCACCGAGTCAGAGCAACACGGAGAGCTGGCTCATCGGGCTCGCCGGCCCACGCCACGTACCCGTCGGGACGGATCAAGACCGCCGCCGGCGCGGTCACCGGTCCCACGACCGGGATGTCCCACGCGCCCGCGTACGTCGCGCGGACCACCTGCATGCGATCGGCCCACGGCCCGATGTCGGCGCGTGCCTCGCCGAGCTCGACGAGCACGGGCCGTGCGGCGTGGAGCAGCGAGAACATCCGCACCGTGCCGGTCGCGGTCACGAGATCGAGATCGGGGATCCGCCGCCCCTGCAATGGATGGCCGGCGCCGAGGTCGTAGTGAACGTCGAGGCCCGACATCATCGCGCCGAACCGCCGGCGCGGCTCGTCCATGCCGAGCAGCTCGGCAACGGTGTCACGCAGCGCTTCGTTTCGATCGTCGAAGCGATACAGCAGCGCGACCTGCGCGAGCGTGGTCTTCAGCACGCGCGCCGCGATCGGGTGACGCTCGGCCTGATACGTGTCGAGCAGGCCATCCGGCGACGTCTGCTGGACCACCCGGGCCAGCTTCCACCCGAGGTTCACCGCGTCCTGCACGCCGATGTTGAGGCCCTGCCCGCCCACCGGGTTATGCACGTGCGCGGCGTCGCCCGCGAGGAGCACGCGACCCGCGCGATACGACGCGGCCTGCCGCGCCATGTCGGAGAACCGGCCGATCCAGCGCGGGCTGTGCACCCCGTAGTCGCTGCCGTACACGGCGACGAGCGCCGCGCTCAGATCGGCCAGCGTCGGCTCGCCGGCCGCGCCTGCCCGCGGTTCGGTCACGAGCACCTTCACCGGGCCCCCGTTCTCCATGCGGTTGATCCCGTGGATCCCGAGCGCGTCACGCCGCATCCCCCACGGGGGCTCGTCCGCCAGGTCGACCTCGGCGATCAGCGAGCTCGCGGTCGGATCCCAGCCGGGAAACTCGATGCCCGCCGCCTTGCGAATCACGCTGCGGCCGCCATCGCAGCCGACGAGGTAGCTCGCGCGCAGCGACTCGCCGTTCGAGAGCGCCACGTCCACGCCGCCGGCGTCCTGCGCGAGACCGAGCACATCTCGCTCGCGATAGATCGTGACCCCGAGCTCGGCGACCCAGCCGGCGAGGATGCGCTCGATATGGTTCTGCGTCAGCGCGAGCCCGTAGTTGTGCCGGGTCGGAAGATCGCTGATGTCGAGCCGGTTCCACGCGAACCCCGCGACCTGCGCGATCGTGCCCTCCGCGAGGAACCGGCCGGCGATGCCGCGCTGATCGAGGACCTCGATGGTCCGCGCATGCAGACCGCCCGCGCGCGAGCCGACCAGCTCCTGGGTCGGCCGCCGCTCCACGATGGCGACCTCGACGCCCGCCAGCGCAAGCTCTCCCGCCAGCATCAACCCGGTCGGCCCGGCTCCGGCAATCACGACGGCGTGTGAAGTCATGCGTGTCGTGATGACCGAACGGGCGCGAACTTCCTAGCTTGAAACCTCGGGCCGATCGCGAGAGTCTATGCTGGGCGGAACAGGGCGATCAGGGAGCTTGCTGCGGCGTCATCGAGGCCCGCGAGCGCGCTGGTCCGCACGAAGCGAGCCGCGAGGTCGCCCATATCGAACATGTCGTCGACGATGACCATCTCCGATGGAGCGAGGGTGTGCTCGGTCATCCACGCCTCGATCTCGCGCCAGCGCGGGGCATCGGGGAGCACCGGCGTCGTGCCCCGCAGCGTGCACGTGATGCCGGCGGCCGCGAGCTCGTCGCCGAGCTCCGCCTCGGTGCGATGGAGCCTCCAGTCGGAGCTCATCACCACGTCCGCCGAGAGCGTGCGGAGCACGTGGTTGAGACGCTCGGCCAGCTCGGGCTCGATCCAGCTCCGCAGGCCGTGGGACTCGCGCGGACGGTAGCCCGTGCGATTGAGCACGCCGTCGACGTCGAGGAACAGCACCCTCATGCCGTCTTCGACGGGATGAACGTCATGGCGCGCTCCGCGAGCGCCGTGATCGTGAGCGACGGATTGACGCCGAGGTTCGCGCCGACCGCCGCTCCGTCGACGACGTACAGGCCCTGGTACCCGAACACGCGGTGCTGCGAGTCGATCACGCCGTGCGCGGCGTCGGCGCCCATCACGCAGCCGCCGATGCAGTGCGCGGTCATCGGCAGGTCGAACAGGATCTCGGTGTTCGACGTGATCGCGATGCCGCCGAACTTCGCGGCGGCCTTCTCGGCGAACGCGTTCGCGGCCGGGATGTTGGTGGGGATGCGATCGCCCGCGGAGCACAGCAGGCGCGAGAACGGCCAGAACCAGCGACGGCGCAGCTGGAACCGAAGCGTGGAGTCGATGGTCTGCATCACGAGGAAGATCAGGGTCTGGCGCGCGAATCCGAACGGCCAGCCGGCGCGCACGAACTTGATCGGATGGCGAAGTGCGGCCCACCACCAGGCGAAGATCCGCTTCCAGCCCTTCCCGGTGACGAGCATGGTCGCCATCAGGCCGAGCACGTCGGAGCCTCGCGAGTAGCGCGTGGCCTCGATGTGCGTGAACTGATCGATGTGAATGCCCGAGCCGATCGCGATGCCCTTGGACATGTCGAGCTTGCTGCCGGGGAACCGCACACCGATCAGCGACTCGGAGTTCGTGCGCACGTCGTACCCGAGGCGATCGGAGACGTTCGGCAGCGATCCGCGGAGCTTCAGCCGCATCAGCAGATCCATGCTGCCGAGCGCCGAGGCGGCGATCACCACGTGCCGCGCGGTGATGGTCTTCTTCTGCTTGAACAACCACGCGGTCGAGCGCTCGGTGGTGATCGTGTAGCCCTCGGAGCCATCGGCCGCGCCGATCGGCACGATGTCGATGACGCGCGTCTCGTCGAGGATCTTCGCGCCGGCCGCCTCTGCGAAGTACAGGTAGTTCTTGTCGAGCGTGTTCTTCGCGTTGAACCGGCAGCCGACCATGCAACCGCCGCAGCCGATACAGGATGCGCGCGGCGGGCCCTTGCCGTCGAAGTACGGGTCCGGGTGCTCGGTGCCCGGCGCCTCGCCGTCCTTGCCGAAGTAGACGGCGACGTCGGTGGGATAGAACGTGTGACCGACGCCCTGGTCGTCGGCCATCTTCTTCAGCATGTGGTCGGCGTCGCGCAGGATCGGGTTGCGCGTGACGCCGAGCATCCGCTGCGCGGTCGCGTAGTGCGCCGGCATCTCCTCGCGCCAGGTGGCGAGGCCCTTCCACGAGCCCTCTCCCCACACGGACAGCGGCGGCACGAGCATGGTGTTCGCGTAGGTGATCGAGCCACCGCCGACGGCGTTGCCGCACAGGATCACGACGTGCTTGAACGGCCGCATGTCGTAGAACCCGAACAGCTTGAGGCCCGGGCGCCAGATCCAGCGCCACAGGTTCCACGTGGTCTTCGGGAAGTCCTTCGCGGTCCACCGCCTTCCCATCTCGATCACGCCGACGGAGTAGCCCTTCTCGGCGAGCCGGCACGCGGAGACGCTGCCTCCGAAGCCCGAGCCGACGACCACGTAGTCGAAGTCCACGCGACCAGTATGTCAGGACAACGCCGTGAGGACCCGTTCGACGAACCAGTACATCCCGGCGATGAAGATCAGTCCGGCCAGGCCCTTGATGACATAGCGCCTCGCAAGCTCGTTCCTGTGGGCCAGAAACACCAGCGGAACCAGGCAGCCCATGAGGAGCAGCTGGCCGATCTCCACGCCGAGGTTGAAGCCGACCAGCGCCTTGACCATCTGGCCCGTGGACAGCTCGAGGCCGGCGAGCGCGTTCGCGAAGCCGAAGCCGTGGATCAGGCCGAAGCCCATCGCGATCTTCCAGCGGTGCTTCTTCCACAGGCCCGTGATCGCCTCGACAGCGACGAACGCGATCGACAGCGCGATCAGCGGCTCGATCACCGACGATGGCGGGCGCGCCACACCGAGCGCCGCGAGCGCGAGGGTGATCGAGTGGCCAACCGTGAACCCGCTCGCGATGCCCACGAGCTGCATCAGCGTACCGCCCGCGAGGATCAGCGCGAGCAGGAACAGGATGTGATCCATGCCGTCGGGCAGCTTCCAGCCGCCGTCGTCGTGCCACTGGTTCGGCGCCGCACCGATGTGCTCCACGCCCGACCAGAGAAACTCGCCGAAACCGTACGACGCGGTGCTCGCCTCGCCGAGCTCGAGGTCCGGCTTGTAGCGATCCACGAGGGTGAGCCGTTCGGTGTCGGGCAGCACCTCCTTGACGAGCAGCTCGAAGGTCGGCGAGATGCGTGCCTCCTTGATCATCGGGAACGCCCAGCGGCGAACGCCCGCGTTCGTACATGTCGCGGTGTCGGTGATCCGCACGGTCCGCGCGGTCAGCGACGTGACCGCGCCCGACCAGGTGCACGGCCCGCCATCGGTGGTGATCGGTGAGCGCTCGAACGTGGCATCGGCGAGCGCCTGCGCGTGCGCGGCGAGGCCGGCGGCATCGAGCTGCGACTCGTCGATCTTGAGCGCGGTGGCGGCGGCGGCGAGCTCGATGTCGACCGCGATCGCGAGCCGATTCCCGGTCTGCTCGACGCGCACGTAACCGACATCGAGCGGATGTGCGGCGGCAGGCGCGACCAGCGCCGCGAGCACGACCAGCGCGAGGACGATCCGGGGCATCGCCCGAGAGTCTGTCACGGAATCCGCAGGCCGAGGCCGCGCCAGCCCGCGTTGCCCGGATCGAGGCGGCTGGCCTCGCCGGCATAGAGGTCGGCGCGCTGCCCGTTGCCCTGGGCGCGCTCGAGGCGAGACGCGAGCTCGTAGATGCGCGCATCGCGGACGCCGGTGGCGAGAGCCGCACGGATGGCCTCGAGCGCCTCGCGCCGGTTGCCGCCGGCAGCGAGGGCTCGGGCCTGCTGGAATCGAGTATCGGCGCTCGGTCGCGCGAGCACCTCGGCGGTGGCGAGCTCGATCGCCTCCTTGATCTCCGACGTGCCGCCGCGGTCGACGAGGATCTCGACGAGCTCGAGCCGGTGACCGACGCCGTTGTCGCGCAGCTCGCCGCGCACGAGGCGCTCCACCTGCGTGCGCGTGCTGGTCGCGCCGGCGAGGTCTCCCGCCTGCTCCTGCGCGCGCGCTTCATCGATCAGATAGCGGACCTGCCGCGACGCGACGAACGCGCGCTCGAACAGCTGCTTCGCCTGCTTCGCGTGACCGGTGCGCAGCGCGAGCTCGCCCTGGTGCGCGATCGCGAGCGGATACTCGGGCGCGATCCGGACCGCTTCGGTCAGCAGCTCTTCGGCGCCAACCCACTCGCCCCGGCGGAGGAGGAACCGCGCCCACAGCGTGCGCAGCCGCGCCGCTTCCTCGGCGTCGCCGGCCACCTCGACCTTCGCCGCGTGCGCGAAGTCGAACGCCGCCTCGGCATCGCGGCCCTGAGCCTGGAACACGAGCGCCCGCATCAGGTACCCCGCGCCATCCGGTTTGACGCCCACCGCCCACTCCGCCGCTTCACTCGCGCGGTCGAGCTCGCCGAGCGCGAGGTGCGACGCCGCCAGCACGCCGAGCGCGCCCGGCGACCTGGAGTGCGTCAGGTACTCGCGAGACAGCGCGATCGCCGAGCGGAACTCGTGGTGCGCGCTCGCGAGCTTCGCCAGCGTCAGTGGTGCCGAGCTGGGATAGCGCAGCGCCGCGAGGCTCTGCTTCGCGACCGCCTCGCTCTTCGCATAGTCGGTGGGGTCGGCCGAGATCTGCGCGCGCTTCAGATAGAGGTCCGACAGATCGGCCATCTCCATCGGAGACGGCACCGGCTGCGCGATCCTGGTCTCGAGGATCGCGATGGTCTCGTTCAGATCCTGGAGCGGAGCGATCCGCGCCGAACCGACCGGATAGCGGTAGTGAACGATCTGCGGATCCGGCGCGAGCTCGCCACGAGGTGTGGCGACGGCGCTCGCCCGATGAGCTCCGAGAACGCTCGCCGCGGCGACCACGCCGCCGAAGGCGACGACCGTGAGAATGCGCGCCGTGCGTCCCATGCTCCCACTACGAGCCACGTCGGCGTACGGATCACGTCGATCCATTCCGCGGGTGGGCTCGTACATCGGGCGTAACGGATTCCCAAAAGGGGGGAACACCATGAAGAAACTTGGACGATTCACGGCCGCTTCCATGATCGCCGGCATGGCGCTCATCGGAGGAGCCACCACGACGGCAATGGCGTCGGACCACGATGACGGCGAGACCGACATCAAGGCGCGCGCGCTCAACCTGACCGACCACTACGCGTTCAAGACGCCGGGTTCGACCGACCTGACCTTGATCATGTACTTCAACCCACGCTCGCTTCCCGCGCGGCAGTACTACATGAGCACGCAGGCGCGGTACGAGTTCCACGTCAGCAGGGCGGCGACCAAGGTATCGATGCCGACCGCGAAGGATGACTTCGTCTTCCGCTTCGAAGCCTCCGCGCCCGACATGACGGGCACGCAGATGGTGACGCTGACCGTCCTCAAGGACGGCGCGGTCATCGGCACGCACACCGGCACGAGCACCGGCATCGCCGGCTCTCGCGCGAATACGGTCACCACGAACAACGCGACGATCGGCGGCGACGCGATCAAGTACTTCATCGGCCAGCGCGCAGACTCGTTCCACTTCGACGTGGTGCGATTCTTCCAGGTCCGCTCGTTCCTCGCCGACCGATTCTTCGGCGGCGCCGGCGGAAACGGCAATGCGACCGCCGGTCTCGCGGACAACTGCCGCGGCGACAAGTTCCTCGCGAACTTGATGCCCGGCGGCGCGGCCGCGAACGAGGCAGGCGGCGTCCCCGACGCGGACGTCATCAACCTGTTCAACCCGCCGACCTGCGCTCCTGACTTCACCAAGAACCTCAACGTCACCGCGATCGCCATGAACGTTCCGATCAGCATGCTCGGCGGAACGATCTTCGATACGTGGTCCACGATCTCGGTGCCGGAGTGATCACCATGAAGACCACCAAGCTTCTCGCTCTCCTCCTTTTTGCTCCACTGGCGACCGCCGCGTGCGGCGACGACGGTAACCAGGTCACACCGCCGATGATCGACGCCGCGGTCACGCCCGACGCGCCGGTCACCCCACCCGGCACGGTGTACAAGCAGGTCGAGCAGCTCGCTCGCCCCGGCATCAACGAAGCGCTGCTGATCAGCGAGGGCTTCCTCGCCGGCTACAACGCGACCGCACCGACGTTCACCGGCGTTCCCGCCGCGACGCTCGCACAGGTCGTCGGCGAGGCGAAGACGGTGCTGAAGGCCGTCTACCTCGGCTCGTGCCTGCTCAACGGCGCGCTCGGTCTGACCGCGGCCGCGGGCGTCAAGCCGGCCGGCATCACCTGCCACGCCGTCGGTCCCGCGATCTGGACCGAAGGGACGCTCGCCGGCGTCACGCTGACCGCCGCATCGGTGACCGCCGCGCAGGCGTACGCCGACAAGGTGTTCGGCCAGTTCGAGCCCGATGTCATGCGCATCGATACCTCGGCGCCGAGCGGTTATCTGACGCTGTGCGGTGACGCGAGCTCGACGCCGCTACTGTGCGGTGGCCGCAACCTGCACGATGACGTCATCGACGTCACGTACAACTATCTGATCAACGGCGCGGGCACGCCGAAGGGCGCGTACAACCAGGTCAACGCGCTGACCAGCGACGGCGTGAACTTCTCCGAGAACGACGCGAACAACGCCTACAACGTGATCACGCCGGTGCCGAACCCGCAGCAGTACCACCCGAACGTGTCGGCGACGTTCCCGTACTCGGCCCCGGCGCTCTAGACGATCAGATCGTTGACCAGCTTCTTGAGCTCCTTCAGATCGAAGGGCTTCTCGAGGCGGCGGTTGGTGGTGGTGGCGAGGAAGTCACGGGCGGAGGCGGTGAACGCGCCGCCCGTGACGAACACCATCTTGTCCGCCTGATCCTTGTCGAGGCGCTCCACCAGCTCGTGGAGCTCCATGCCGGTGATCTGCGGCATCATCAGATCGCACAGGATGACGTCGTACCGCTCGCCGCGCTCGAACAGATCGAGGGCGGCGCTCGCGCTGTAGACCGCGGTGACCTCGTGCTGCAGCGAGAGGTAGCGCTTGATCGCCGTGGCGAGCGCCTCCTCGTCATCGACCACCAGCACCCGGCCGCGGCGCACGGGAGGCTGCATGGTCAGGCGCTGGGAGCTGCGCTTCGGTGCCGGATTGACCGCGAGCGGCAGCGTGACCCGGAACTCGGTGCCCTTGCCGACCTCGGAGTCGAACGACAGCTCGCCGCCGAGCTGCGTGATGATCCGGTGCGAGATCGCGAGCCCGAGCCCGGTGCCCACGCCGACCGGCTTGGTCGTGAAGAACGGCGTGAACAAGCGCGGCCTGACGTCCTTCGGGATGCCGCTCCCGGTGTCCGCGACGCTGACCACCACGCGGCCGTCCGGACCGATGGCCGTGGTGACCGTGATCTGGTTGCCTTCGTAGTTCCCCATCGGAATCGCGTGGACCGCGTTGATGATGAGGTTCAGGAACACCTGGCCGAGGCGAGACTCGTTTGCCTCGACGAGTGGCACCTTCGCGTAGTTCTTCACGAGGCGCGCGCGGTGGCGGAGCTCGTTCCACGCCATGCGCAGCGTCGACTCGAGGACGTGCTCGACATCGACGGCGCCCTGCCGCTCTTCCTCGGCGCGCGAGAAGATCTTGAGGTCGCGCACGATCTCGCGAACGCGATCGGCGGCGGCGCGCGCGTCCTGGAGCTCGTCGGCCAGGTCCGGGGGCAGCTCGAACTTCTGCGCGATGGCGTGCACGTCCTGCAGCGCCATGTCGAGGTTCGCGATCACCGATGCGAGCGGGTTGTTGATCTCGTGCGCCACGCCCGCGGCGAGCGTGCCAACCGAGGCCATGCGATCCGCGACCATCAGGTGGAGCTCGGTCTGCTTCTTGTCGCTGACATCGCGCGACACGACCACGGCGCCCGACAGCTTGCCGTTCTCCTTCACCGGGCCGAGCCGCGTCGAGTACCAGCCAACGCCGCCATCGGGGCGGATCGCGGAGGCCTCGAAGCCCTGCGGCTCGCCGGTCGCGACCATGCGATCGAGCGCCGCCTTGAGCGCGGGCTGGTGGTCGCCGGTGGGAATCGCGAGGAGGTTGCGACCGACCCACTGATCCGACGCGATCCCCGCCGCGTCCTTGTTGATGAACCGGATCACGCCCTCGAGGTCGATGTGCATCACCCAGTCGGGGGCGCTGAGCATCATCGCGTCGAGCAGTGCGGCGTGCTCGACCGCGCGCCTCTCGGCGACCTCGCGATCGGCGTACGCGCCGGCGAGGGTGAGCACGTGGCAGATCTGCGTGGCCACGCCGCGCGCGAACGCGGTCCAGTCGCTCTGATCGAGATCGCGGCCGCGCGACACCATGAGCAGACAGCCGAGCTGCTTGCCCATGTGCGCGAGCGGGACGAGCAGCATCGCCGAGCCGTGCGACCGCGCGAGCAGATCGCGCCCGGTCTTCTCGGGCAGATCCTTAGACGGCGCGTAGATCGTGCGGCCCTTGTCGATGACCTCGCGCAGGACCTCGTCGTGGCCGAAGAACCGGCCGAGCTCCTCGACGGAGGCGAGCCGGTGGCCGGTGCCGATCGGCCGCACGCGTGTGGTGCCGTCATCGGCGACCAGGTACAGCGCGCCGACGGCGATCCCACCGGCGTCGAAGCACTCGGCGAGCGCCTCGTCCAGCGCGATGTCGACATCGCGATGCTTGAGCACCGCCTCCGAGATGCCCGCGAGCACGGTGAGCTCCGACGCGAGCGACGAGCAGCGCTTCGCGAGCCCCGTGTTGAGCATGACCTGCCGCTCGAGCTGCCGGAACACCCGCCGGTTGTGCTCCTTCTCCAGATCCTCGAGCTCCTGCGGCGGGAGCGCGGGTGGCTGCACGGGCACGCTGTTCAGCGTGGCGCCGAGGGCATCGAGGAGCTCGGCGAGCTCGGGCGTGCGCGGCAACAGGTCGTTCGCACCCGCGCGGCGCGCGAGCTGGCGATCCGCCGGCTCGACATAGCTCGACGTGACGAGCAGCACCGGCAGCGTCTTCAGCGCCGGATCCTGTCGGATCGCCATCGCGAGACCGAAGCCGTCGAGCTCCGGCATCATCACGTCGGAGATCAGCACGTCGGGCAGACGGCGCCGGGCCGCCGCGAGCGCCGCGGCGCCGTCACCGACCGCCTCGACCTCGAAGCCGAGGCGAGACAGGCGGAACGAGGCGAGCTTGAGCTGCATCGGATCGTCGTCGGCGATCACCACGCGGCGACCGGTCCCGATCCGCTTGCCCTTGGGCACCGGGACCGGAAGGTGCGCTTCGATGATCGGAACGAGCCGGCTCGGTGCGATCGGCTTCGCGATGATGTCGTCGAAGCCGACGCTCGAGACGCGACCTTCATCGAACTCGGAGACGAAGCCCGAGAATGCGAGGATCGAGACGTCGGTTCCGTCGGCGAGCGCCCGCAGCTCGCCCACCAGCTCGAAGCCATCCGCGTCGGGCAGCATCAGATCCTGAAGCACCACGCGCGGGTGCTCGCGGCGCATCAGCTCGCGCGCGGTCTTGCCGTCGGGCGCTTCGAGGACTTCGTGACCGTTGCGCTGGAGCGCCTTGATCACCATCCGGCGGGTCGCCGAGTTGTCCTCGACCACCATGATCTTGTGCGGGTTGTCGCTCACGCGCTCCCCTCGGGGCGCTGGAGGTGCCGGGCGATGGTCGCAGGAAGGGTGCGGGTATCGATCGGCTTCGTGACGTAGTCGTCGCAGCCCGCGGCGAGCGCGCGGTCCTGGTCGCCCTTCATCGCGTAGGCCGTCACGGCGACGACGATGATGTCCCGCGTGGTCGGGTTCGTTTTGAGCTGGCGCGTCAGCTCGAGGCCGTCGGTGCCGGGGAGCTGGAGATCCATGAGGATCAGGCGCGGTCGGTCGCGTTCGATCGCGGCGAGGGCGGCGTCCGCATCGAGGGCGGTGGTGACCTCGTATCCATTGGCCGTCATGAGATACGCGACCAACTTCAGATTGGTCGGATTGTCATCGACGATCAGGATCTTCTCGCCCGCCATCACGCCTCCCTCCTCGGCCCGCTGGGCACGCCGGCGCGCACCAGGGACGCTAGCAGGGTCGCACGGTCGATGGGCTTGTAGAGGATCTCGTGCACGGCAAAGCCGGCGATGACCTTGGCGTCGGGCACCACGGTGACCACGATGATCGGCACCTGCAGCGTCCGCCGTTCGCCGTGCAGCGCCGCCAGGAGATCCAGCCCGCTCATGTCGGGCAGCAGGAGATCGATGGTCACGGCGTCGAATGACCGCTCGCGCCAGCGCGACAACGCCTCCGCGCCGGTGGTGGCGATCTCGACGGCGTAGCCACCCTCGGAGAGCGCGCTGACGAGCTGCGCCTGATCGCGAAGATCATCCTCGACGACGAGGATCGTACTCGCACCAGGCCGCGACATCGGCGGGCGCGTGCGCGTGCGCGGAAGCTCGAGCGTGGTCTCGATGTGGCGCGGCAGGATCGCGTGGAACGTGCTCCCGCGACCGACCACGCTCGTGACACCGACGGAACCACCCTGCGCCTCGACGAGCCGCTTGGTCAGCGCGAGGCCGAGGCCCGTGCCCTGATGCCGCTTGCCACTGCCGCTCTCGAGCTGCTGGAACTCGACGAACAGTCGTCCGAGATCGGCGGGCGCCACACCGATCCCGGTGTCCTCGACCTCGACACGGAACCGCTCGGCATCGATCGCGCGCGCGCGCAGCGTGACCTTGCCTTCGGGGGGCGTGAACTTGAGCGCGTTCGAGAGGTAGTTGTACGCGACCTGCTTGAACCGGCCGGTGTCGAGCACCACGTTCTGCAGCGCCGGATCGACCTCGGTCTCGATCCGGATCTGCTTGTTCGCGGCGGTCGTGCGAAGGATCGCGCAGACCTCGCCGATGATCTTCGCGAGGTCGGCGGTCTCGGGGCGGAACTCGAGCCGTCCCGCCTCGACCTTCGCGAGGTCGAGCACGTCGTTGATCAGCTGCAGCAGGTGGCGGCCGCTGATCAGGATGTCGCCGAGGAACTCGCGGTACTCCGGCATCGCCGGATCCACCTGGCCATCGTGGAGCAGCTCGGCGAAGCCGATGATCGCGTTGAGGGGCGTGCGCAGCTCGTGCGACATGTTCGCGAGAAACTCGCTCTTGAGCCGGCTCGCCTCCTGGATGCGGCGGTTCTGCAGCTCGAGCTCCTGGCTGCGACGCCGGATCTCCTCGCTCTGCGCGCGCTCGCGGGACTCGCGCAGGGCGCGTTCGACCGCGGGCACGAACCGCTTCGGCTTGTCCTTCGAGAGGAAGTCGAGCGCACCGGCCCGGAGCGCGGCGACCGCCGGCTCTTCTCCGATGGTCCCCGAGATGACCATGCACGGCGTCCGGAGCCGATGCGCGGCGAGCACCTCGAGCACCTGCTGACCGCCGAAGCCCGGCATTGCCCAGTCCGTGATCACGAGGTCCCACGACGATGCGAGTGCGCGCTCGAACGGACCGCGCGCGGCGACACGCGTCGCGCTGACGTCATAGCCGCCGCGCCGCAGCTCGCGGAGCAAGATCTCGAAGTCGTCTTCGGAATCCTCGGCCACGAGGATCCGTAGTGGTACGGCGCTACTCACACCTCTCCCCAGCGATCACAGTAACGTTGGTAGTGGAGTCCCCACAACCAAAGGTCACGTGAACCTAGGTTAACGGCGGGGGAAGCGTGAACAGGATTTGCCCGCCCTCGCTGGGAGCGCGTTCGGCCCAGACCTGACCACCGTGCCTCTCGATGATCCGTCGCACTGTCGCAAGTCCTACACCCGTGCCGCAAAATGCTGCACCTACGTGGGACGGGTCGAAGCTCGCACCGTTGTCCCGGACGAAGTAAACCGGCTCGGATCCACCCCGATCGACGCCTAGCTCGATCCGAGTGGGATTCCGTGTAGCGGTAAATTTCCATGCGTTGGTGAGGAGCTTCTCGAGGGCGATGCGCAGGAGCCGTCCGTCGGCATTCACCACCAGATTTGGCTCGACGACCGCAGTCAGGGTTCGCTCGGGGTGACGCCGCGCGAGCTCGTCGAGCGACGCGGTGGCGAGGCTCGAGAGATCTACGAGGTGACGGCCGACGGGCTCTCGGCCTGTGCGCGAAAGCTCGAGGAGTGCATCGACCAGCTCGCCCATCCGTGTAGTGGCAGCGAGGACACTCCGAAGATTTCCGATCGACTGCAGGTCGAGCTGCACGCCAAGGCCATCGATCAGCGCGTGGGTGAACGCGTTCACCGTGCGCAGCGGTGATCGCAGGGAATGACCGAGCGAGTAGGAGAACGCCTCGAGCTCGTGATTCTTGTGAATCAGCTCGCGGTTTGCAACCTCGAGCTCCTCGGCTCGGGTCGCGCGCGCCTCGGCGCGGACCCGAGCCGCCTCGGCATCCGCGACGGCGATCTCGCTGCGCAGCAGCGTTCCGCGCACGCGGCGCTGCTCGTCCTCGATCTGCTTGCGACGAATCTGGGCGGCGACCCGCGCGCACAACACCTCGAAGCCCGCGCCTTTGGACACGAAGTCCTCCGCGCCCGCGGCGAGACCTTCGAGCACCGCCTCGCGCGTATCGGTGGAGGTCAGGATGATCAGCGGCGTCTCGCGGATGGTCGGCCGCGCCTTGAGCCGGCGGCACGTTTCGATGCCGCCGATGCCGGCCATCGAGCGATCGAGGAGGATGCAGTCCACGTACTGCACGTCGAGGAGCTGCAGTGCTTCCTCGCCGGAGGTCGCCCGGACCACGTCGTAGCCGCGCTTGCGGAGACGATCACCGAGAATGCCGAGGAAGTCCGGATCGTCGTCGACGGCGAGGATGCGCTTCGGCGCGAGCAGGCTGCCGCCCTCGACGCTGACCGGCGACGCCGCACGTAGCAGCGCCTTCATCCGCGCCACCACGATCGCCACGTCGCCCCTCGCGGCGTACGCGTCGGCGCCCGCTTCGAAGGCGCGGACCTCGGCATCTCGCGCCTCCGCGGCGGCGAGCAGGAGACACGGCGTGGTGCGCAGCGCCGGATCGAGACGGAGGCGACGGATCACGCTGCCGCCATCGATATCGGGCAGCACGCCTGCCACCGCGATCGCGGTGGGGCGCGCCGACGATGCGAGCCGGAGACCGGCGACGCCCGACGCCTCGGTGGCGACCGCGAACCCGGCGGCGACCAGCGCGTCCCCGATCTCGGCGCGATATGCAGCATCGCTGTCGATCACCAGCACGAGATCGCGCACCGGCGGGCCGCCGATCAGCTGGCGGATGCGCGCGATCACCTGCTCGGTGTCGTAGGGCTTTCCGACGTAGTCATTCGCGCCGTTGCGGAGGAACCGGATCCGATCCTTGATCTCCGCCTCCGACGACAGCATCAGCACCGGCAGCGATGACAGCGTGGGGTCGCCCCGCAGCTGCGCGAGGAGATCGATACCATCACCGTCGGGTAGGCGGACGTCGAGGATCGCGAGCGCGATCGCCTGCGTGCGCAGCGCGGCGCGTGCCTCCGCGATCGTGCCGCACGGCACCGCGCGAAACCCCGCCGTCTCGAGCGCCTCGCCGAGGTCCGCCCGTACGGTCTGGCTGGCATCGACGATGAGGATTGCCGACATGGTTGCGCGTCTGTCTCAAGACTACGCAACTTGCCGCGCGGGGCACGCGCGAGAGCGTCAGCTCGACAGTGAGGACAAGAACGCGGTGAGCGCTGACGTCACAGCAACCGGCTCCTCGACCGGCGACGAATGCCCCGCGCGCGGGATCCGCACGAGCTTCGCGCCCGCGATCGCCGTGACGATCTTCTCGGCCTTCGGCGGTGGGGTCGCGGTGTCCTCGTCGCCGACGACGACCAGCGTCGGCGCCGTGATCCGTGCGAGCTCCGCGTGGATGCCGCCGCGATCGATGACGCCGTTCACCGCGCGCCAGATGTCCTTGCGGCGGCTCATCAGATTCACGTAGCGCTTGAGCTCGTCACGGCGTGAGGCATCGGTGAGGATCGATTTGCCCATCATGATCGGCGCCGTCTTCCCGCGCACCGGCCACATGCCGATCCGGCGGACCACGGTCGTGAGCAGGCGGTAGCGTCCGATGTTCTCCACCGGCTCGGGATCGCTCGAGGTCTCGAGCAGCATCAGAGAACGGACGAGATCCGGCCGGCGCGCGCCCATCCGCATCGCGGTGAAGCCACCCATGGACAGGCCGCAGAGGTGGACCGGCGCGGTGGTCAGCGCCTCGAGGAGCGCCACGGCGTCCTGCCACACCAGCTCCATCCCGATGCATTCGCGGAGCGGATCGCCGGCGCTCTGGCCCTGCCCCCGGTGGTCCCACGCGATGCAGCGATAGCGATCCTTCAGCGCCTCGATCTGCGCCTCGAACAGCTCGGTCCCCCACAGCAGACCGTGGCTGAACGCGATGGTCTGCCCCGTCGAACCCGGCCCCGTGTCCACATAGAACAGCTTCGTCCCGTTCACCTCGATGGTCGCCATCGCGGCGACCATCGCACGGCTCAGGGCTTCGCGGGCGGCGGAGCGGGAGCGACGGTCACCTCGACGAGGTCGCCGTCGGAGAGCGACGGCACCACGATCTTGATGATCCGCTCCGCGCCGGTCAGCCCGGTCGCGATCTGAACCGTCGTGCCGGTATCGCGCTCGATGGTCAGCGGGACGAACGTCACGTGATTCGCAGCATCCACGGTGGCGACCCGGATGCCGTTCGCGTCGTTGTACACCGCCGTGGCCGGCACCTCGAGCACGCGGTGCGGCACGCTCAGGTTGAGCGCCGCCTGCACGTACATGCCCGGCAGCAGTGCGCCGTCGGGGTTCGGGACCTGGATCTCCGTCATCATCGTGTGCAGCTCCGGATCGAGCGCGCCCGACGAGCGCGTGACCTTGCCCGCGAACGTCTTGCCGAGCTCGCGCACGCTGATCGTCGCGACCGTGTCGTTGCGCACGCTCGTCGCGATCGACTGCGGGACGTCCACGAACACGCGCACCGGATCGGTCGCGACCACGGTGAACAGCGGCGTGGTGGAGCCATCGCGGATCAGCGCGCCGCGCTCGATCGAGCGCGTGGTCACCGTGCCCGCAAACGGCGCGAGGACCTTCGAGAACTGCTGCAGGTCGACGAGCCGACGCACGTTCGCCTCCGCCGCCGCGACGTTGGACTTCGCCGAGCTCACCATCGCCTCGTCGGTGGCGGCCTGCGCCTGGGTCTGCTCGACCTGCGCCTTCGACACGAGCTGCTGGTCGGCGAGGCCCGCGGTGCGGGTGCTGCTCGACTTCGAGTAGTCGCGCTGCGCGGAGGCCTGCGTGACCGAGGCACGCGCGACCGCCAGTTGCGCGCGGGCCTGCGACAGCTGCGCGTCGACCTCGGGCGTATCGATCTCGGCGAGTAGCTGACCGGCGATCACCTTGTCGCCGATATCGACCTTCCAGGCCCGCACGTAACCGGTCACGCGCGCGAAGATCTGCGCCTGCTCGAGCGGACGAACCGTGCCCGCCAGCGACAGCGCGCGGTCGCTCTTCACCTCGGTGGCCCGGATGACCTCGACGCGCGGCACCTTGGTCTCGGCGGTCACCTGCGGGACGTCGCCGCGCGCGGTGCGCTGGCGGACGTAGCCGAACGCAAACGCGGCGGCGACCACCACGCCGATCACCGCCACCACCGCGAGCCGCGACCCGCGCGCGGCGACGGGAAGTGAAAAGCCAAGGTCCTCGGGTTCGTTACTGCTCATGAGACGGCTCCAGATCGCGGCGCACCGGTGCCTTGCGGCGCAGGAGGCTGTACATCACGGGAACGAAGAACAGCGTGGTGATGGTGGCGACCGCGAGGCCACCGATCACCGCGCGACCGAGCGGCGCGTTCTGCTCGCCGCCGTCGCCGAGGCCGATCGCCATCGGGACCATGCCGATGATCATCGCGAGCGCGGTCATGATCACCGGGCGCAACCGCGTCATCCCCGCAGCGAGCGCGGCGCTCTTCGCGTCGCGATGTGCGCGCTGCTCGTTCGCGAACGACACCACGAGGATCGAGTTCGCCGTGGCCACGCCGACGCACATGATCGAGCCGATGAGCGCGGGAACCGAGAGCGTGGTCCCCGAGAGGAACAGCATCCAGATGATGCCGGCGAGCGCGCCGGGCAGCGCCATCAGGATGATGAAGGGATCCAGCCATGACTGGAAGTTGACCACGATCAGCAGATAGACGAGGACGATCGCGAACACGAGGCCGGAGGCGAGGCCATTGAACGAGCTGTCCATGCTCTCCGCCTGACCTTTGATGGTGTACCGCACGCCCGTCGGCGCCTTCGCGCGCGCCTCCGCGACCACTGCCTTGACGCCGTCGCTCACCGCACCGAGATCCGTGTCCGCGACGTTCGCGAGGACGTCGTAGGTGCGCGCGACGTTGTAGTGCGTGATGTTCGCAGGTCCATAGCTGCGCTTGATCGTGGACAGGTTGCCGACCGTCTGCGGGTTGCCGACCGGATTCGAGATCGGCGTCGCCTTGAGCGCATCCACCGAGTCGATCTGGTACTGCGGCGTCTGGACCGAGACCAGGTACTGCACGCCGCGCTTGTCGATCCAGTACGACGGCGCCACCTGCCCGCTCGACGCCAGGGATACGAGCAGATCGCTCGCCACGTCGCGCTCGGTCAGCCCGGCGCGCTGCGCCTGCGTGCGATCGATGTTGATCTTGAGCTGCGGCACGCGCGGGACCTGCCCGAGATGAACGTCGGCGGCCCCCGGGACCCTCGCGATCTTCTCGGCGAGATCCTCGGCGAGCGCGAGCGTCTTGTCCTCGCTGCCGATCGGCCCCACGACCTGGATGTCGATCGGCGCGGCGAGACCGAAGTTCAGCACCTGCGACGAGATATCGGGCGCCAGGAAGAAGAACGTGGTGTCGGGGTGCGCCTTGCGGAGCGCGGCGCGCAGCGAGCGCAGATGGTCGGCGGTCGGCGCGTGGCCCTCCTTCAGCGAGATCAGGACCTGCGCATCGGCCGGCGAGATGAGCGCGCCCTCGCTGAGCGACAAGTTGATGCCCGAGTACGGTGTCCCCATCACGTCGAGCATCGTGTCGATCTCGCCGGGCGGGATCACCGAGCGGATCGTCCGCTGGATCGCCGCCATCTTCTTCTCGCTCTCCTCGAGCCGCGTGCCCGGCACACCGCGCACGTGGAGCTTGATCAGGCCGGCATCCACGGTCGGGAAGAAGTCGCGCCCGACGAGCGGAAGCATCGCGAGCGAGACGGCCACGAACACGGCGAACACGCCCACGGTGAGCGCGCGGTGCTGCAACGCCCACGCGAGCCAGCGGCCGTAGCCATCACGCGTCCGGCCGAACGCCCGGTCGAACGCGGCCGAGAACCGGCTCGGCCGGTACTCCGGCGAGGCTTCTCGGGCGAGGAGGTACTGGACCATGGTCGGGACCAGCGTTCGCGAGAGCACGTACGACATCAGCATCGCGAACACGACGGCGAGCGCCATCGGGATGAACAGGGACTTCGCCGCACCGGTGATGAACGCGATCGGCGCGAACACGATGCAGATGCACAGCGTGGACACGAACGCGGGCACCGCGATCTGCTGCGCGCCATCCATGATCGCCTGGATGAACGGCTTCTTCTGATGGATGTTGCGGTGGATGTTCTCGATCGCGACGGTCGCGTCGTCGACGAGAATGCCGACGGCGAGCGCGAGACCACCGAGCGTCATCACGTTCAGCGTCATCCCGAGCGCGTGCAGCATGATGGTCGAGAACAGGATCGACAGCGGGATGCTGATCACGACGGTCAGCGTCGATCGCCAGCTTCCGAGGAACAGCAGGATCATCAGGCCGGTGAGGATCGCGGCGATGATCGCCTCGTGGATCACGCCGGTGATCGACCCGCGCACGAACACGGACTGATCGAACAGCAGCTTCACGCTCATCTTGCCCTGCGCCTCCTTGGGGAGGCGCTCGAGCGCGCGCGGCAACGCCTCGCGCACGGCGTCGGTGACGTCGAGCGTGGACGCGTCACCGTTCTTCAAGATCGACATCAGGATCGAGCGCCGGCCCTCGACATGGACGAGGCTGGTCTGCGGGATGTTGCCGTCGCGGACGTTCGCCACGTCGCGGAGGTAGATCGACGTGCCGTTGATCGTCTTGACGGGCAGGTTCGCGAGCTCGTCCAGGGTCTCGGGCGAGGCCTGCACGATGATCGGATATTCGTTCGTGCCGATCTTCGCGGTGCCCGAGGGCAGGACGACGTTCTGCACGGCGAGCGCTGCCTGCACGTCGCGTGGCGAGAGCCCCTGTCCGTGCAACCGCTGCGGATCGATGTCGACCATGATCTGACGCTGCTTGCCGCCGTAGGGCCACGGGATCTGCGCGCCGGGGATGGTCGCCATCTCCGCCCGGATGTAGTTCACGCCGTAGTCGAACAGCTGTTGCTCCGACAGCGAGTCGCTCTCGATCGCGACCTGCATGATCGGCACGCTGGTCGCGCTGTACTGCATGATCAACGGTGGAACGGTGCCGGGTGGCATCGATCGCACGCTCGTCTGCGCGACGGCGGTGGTCTGCGCGATCGTCTTCGCGACATCGGTCCCCGGTCGCAGGTAGATCTTGATGATCGCGATGCCGGTGAGCGTCTGACTCTCGACGTGGTCGATGTCAGCGACGATCGTGGTGAGGAAGCGCTCGAAGTTGTTGACGATGCGCTTCTCCATCTCCTCCGGCGCGAGGCCGCCGTAGTTCCAGATCACCGACACCACGGGGATATCGATCGACGGGAAGATGTCGGTCGGGGTCTTCGAGATCGAGTAACCGCCACCCAGAGCGATCAGCATCGCCATCACGACGAACGTGTAGGGTCGACGAAGGGCAATGCGAATCAGCCACATCGGACGGGCCCAGTGTGCCCCGATGACGGCGCATGTCCAGGATCCGAAGTGGCCCCTCGCACGCCGTTAACACTTCGTCGCTGAAGCGCGCGATGCGCCGCGCCCAACGTCGCGAGATCATGCACTTGACAGACAGCGCCCCCACCGGCATGACGCTCCCATGAAGCGGGTGATCATCGCGACCTACCTCAACGCTTTGCCGCGTCGCTGAACGGACGGGCCGCCAGGCCGCGCCGGGTCGAGACATAGAGTGTGTCGCCCATGCGAACGGTCGCGGTGGTGTCCTTGCCCGGCATGCGCTCGACCGCGGTCCACGTCGCGGTGACGCCATCGCCGATCCGCACGCCCTCCATCGTCGAAGCGTAGAGGGCGTCTCCGATCCAGCGCAGGCCACCGGGGTTGATCCAGCCGTCGCCCACCGGCGTCGCGGTGACGCCCGCGTCGGTCGGGTCGAACCGGGTGACGCCACCCTTATAGGTTCCGACCCAGAGCGCGCGGTCCTTCGTGACGATCGCCATCACCCAGTCGTCGCGGAGCTGGCCGGTCGCCACCGAGTATCGCGTCCAGGCGGTGTCATCGGCCTTGCCGCGGAACACGCCGGTTGTCGTGCCGAGCCAGATCCAGCCATCGGCGTCCTCGGCCACCGCCCACACGTTCTTCGCCTCGAGCCCCTGCTTGTTGCCGATGTGCAGCGGGCGACCCTCGCCGACGATCGCGGCGCCGGCCGAGGTGCCGACCAGGAGGCGGCCATCGCGAAGCTTCGCGAGCGAGAGGATGCCCCGCGCCGGCAGACCATCGGCCTTGCCGAGCTGGCGCACGGTGGTGCCTTCGATCACCGAGAGCCCCGCCGCGGTGGCGACCCACAGCTTCTTGCCATCGACGAGCAGCGCGTTGATCCGGCGATCGAGCTTCGGGCTCTCGAACGGCTTCCACGCGCCGCCCTCGAGGATCGCGAGCCCATGGTCGAACGTGCCGACCCACAGCTTCGCGCCGTCCTGCGCGATGACGGAGATGTCATTCGCCGGCGGTCCCGCGGGCCGCGCCGCCGCGGTCCAGGCGGACGTCGGCGTCGGGCGCAGCCACAGGCCATCGATGCCGCCGGCGCACGCCGCACCGCCGCGCTCGGAGATCGACTGGGCCATCGCGAGCGGTTTCGGCGCGACATCGATCAACCGCCCGCGATCCACGCGCACCAGCCCTCCGCCGAACGTGGCCGCGACGATCGAGCCATCCACCTTCGCGACCTGCCGCACGTCGCCGCCGCCGTAACCGCGCACCGTCGCGCCTTCGCGCGTGTACAGCCCGGCGCTGGTGCCGATCCACAGCGTGGCGCCATCGCCGTAGAGCGCGGCCACCTCGTTCGCGCCCGCCTCGATGTTCGTCTGCTCGAACGTTCCGTTCGTCAGGCGATAGAGCCCGTTCGCGGTGCCCGCCCACAGCGCGCCATCGGCGACCGCGAGCGAGCTGACGCGGGCGCGCGCCTGCGGATTGTTCCCGCCCTTCCACTTCAGATCACGCCCGCCGAGCTTCTTCACGCCGCCTTCCCACGTCGCCAGGTAGGTCGCGCCCTCGAACGCGATCACCTGGCGCACGGACTTCGTCTCCGCCGTGCGCGTCACGGACAGCTTGGTTCCGTCGAGCGCGACCACGGCCGCGCCCGCCTCGGTTCCGATCCACAGCGTCTCGCCGACGGCGGAGATCCCATCGATGCGGGTGCCCGGAAGGCCATCGACCGCGGTCCACACGGCGCGGACCTTCCCGCGCGCGTCGTACCGGGCCAGCCCACCGCCCGTACCGACCAGGACGTCGCCGCCGTCGAGCGGGTAGCACGCCCGCACCTCGGAGAGGTCGGTGGTCACCGAGACCAACCCGGCTGCGAGCAGTGCCGCGATCACTGGATCACCAGCTCCGACGTCGACTGGTTGAGCGCCGGGTCGCGAGCGACCACGCGCAGCGTCGCGGGTGCCGCCAGCACCGCCGTATCCCAGTGGCCCTCGAACTTGCCCCACGAGACCTGGTTCAGGCGGAGGAGCGAGCCATCGGGCAGCATGATCTCGACCCGGTCCGCATCCTTGCGCGCACCGTTCGCCTGCTGCCGCGCGACGATCTTGTACCCGGTCGCGTCCTTGGTCGCCGTGACCTTCACGGTCGGCGCCTTGGTATCGACGGTGTACGGCAGCTTGAGGACCTCGAGGCGACCATCGGCGTGCGTGATCGTCACGCGCACCACGTACTCGCCATCGGCGGTCGCCTGGTCGATCAGGAACCGCACCATCCACGCGCTCGCGTCGTCATCCCACACCGCGAGCTTGGTCTCGCCGAACGGGAAGCTGACCACCACCGAGCGCGCGTCCTGCGGCGCCGGGATCTTGATCTCCGGATCGCCGGGCTGGATCTCGTCGGGCGACAGGCTGGCCTGGCGCGCGCCGAGCGTATCGAGGTCACCACCGGTGACCTGCGGCGCCTGCGCGAGCTGCTGCGCAGCCTGGGCCTCGGCGTTCTTGCGCTCGATCTGGAACCGCTTGTAGGCCTCGTCGTTCTCGAGCACGAGCAGCGACGTGTACTTGCTCATCACGCCGAGGTCGGTCGACAGCTTGACGATGTCGTCCTTCGGCGCGTCGGTCGCCTCCATCATGGCGAGTTGCTGGCGACCCCAGCGCTGCGCCACGCGATCGGTGGCGACGGCGGGCGTCAGCGTGATCTCTTCCGAGTGGTCCTTGCCACCGACCTTGCCGGTGAGGCGAACGCTCGGCGGCATCGGCGCATCGAGCGGGGTCTTCATCACGGCCACGATCTCGTCACCGGCGAAGATCGTCGCGGCGGTGCTCGGGAACACGATCGCACCCGCGGGACCGATCACGCGCGCATCGGTGAGGCGCGGCGCATCCGAGTGCGTGGCGGCGAGCGCGAACCGGCGCTCGTCGAGCTGGCTCTTCACGATCATCGCGCGACCGCCGGTGCGCCCCGAGAGCTCGGACCACAGCGTGGTGGTCGCGCCCTTGCCGATCAGCGCGGCCTCGATCGGCGCGCCCAGCTTGTCGGCGAGCTTTGCAAGCTCCTCCGGACGCTGCTCGCCCCAGGTCGGGATGCCATCGCCGATGTAGATGATCTCGCTCGGTGCGAGTGGGGCCAGCGCGGTCAGCGCCGCGCCGAGGTCGCTCGCGCCATCGGGCTCGATCGCCGTGATGTGCGCGACCGCCTTCGCGATCGACTCGGTGGTCGGCGCGACGTAGTCCTGCGAGCTCGCCGAGATCTCGACGTCGCTCGCGAGCACCACGAACGAGTCCTCGGGCGACAGCTCCTTGAGGGTGGTCTGCAGCAGCTCGAGCGACTGCGCGCGGCCCTCGAGCGAGCTGCGCGACGTATCGAACACGACGGCGACCTTCTTCGGGACGCCCGGCATCACCGCGGGCGCCGCCGAGAGGTTCGGGGTGATGCGGATCGCCGTGTACAGTCCATCGGTCCGCTTCTCGCGCATGATCGCCGGCACCTTCGCGGCCGCGACGGGAACGATCAGGTCGATCCCCTGCGCCACGTTGCGCTGCTGCAGCGCCATCTGGCCGTCGACCTTCACGGTCACCGCGCCGATCGTTCCGCGGTCGGGCGCCGAGATCGAGTAGCCGTACTCCCACGCGTTGCCCGCGTGCTGCATCGGCGTGACATAGCGGATGACCACCTTCTTGTCGGCGCTCGCCTCGAGCGGGAACACGCGCAACTTGAACCAGTTGCCCTCCTCCCACTCGAGGAGCGCCGGATCGAGCATCTCGTCGACGATCTTCTCGTAGACCGCGCGCGCCTTGTCGCGCTCGACCATCTCCCCTTCGACCAGCTTGCCGTCGATCTCGAGCGCGAGGCCGATCAGCAGCGCGCCCTCGGGAACCGGGAACCGGAACGTGCCCTCGCGGCGCTCCTCGGCGCCGTTGTGGAACACGTGGGTGACCTCGGTGACCGCCATGTCGCCGGCGGTCTTGACGTTGACGTCCACGCTCTTCAGCTCGAGCGGCTCCATCCGATCCTTGGTGACGCGCGCCTCCATGCGGCCGACACCGGCGCCGGTATCGGCGGTCTGCATCGCGAGGCTCCAGTCGGCGGCCTGCGGGCGCGCGCCGGTAGGGCGAACCTCCGAGCGCTCCTTCGCGCCACCGTCGACGAGCACGTCGCCGGTGACCACGACCTCGCCGCCCTCGGTATCGATGAACGCGCTGACGCTCGCGCCGGGGCGCAGGCGCGCGCGGCCCTCCATCACGGCGACGTGCACGCCGCTGCCGTCCTGGCTGACGAGCACGCGCGTGCCGGCGCGCAGGTAGAGCAGCGGGGCGGTGGCGGCATCGCCGAGCGCGACGATCGCACCCCGGCGATCGGTCTTCACCTCGCGCGCGCCGGTGATCGATGCGCCCTCCGAAAGCGGCATCCAGTCGCCGCCCGGCGTCTGCTTGACGGCGAGGTCACCGCGCACCGTGATCGCCGAGAGCGGCAGGGACATCGCGTTGCGCTCGGCGGCGACCGCGATCATCCCCTTGCCCTGCGTGTCGTCGGCGCGCTTTGAAGGCGCACCGCACGAGACGAGGAGAGTCGACGCGAGCAGGGAGGACGCGAAACGGGAAGACGCGAGACGGTAATCCTGGATCTTCATCACTTGGCTCCCTGGACGTGAATGCGAGCGACGGTCACGGTCTGCTTCTCGTCGAACAGCCGGTACGGCAGGACGAACTTCTTCTCCTCGGCCTTGCCCTCGCCGAGGACGACCACGACCTCGCCGCGCGCTTCCGAGAAGTTCGAGCGACCGCGCCCGAAGTAGTTGACCTGCACGGTGTAATCGCCGGCGGCGGCCTTCGGTGCCGTGAAGCTCTCCGGGCCGTAGCCCGTGGTCACGTCGTCGAACAGCGCCTCGCCGAACTTCCCGTTGCGGTGCGAGTAGAACACCTTCTCGCCGGCCGGGTTCGTGACCCACAGATCCACGTCGGAGTGATCGGTGTCCCACGTGAGGTACACCTTGATGTCGTTCTCGGTGCCGCCCTTGAGCTGCAGCTCCTTGATCGACTTCGCGAGGTTCGCGGCGTCATCGCCGCTCGCGGCCTTCGCGAGCTGCTGGTAGATCTGCGCGAGCCGCTACTTCGCGGGATAGCGCACGGCCTCCGCGGTCTCGGGATCGTCGATGATCGCCTCGAACCGCGTGCGCGCTTCGTCGGTCTTCCCGAGCCGGGCCGCGACATCGGCGAGCTCGAACGCGAGCCGGCGGTCCTTCGAGCCGTTCTCACCGGCGGCGAGCAGGCGGTCATACGCAGCCTTGAGATCACCTGACTGCTTGAGCACGCTCGCCAGCGCACGGTGTGCGGACGCGTCCTTCGGGAGCAGCTCGACCACGGCGGAGTACGCACGGCGTGCCTTCGCGCGCTCACCCTTCTCGGCGTACAGATCCCCGAGCAGGCGAACGACGACCAGGTTGTAGGCATCGACCGTGCGCCAGTCCTGCGCGGCGGTCAGCGCTTCGTCGAGCTTCTTCGCGCGCTGCAGTCCGCGCACCAGCGCGAACCGCGCGGCCCGATCCTTCGGATCCTTCGTCACCGCGGCGCGCAGCGTGACCAGCTCGGCGTCGTTCACGTCCGAGCGCGAGCCCGCCGGCTCGGTCTCGGCTTCGGTCAGGGAGAGCCGCGAATCCGCGGCCAGCGCGGTGCTCGTGAGCACCAGCGAAGCCAGCGCGACCTTGAGTAGTTGCATGGTGGCCGCTTGGAAGTGCAGCCCCGATGCCAGCAAGAACCTGTGGATCTACTGTCGGTTACGCGACGCGTGGATACCCAGACACGGCCGCTGTGGATCAGGGCGGCGGCATCGCGCTGATCGTCAACGCGAGCTTGTCCACCCGCGCCCCACCTTCACGCTGGAGCACACCGATCTGGTGCGGCTCGGCCACCAGCGGATAGACCGAGGTCCCGGCCGACGTGGTCCAGCGCCACGTCTGGTCCTCCATCACGTCCACGGTCTCGGCGGTCGATGCGGTCGGATCGTCGATCGTGACGAACACCGAATCGAGCGCGGTCGAGTCGGCCGCTCGCCATCCGCACGAGCTCCATCATACCGGAGGGAACCCCGCGGTGAGCGCCGTCGTCACGGTCGGAGCGCTGGCCGTCGGTTTGCACGACGGGAAGTCATGCTGACCATCCTCATCGTCATCGGACTCATCGCTGTTCTCGGTGGTGGCCTCGGTTACAGCCGCTTCGGCGCCGCAGGCATGTCACCCGCCGCACTGATCATCTTGATCTTGATCGTGCTGGCGCTCACCGGCCGCCTCTAGCACCCGGGAACGCAGGCGGTGCCTAGCCTGGTCGCCGCCTGCGCGCGCGCGGTGGTCGCGATCTCGAGCACGCGAGATACGGCCTGACGCGCGGCGGCCTGGGCCTCGTCGGTGATGGCGTACTTCGCGAGCAGGGCGCTGCCCAGCCGTTGATGGGCGAGCTCGTCAGGCTGGATGTACTCGCGGTAGATGCGCACGGTCTCGTCGTCGCCCTTCGCCGCGCAGTACGCCATGAAGCTCTCGTTGACGCCGTGCGCGATCGACTCGAGCGTGAACAGCCCGGCGGCAATCCGCTCGACCGTGGTCGAGAGCGACTTCATGTAGGCGAACAGCGCGTTGTCGGGCGGCACCTGAAATGCCGCCACGTCGAACCCGAGCGCTGCGAGCCGGTCGGCGACGAGGTTGAAGTGATTCGCCTCGTCGCCGGCCTGTCTCGCGAACGCGATCTTGACGTCGACCTCGCGCGTGCTCGGAATCCACACCGCGGCGAGATCGCTGACGCTGATCTCGTTCGCGAGCGCCACCTGCAGGAGCTGCTTCGGCTCGGTGCTCGAGGGCGCGGTGAGCGCCACCTGCCCTGCACCGAGGATCGGCGCGAGCCGCTCGGCCTTGAACGCCTCGAGCTCCATGACGAACGCGATCGGATCCATCGCGGACATGCGTATCATGCGCGCATGGCTCCTGGTGTGTTCGTGCTCGGCGGCGCGCAGACGGACTTCTCGCGACACCTGTCCCGCGAGGGCACGGGGCTCGACGCGATCACGGGCGAGATCGTGGATCGCACGCTCGAGGCGGCGAAGCTCGACGTGAAGGCGGTCCGGGCGATCCACGTCGGCAACGCCTTCGGCGAGCTGTTCACCGGGCAGGCGCAGCTCGGTGCGATGCCGGCGACCGCGCGACCGTTGCTGTCGGGACTCCCGGCGAGCCGGCACGAAGCGGCGTGTGCATCGGGCAGCATCGCGATCCTCGCAGCGATGGCCGACATCGAGGCCGGGCGCTACGAGTGCGTGCTCGTGCTCGGCATCGAGCAGGAGCGCAACGTGCCCGGCGAGCTCGCCGCGCGCCATCTCGGTTCGGCGGCGTGGGTGGGTCACGAGGGCGAGACCGCGCGCTACGTGTGGCCGCACATGTTCTCGCGTATCGGCGATGCGATCGACGAGCGCTGGGGCCTGAGCGCGGATCACCTCACGGCGATCGCGAAGAAGAACCTCGGCAACGCGCGCGTCAATCCACTCGCGCAGACCCGCGCCTGGAGCTGGGACCCCGGAACGTTCGGCGATGCCACCGCGAATCCGCTGGTCGAGGGTCGACTCCGCCGCTACGACTGCGCGCAGATCACCGACGGTGCGGCCGGCGTGGTGCTCGCCTCGGAGAGCTTCGCCCGGGCGCACGCGCGCCAGACCGGCACCGCGCTCGCGCGAATCGCGGGCTGGGGCCATCGCACGGCGGCGCTGAGTCTCGATGCGAAGCTCGTGCGCGCGACCGATCGCACGCAGGTGCTGATGCCACACCTCGCACAGACCGTGACCGATGCCCTGCGCCGCGCGGAGCTGCCCGGCGTGCTCGCGCTCGACGGCGTGGAGGTCCACGACTGCTTCACGGTCACCGAATACCTCGCGATCGATCATCTCGGGGTCACCGCGCCCGGCGATGCGTGGAAGGCGATCGAGTCGGGCATGCTCGAGAAGGACGGCGAGCTGCCGATCAATCCGAGCGGCGGTCTGATCGGCGGCGGGCATCCGGTCGGGGCGACCGGCGTGCGGATGCTCGTCGACGCCTCGCACCAGGTCACGGGGACCGCCGGCCCCTGCCAGATCGATGGCGCGAGCGCGTTCGGGACCCTGAACATCGGCGGCAGCGGTACCACCGCGGTGTGCTTGATCGTGGCACGGTCTCCGTCATGACCGCGCGCGTTGTTCATCGCTACGACCACCAGCTCCCCGGCGACGACGACCATCCGTATCGCACCGGCGCGTGGCGCCCGAACCTCGTGGAGTGGGATGCGGACGAGCTCGAGGTCGTCGAGGGCACGGTCCCGGCGGACCTCAGCGGCACCTACCTGCGCAACACCGAGAATCCGCTGCTGCCCTCGATCGGGCGCTACCACCCGTTCGACGGCGACGGCATGCTGCACGCGATCACGTTTCAGGGTGGCCGAACGAGCTACCGCAATCGCATGGTCAAGACCGCGGGCCTCGCGGCGGAGCTCGCGGCCGGCGAACCGCTGTGGGCCGGCATCATCGAGGCGCCCGCGAAGTCGTTGCGGGATGGCTGGGGCGCGCGCGGCAAGATGAAGGACGCGTCGAGCACCGATGTGGTCGTCCACAATGGTCGTGCGCTGACCAGCTTCTATCAGTGCGGCGAGCTGTACGCGCACGATCCGCGCTCCCTCGAGGGTCACGGCGCCGTGCCGTGGACCGGCGGGTTCGGCGGGTTCGGCATCTCGGCGCACCCCAAGCTCGACGAGGTCACGGGAGAGCTGCTCGTGTTCGGCTACGGCACGAAGGCGCCGCACTTCTCGTTCGGCGTGGTGAACCCGCAGGGCGAGCTCGTCCATCAGCAGGCGGTACCCCTGCCCGGCGCGCGGCTGCCGCACGACATGGCGTTCACCGAGCACTACGCGATCGTCGGCGACTTCCCGCTGTTCTGGGATCCCGAGCTGCTCGCGAAGGGCGTGCACCGTCCGCGCTGGTACCCGAACCTGCCCACGCGCTTCGGCGTGGTACCGCGCGCCGGCGGTGACATCCGCTGGTTCGAGGCCGCCCCCACGTACGTCCTGCACTTCATCAACGCGTACGAGGACGGCAACACGATCGTCGTCGACGGCTACTTTCAGAGCGAGCCGATGGCGAAGCCCGATCCCGCCGATGGACCGTGGGCCGGCCTCAAGAAGATGGTCGATCTGCACTCGATGCAGGCGCGGCCGCATCGCTGGCGCCTCGATCTCGCGACCGGCAAGGCCACCGAGGAGCGGATGTTCGAGGACGTCTCGGAGTTCCCATCGATCAACGGGCGCGTCGGCGGCCGGCGTCACCGGTACGCGTGGACGATGACCGCGAAGCCGGGCTGGTTCATGTTCGATGGCCTTCTCCGCCTCGATCTCGAGACCGGCGCCACGCAGAGCTATCGCTATCCCGACGGCGTGTACGCGAGCGAGAGCCCCATGGCGCCGCGACCGAACGCGAAGAGCGAGGACGATGGCTACCTCCTGACGTTCACGAGCGATACGCTTCGCGACGTCTCGGAGTGCCATGTGTTCGACGCCGCTCACGTCGACGCCGGTCCGATCGCGAAGCTGCGGCTCCCCGAGCGGATCTCCAGCGGTACGCACGCGTGCTGGACCGCTTCGTGAGCCAGATCTACGTCAGGTGACAGGTAGGAACCGGAGCGACGCGTGAGGTAGCTGACGCATCTCGCATCGGTGGACCCTCGCCGCACGACGTCCGCGAATTCGTTCATCGAGCTCGCTCGACGACGTCACTAGATTGGTCTGGTGGAACCGCCGCGCACGAGCAACGCGATGGAGATGCGCATCGTGACCAAGTTCACGACCGTCGAGGACTTCGTGCAGTCGTTCTCGCGCTTCTGCGCGGACGCGTCGTGCTTCATTCCCGGAGCGCAGGCGAAGCGCGCCGGCATCGAGACCGCGTTCTCGATCCGCCTCGCGGATGGAACGCCGATGCTGCGCGGCGTGTGCGTCGTGCTCGAGTCGTGGGACACGGCCCAGAATCCGTACGGTCGGGCGGGCGCGCTGCTCGGGATCCGGACGCTCACGCCGGAGAGCAAGCTGATGTCCATCGAGCTCCGCCGCGCGCATCACCGCCGCGAGGACAGGGCGCGGGTCGAGGTGCCGGCCGAGGTGTTCGACGAGCTCGCGAAGGCGACGGTCCAGATGGCCCCGCTGTTCGCCGGCGAGGAGGACAGCGGCGGGATCCCCGAGCTGATCGACGCCGTCGACAGCATCCCGCCGGCGGACCTCACGGACCGCGTCGAGCGCCCGCCGGCGATGACCCTGCTCGGCGTGACCGTGCTCGAGCGCGTCCCGCGCCCGCCGGCGGCGCGCGTAGCGATGCCCGCCCTGTCGACCGAGATCCGGGTCACCCGAGCGCCGCGTCGGGGGATGTGGGCCCGGCTGGTCGGCCGGGTTCGCGCCGTGTTCCGCACGCTTCGCTGGGCCTACCGGCGGCGGCGGGGCGTCCGCGCGAGCGTGCGACGGCTGCCGACGCGCATCTAACATGCGAAACTGCAGGGAGCATGTCTCCCGGCGTCAATCCCTTCCTCATCGGCAAGCACCTGCCGATCGTGGTGGGACATCGCGGCGTGCCGAAGCTGCACCAGGAGAACACGCTCGCCGGGTTCAAGCGCGCGGTCGAGCTCGGGCTCCCCGCGATCGAGCTCGACGTTCGGCTGACGCGCGATCGCAAGGCGGTCGTCCTCCACGACCACAACCTTCGTCGGCTCACCGGCAGCAGGTTCGACGTCGATGACCTGACCTTCGACCAGATCTCGCGCCTGCGCATCCGCCGCGAGCTGCCGATGGGGATCGACGAGCACGGCAAGGAGGTCGTCGTGCGCTACGAGCGCGAGGAGCGGATCCCGCTGCTCGCCGAGGTGCTCGCCGAGGTCGCCGCACGCGTCCTGATCAACGTCGAGCTCAAGCTCGATGTCGCGCGGCTGTGGGCCACCGAGATCGGCGCGATCACCGCGCAGGTCATCGCGGAGGCCCGCGCCGAGCATCGCGTCATCGTCACGTCGTTCGATCCCCGCAAGCTCGGCGCCGCGGTGCGCAAGGAGTCCCGGCTCGCCGTGGGCTTCTGCTTCGACGACACCATGCTGAACTTCGCGCGCCCGCTCCTCGATGGCCGGCGGATGCTCAACCGCATCCTCGAGACCAACTTCGTCAACCGGCTGCTCGGCACCCGGCTGGTCGGCGCCGAGCACACGTTGATCGGCACCGGCACGGTCAAGCGCCTGCACGCGCTGGGCGTCGCGATCGGCACGCACACCCTGTTCCCGATGGGCTCGACCACCGGCAAGCCGATCGACCCTTCCGCGATGACCGATGTCGAGGCGTTTCGCCTGCGCGAGCTCGGCGTCGACTGGATCGAGAGCGACGATCCCGAGCGGCTGCAGAACCTGATCGGCTAGAATCTCTCGGCGTTCGGCGACGAAGATGGTCGCGGCCCGCTCCTGCGGGTGGTGGCATGCTCACCTCCTGCTCGCGGGCGCGGCGCTCGCTACGGTGTTCTCGCGGCGGCGTAGTCGCGGAACCGGCCGCACTCCTTGAGCACTTCCTTGTAGTACTTCGTGTTCGCGAACTTCGCGAAGATCGGGAACCAGGTCTTCGGCGTCATCATCGCGGCGTCGACGAAGTCCTCCGGGCGCGCGACCTGCTCCCTGTAGATCAGCGTGCCGAGCTCGGCCTTCGCCGCGAGCCACGCGGCCTTTGCCTTGAGCTCGCGATTGCCCGACGAGTCGTAGACCTTCTTGTAGTAGCGCTCGGCGAGCCGCGCATCGCTGGTCGACTGGTGCGTGGGGTCGGTGAACGCGCGCGCGTTTCCGTGGTGCGTGATGTTGTACAGCGCGTTTCCGAGTGCGAGCGCCGCCTGCGCGCCGGCCTCGCCGCCGCCCTTCGCCGCGAGCTCGAGCTCCGCGAGCCGAGCGACGAGGTTTCGGTGCGTCCACTTTGCCTTCTCGCCGAACTTGTCGTGGTCGCAGTCGTGGCAGTCCACCGCGTGGATCACGAACGGATCGGTCTTGAGCAGCTCTGACTTCGCCGTGGTCTTGTCGAACACCGCCTTCGCGCTGGCGAAGTCACCGTCGAGCGTGAGCCGCACCGCGAGCTCGAGCTGGAGGTCGTCCTTGACGTGTGAACCGTCGACCACGAACCGATCGAACTCGCCGGTCCGCTGATCGGTGCGCGCGATCATCTCCTTGAGGAACGGCACCGACTGCCACTTCGCGTTCACCTTGCGCTGCAGCGAGGTAGTGCCGCGGTCGAGGTCATCGCTCACGGTGTGGGCGAGGAACTCCGCGTCGACGATCTTGTTCGCCGCGGCGTAGGCGATCGCGAGCTTGGTGCGGACCTCGTTGGTCACCGAGTGCATGCGACCGAACGCCGGATCGATGTCCTTCATCAGCGTGGCCAGCTCGGCCTCGTTCTGCGGATTCAGCTTCCAGTCCGCGACGAGCGCGACCGCGAGGCTCGCCTTGGCCTGGCTGGCCACGCGCTTGTCTCCCGGTGCGCCCGCGACGGCCTTCGCCATCCGGGTCCGCGCCGTTGCGAGGTCACCGCGCTTCGCCGCGATGTGGCCCGCGATCAGATCGTAGAGCCACGGCTTCGCGGTCGCCGGGCTGGCGGCGAGCTTGGTCGCGAGTGTCTCGAGGCGCGCGTACGCCTTCTTCTGCGCCGCGATCTGCGCCTTGTCGGGCTGGTTCGTGAACGTCGCGTCGATCAGGCTCTCCGTGCGGCCAAGCTCGCGCACCACGAGCAGCGGGACCAGCGAGGACTTCGGATCGAGCTTGAGGATCTCCTGCGCCGCGACCAGCGGATCGTGCTTGAGCCCGACCATGCGCCACATCGCGGCCTTCTCGCCCTTGTCCTTCGCGAGCTTGAGCGCGTCCTTCCAGTCCGCCTCCTCGACCGGCTTGAAGTCCTGGATCGCGAGGCCGGTCAGCGGGTAGTAGCCGGCGTGGATCCGCGCGAGCTCGAGGTTCGCGCGCGGCGTCCTGCCATCCTTCCGCAGCGCACCGGCGATGTAGTAGCGCGCGCGCCACATGAGGTCCACCGACGGCGTGGAGAGGGTCGCGAGGTGCCCATCGAAGAACGTCACCGCCGCCGCGAACTCCTTGCGATAGAACAGCGCGCGCACCACCGCGAACGCGTAGCGCTGCTGGAGAAATGGATCCTTGGCCGCCTTGAGCCCGCGCTGCGCCGCCGCGAGCTCCTTGGCCAGCGGATCGGCCGGTCGCTGCTTCTGCTCCCACATCTCGAACGTGACGTTCGGCTCCATGCGCTTGAGGAGCTCGACGAGCTCCACCGCGCCGTAGAGCTGCTTCTGCGCGGCGGCGTTCGTCCACAACGAGCTGGTCTCGAACCCCTTCGGCGCCTTCTGCGACTTGCCGGCGAGCTTCTGCTCGATCGCGAACACGTCGGCGAGCGAGGCCTTCATCAGCACCTGTTCCCAGTCCGCGGGGGTCACCGCGTCCTTCAGGTAGCCGTGCCAGTCCGCGAGCATCGCCTTGGTTCCGCACTCGGAGCATCCGCCGCCGTACCCTTCGGTGAACGGGTCGTACTCGAGACCTCCCCACGAGTCGTCGCCGAGCACGCCCGGATCAAAGGTGGTCATGTCGGAGATCGACGGTTCCCACCCGGCGCACGCCTCCGCATCGTCATGCTCGACCAGCAGGCTCGCCGCGGAGGCGAGACCGACGATCAGCGCGGCGCTAGCGAAGCGAGCGAAACACGTGGTCCAGCTGATCGGTGCCATGACGGGTGAGGTTCCTTTCCGAGAGATCGAACAACGTGACGGTCCGCGCGGCGCCGCTGCCGCGAAGGTGAGGCGCGAGCATGGCCGCGGCCGCCGACGTCTCCGCCGGCCCCGTGACCTCCACCTTGAGGACATCGCCCTCGCGGAGGAACGTGCCGTGGAGGAACGTTCCGCGCGTCGCGACGAACCGATCCGGTCCATCGGCGGCGAGAAAGTCGAGCGCCGGCAGCTCCGCGGGATCGGTGCTCTGCATGAGGCCAACGACCAGGTCGTCGCGCAGGTGCACGGTCCACGACCAGATCGGCAGCGCCACGTCGAGGGGCAGCGGGTAGTCGTCGATCCGCGCCAGGTACTTCTCGGCGCTCGCCGGGTCGAAGATCATCCTCTGCTCGGGATCGGGCGAGAACGTCCCCATGTTGTAAAACATCAGCGTGCCCCTCTCCACGGGAGGCACGCCGGTGCGCTCGCGGTACTTCACCTGGTGCAGCCGGATCGTCGAGCTGAGCGGCAGCGCGGTCGCGGTCTTCAGCTCGCGCAGCAGGCCGAAGAAGCCTTCGCGCGTGGACTCGGTCCAGTCGCAGTCGAGCTGCAGCTCGCGCGGGCGAAACCCGAGCGCCACCGCCCGGTCCTAGACGTCGGCCCACAGCTTGCGCGCGAGCATCGGGAGCTGCGCCTTGGTGACGTGCCTGAACACGTCCGCCTCGAGGTAGATGACCGGCACGATCTCCACGCCGGCCGGCAGCTTCGCGCCCGCACCGAGCGTCACCGGCCCGAGCGGCACGGTGGTCTTGTCTTCCTCGCTCCACGCGACATCGAACATCCGCACGTAGATCCGCTCCACGTGCAGCGCGCGCACCGCCTCCTGCTCCGTGGGCGTCAGCGCGAACGTCGTGCGCCAGAAGTAGAACCCGCGGTGCGAGGGCGGAGCCTCGGCCGCACTTCGGCCGCACGCAGCGACCATCGCGAGGAGGAGGAGGTACCGGATCACCAAACGAAAACGCACCGCTTCGGAACCTTAGTTCCTCCGCGGTGCGCTCGTCTTCCGAACCGACGATCGAAACTACTTGGCGAGCTTTCCGGCGACCGGAGGCGCCTTCTTCACGGCGGCAAGGAACTTCAGGACCTTGCCCTTGATCGTCGACGTATCCGGGTTCTTCTTGATCTGGATGAAGAGGATGGCTGCCTTCTTCTCCTTCATCCAGCGGTCGAACTTCGCGCGGACTTCCTTCGTGAAGTAGTCCTTGTCGTAGTCGAGCTTGTCGACGTACTCGTACCCGACGTTCGCGTTCTCGTCGAACCCGTCGATGTCGAAGCTCGTGCCGTCGTACTCGAACTTGTAGTTCGTCTTGATGTTGAGCTTGCCTTCCTTGGCCATCGTCCAGTTGATGAACGCCTCGACATCCGACTCCTGCCACATGTCCTCGGCGGGACCGATGCCTCCGCCCTCGCGGTAGACACGGAACTTCGGGGCCGTCTTGGCGAGCGGCTGGCCGTCGACCGAGCCGTCCTTCATCTCGACGTTCGGCACCGGGTTCGGCGCCGGGTCGGCCGGCTTCGCCTGCTGCTGCGGCGGAGGGGGAGGCGGCGGCGCGGTCTTCTGCATGTCGGCGCTCGCCACCCCGCCCGCGGCAAGGAGCGTCGCGCCGCCGATGATCCCGGCCTTGCGATACATCGCATTGCGCGTGGGGAACTCGGGTTTGCTGCCAGCGGCCACCGGCTTCACGGCGAGCTCGCGCTGGGTTGCAGCGGGCATGGGCTTCGATACAACCGGTAGCTTCTTCTTCATGGGTTGGCTCCGTCGTCGGCTTGGTCGTTGCGGTCGGTTCGGATCTGGATGAGC